>CAZITQ010000286.1:4086-10232 GCA_964542165.1 uncultured Rickettsiales bacterium
CGGGCCGCCCCGGCCGGCCCCCCGGGGGCCCCCCCCGGCGGGGGCCCCCCCCCCCCCCCCCCCCGCCGGCGGGGCGCCCCCCCGCCCGCCCAGCAGCACGAGGTCCGTATCCGGTGGGAGGAGCACCCGCGGCTCCCCCCGGACCGCGCCCGTCAGGGCCGCGAGTTGCCCCTCGTCCCGGCCACCCCGCCCCTCGAACCAGGCCTCCAGCAGCGCCGCCAGCTCCGGCGATCCGGCGGCGTGAACGTATTGCTCCTCGCTGCCCACCCCGAGGACATCGGCCCCGCAGCCTTCGAAGGTCCGCCGCCGGGCGTCGAGCAGGGGCGGGGAGGTGGCCTCGATCAGGGGCGGACCGTCGGGGCACAGGTCCCCCCAGGCTTCGTGGACAGCGATCCCCAGGTCGGTGGTGGTGTCCGGCGCCACCCCCCGCTCGACCCAGCGGCGGGCGGCAGCGGTGAAGGTGGGCTCGCAGGTCCGCTCCAGCAGGTCCAGGGCCTCGTCCGTGCCCGCGGGCGTGGCGAGCGCGTCCCAGCCCGCGCGCAGCTGGCGCGGGTCACAGGGCAGAGAAGGGCAACCGGCCAGGCCGAGCAGGCCGACGACGGTGGCGGCGAGGGGGAGGACACGGGACCGGTGGGGGGTGGACACGGCCCGGGATTCTACGCCGAAAAGACGCTAGACTGGGCGGCCGGTGGGGGGACGAACCCCGATTCTGCGATGACCAAGCGAAACTACCAGACGATCTTCCGCAAGGCGGCCTGGAGTTCGCCCGAGGATCTGACCGCGTACGTGCACGCCAACCGCGACGTGACCGACAGCGGTCTGCGCCAGCTGTTCGAGCTGATGGTCCAGCGGGCTCCCAAGGTGACCCAGGGGCAGCGGGCGGCCATGGAGCAGGTGCTGCGGGAGCTGCTCAAGGCGCGCCCCGAGGCCGTCATCGCATCGGATCTGATCGGCCTCGTCCCCCAGGCGGACGAACGGGCCCGCAGGATCCTGGCCGAGGTGCTGGTCGGGCTGCGCAAGGACACCGCCTGGCACGCCCAGGCCTTCACCCTGCTCGCCGGAGGCGACTCCAGGAATCGCGCCTTCGCCGACTGGGTGCTCAGTCGGGTCGGTGGCAAGACCGTCCTGGGACTGATCGAGGAGTCGGCCGAGGAGAGCTGGCCCAGCCGCAAGGAGGTGATCCACACCCTGGTGGAGGTCGCCGGTCACTACGCGATCCCGGTCCTGCTGAAGATGCTGCCGGCCTGCAACCGCGACGAGCGACTTCGCGTGATCCAGCTCCTGTCCGACGAGCGGTACATGAAGGCCGCGCGGTCCGAGGCCTGCACCGCCCTGCGTCAGCTGCTGGCCCACGAGGATCCGAGGATCCGCGCCCGGGCCTGCGGGGGGCTGGGGCAGTGGAGGGACGAGGAGTCCACGCCCCAGATCACCGAGCTGGTCTGGGACGAGAACCGCTACGTGGCTCGGGCGGCGGTGGGGGCGCTGGCCGCCCTGGCGACCCCCGAGGCGATCGCAACCATCGGCGAGGTCTCACGCATCCCGAACATCGAGCTGCAGACCACCTGCGTCGACGCCCTGGTCACCATCGGCAACGACGCGGTGATCCCGGACCTGGTGCGGATGCTGGAGTCCGAGATCCTGGCCCTGCGCAACAAGGCCACCGAAGCCCTGTCCACCCTCGGGCGGACCGGCAAGGTCGATCTGGCGCGGATGCTGGTCCTGATGATGAACAGCTCCGACGTCCAGGTGCGGCGGGCGGTCATCGAGATCATCAACGACATCGGTGACCGCGAGGGCAAGCTGTGGCGGCGGCTGGTCCGCCACCTGCGGGACGAGGACTGGTGGGTCCGCGAACGGGCCACCGAGGTGCTGGTCAACATCGCGGGCAACAAGATGACCGAGCACGTGATCGAGCTGCTGGACGATCCGTCGGACATCGTGCGGCGCTATGCGGTCGAGGTGCTGATCCGCCTGCAAGATCGGCGGTCGGTGCCCCGCCTGGCCCAGTCGGCCAAGGAGGACGAGGACTGGTGGGTCCAGGAGCGGGCCATCGAGGCCCTGGGCGAGCTCGGGGACCAGCGAGCCACACCGGTGCTGGTCAACCTGTTGACGCGCCGGGAGCTGCACTGGGTCTGCGTCGAGGCGCTGGGGCGGCTGGGCGACCCCCGGGCCATCCCCTACCTGGGCCAGCTGCTCAAGGGGGGCAGCCAGGAGTTTCGGCTCGAGGTCCTGGCGGCGCTGGAGGGGATCGGAACGCTGGAGATCGTCGAGGAGGTCCGGCGCGTCTCCGAGGATGTGGACCGGCCGGTTCGGGAGAGGGCCCTGGCGATCCTGGAGTCGATGCAGATCGAGGTCGACGGCTCCCGGGTGGACCAGCAGGTGGCGGCGTCGAAGTCCTTCGTCGACCAGCTCCTCGAAGCCGCCAAGGACCGGGGCGCCACCGACGTGTACATCGTGGCCGGCGGTCAACCGGCCATGAAGGTCATGGGAGCGATCCAACCCCTGCACGAGCGGGTGTTGACCCCGGACGAGACGCGCCGGCTGGGTGAGGCGGTCCTGTCCGACAAGAAGCTCCAGGAGTTCCGCAGCAAGCGGGACGTGGACACCTCGTACGAGAGCCGCAACGAGCACTACCGCTTCCGGGTCAACGTGTACCAGCAGCACGGCGGCGTGAACGTGGTGTTCCGGGTGATCGCCGACGAGGTGCTTCCGTTCTCGCAGCTGAACCTGCCCGACCGGGTGCTGGAGTTCACCAGCTTCGAGTCCGGGCTGGTACTCATCGCGGGACCGTCCGCCTCGGGCAAGTCCACCACCCTGACCACCTTGATGGACCACGTGAACCGGGAGCAGGCCCGGCACATCATCACCCTCGAGGATCCCATCGAGTACGTCCACGGCAAGGAGCACCGTGCGCTGGTGAATCAGCGGGAGATCGGCACCCACGCCCGGGACTACATGACCGCGCTGCGTTCGGTCCTGCGGGAGGACCCGGACGTGATCCTGGTGGGCGAATTGCGGGACAAGGAGACCATCGGATTTGCGGTCACGGCCGCGGAGACGGGCCACCTGGTCTTCGGCACCCTGCACACGGTGAGCGCCGCGGCCACCATCGACCGCATCCTCGACGCCTTCCCACCCCACCAGCAGCCCCAGATCCGGGTGATGATCGCCGAGAGCCTGCGCGGCGTGCTCTGCCAGCAGCTGCTGCCCCGGGCCGACGGCGACGGCCGCATCCTGGCCGTGGAGCTGATGCTCAACAACCACGCCATCGCCAACATGGTCCGCAACGGCAAGACCCACCAGATCCCCGGCGCGATCACCACCAGCTACGAGCTGGGCATGCGGCTGATGGACCGGGAGATGCTCGGGCTGGCCACTGGGGGAGTGATCGCCCCGGAGGAGGCGTACGCCAAGGCCACCGACAAGAAGCTGTTCGCCCATTTCTTCGAGGAGGAGGGCGAGGGGGACGGGTCGCCGTCGCCGCCGGCGGGGGGGGCGGGCTGATGGCGCGCATCGACTCCTTCCTGCGGCTGGTGGTGGAGCAGAAGGCCTCGGATCTGCACTTCTGCGCCGGAAGCCGTCCGGTCATCCGCTACAACGGCGACCTGATCCACGTGAAGTTCCGCAAGCTGTCGGCCCACGAGACCCGGCGCTTCATCCTCGAGATCTTGACCGACGAGCAGCAGGCCGAGTTCGAGGAGAACCAGGACCTGGACTTCGCGTACGAGCTGCCGGACGTGGGCCGCTTCCGGGTCAACCTGTACACCCAGTCCGAGGGGGTGGCGGCCGCCTTCCGGGTCATCCCCGACCGGCCCCCCAACCTGGAGGACCTCAAGCTGCCGTCGTCCCTGGAGCGGTTCGTGGACCTGGAGTCCGGGCTGGTGCTGGTCACCGGCCCGACCGGCTGCGGCAAGTCCACCACGCTCGCGGGGATCGTCAACGCGATCAACCACCGCCACCGCAAGCACATCCTGACCATCGAGGACCCCATCGAGTTCGTCTACAACCCGGCCAGCTCGGTGGTCTCCCAGCGGCAGGTGGGCCGCGACGTGGACAGCTTCGCCGCCGCCCTGCGGGCCTCGTTCCGCGAGTCCCCGGACGTGGTGCTGGTCGGGGAGCTGCGGGACAACGAGACCATCTCGCTGGCCATCACCCTGGCGGCCACCGGGACCCTGGTGTTCGGCACCCTGCACACCAGCTCGGCGGCCCGCAGCGTGGACCGGATCATCGACTCCTATGCCGAGGAGCAGCAGGACCAGATCCGCGGGATGCTGTCCATGTCCCTCAAGGGTGTGGTCTCCCAGCGGCTGTGCAAGACCGTCGACGGCCTCAGCCGGGTGGCCGCCGTCGAGATGCTCACCTGGTCCTTCGCCGTCTCCAACCTGATCCGCGAGGGCAAGACCCACCAGCTGCGCTCGCTGATCCAGACCGCCGACACCCGCTCCACGGGCATGGAGACCATGGACCAGTGCCTGTTGCGGCTGATGATCCGCGGCCGCATCACCCCGGAGGAGGCCCGCGCCCACGCGGACGACAAGGCGGCCTTCGACGAGTACGTGCGGTAGAGGGGGAGCGGCGTGGACACGGGGGGCGGCCAGGGCGATCGGGAGGCGACGGGCGCCCAGTTCGGCAAGTACCGGATCGTCCGCAAGATCGGCGAGGGCGCGTTCGGCAGCGTCTACGAGGCGCTGCTGCCCGGGCCGATGGGGTTCGCCAAACGGGTGGCGATCAAGCGGATCCGGCCCCATGTGGTCCAGGACGACCCCAAGTTCATCCAGTCGATGATCAACGAGGCCCGCATCGGCGGGCTGCTCCACCACGCCAACATCGTCGACATCTTCGAGTTCGGCCAGGAGGGTCGCCACTACTACCTGGCCATGGAGTTCGTCGAGGGGGCCACCCTCGACGGCATCGTCCGGCTCTGCCGGCGGCGGCGGGTGCTGCTGCCCCGTTTCGCGGTGGTCGACCTGGCGATCCAGGTCTGCCGGGGGCTGCACTACGCCCACTCCTTCCGGGAGCCGGGGGGGGCAGCGCCTCGACCTGATCCACCGGGACCTGAAGCCCTCCAACGTGATGGTCGACCGGGAGGGCACGGCCAAGATCTGCGATTTCGGCATCGCCAAGGCCGCGTCCAACCTCTACAAGACGACCGCCGAGGGGTTCGTCAAGGGTACGCCGCGCTACATGTCCCCCGAGCAGATCACGGGCGAGGGGGAGCTGACCCCACGCTCGGACGTGTTCTCGCTGGGGGTGGTCCTCTACGAGGTCGTCACCGGCCGCTCCCTGTTCTCGGCCGACTCGCTGATCGCGCTGATGCACAAGATCATCGAGGCCGACCTGGACCAGTCGCTGGAGGAGGCCGACGTCGCCTTCCCGGGGAGCGCGGAGCTGCTGTCCCGGGCCCTGGCGCGGGACCCGGCCGAGCGCTTCGCCGACGCCCGGGCGATGGGGGACGCGTTGCGGGTCCTGGGGCGCGAGTACCCCGCCGAGGCGGACATGGCCGAGGTGATCGGCCGGATCATGCCGTCGATGGACCACACCGAGACCCGCGAGATCGTCGACAGCAAGGATATGTCGGTGGACGGGGCGCGCGAGCCGGGGCTGACCTCGGCGGAGCTGGGGGTGCTGTCCGACGAGACCCCGATCCCGCCCCCGCAGCCCGAATCGGCCGGCTGGGAGCAGTTCTCGTCGGTGTTCCAGACGGACCCGGGCTTCTCGGCGAAGTCCCTGGAGACCGCGGCCGGGACCGGCGACGCGACGGTCTCGGTGTTCTCGGGCGGGGCCGAACCTCCCGCTGCGACCGGGGAGGTCGAGGGATCCACGGAGGTGGAGTGGTCCACCGACGAGCGGGCGGTCATGCAGCCCCGGCGCCGGGGCTGGATCGGGGGCGCCGTGGTGGCGGCGCTGGTGTTGCTGGTGGGGGGCGGGGTGCTGGCGGCGAGGTACCTCGGGGAGAACGGCGGGGCCGGCGGGGACGCGGTGGCCGGAGCCTCGGTGAACAGGGGCAGCGAGCTGCCCCTGCCACCCACGTCGGGGAATGACGAAGGCGCCGGGTGGCAGGGGCAGCTTGCTGCCCCTGGTGAGACCGAGACCGAGACCGAGTCCGAGGCCGAGTCCGAGGCCGAGACCGAGACCGAGACCGAGAC
>CAZITQ010000287.1:0-10194 GCA_964542165.1 uncultured Rickettsiales bacterium
CGCCGGTGGGGCGTCCTGTGCACCTGCCCCGGGCCCGGGTCGCCCGGCAGCCGCGCGGCGCTCCCGTGTACGGGTGGGGAGCCCAGGGCCAGGCCGCCCAGGGCCACGGCCGCGAACGCGCCGGTACACGCCCGCGGCCCCAGGCGCGGCAGCCCCCGCGCGGCCCAGGCGTCCACGGCGCCGGCGGCTGCCAGCGCGGCGAGGACCGTGGCCGGTCCGTAGAGCCGCCAGGGGAACTGCAGCGAGCTCGCCCCGGGCAGGTGCCACAGCAGGTGAGCCGGACCGCGCAGGGAGAGCAGGAGGAAGGCCGCCGCGGCCACCGCCCAGAACCGGGGATCCAGCCGTGGACCGGAGGGCGCGCCCGGGCGCCGTGGCCGCACCGCGGCGAGCACCACCAGGGCCAGGGCCGCGCAACCGAAGTACATGGGCACCGCCGTGGGATCGCCTGCGGGATCCCGGTACGCGAACCCTTCCCACATGCGCCGGTGCACCGGCTCCCAGGCGAACACGGCCTGACCCAGCATGGACTCGGCGTCGTAGAACACCTCACCGGCGGACGTGTGGTCGATCTCCGCGATCAGCGGGAGCCACCACCAGGCCGTCAACCCGGCCGCGGCCGCGCTCGCGCCGACGAACGACAGGGCGGCGGATCGTCGGTCAGGGCCGGCCCCTGCCCAGCCCGCCAGCGCGATGGGGATCAGCCCCAGCAGGGCCATGTACAGAGTCAGTACGTGGGTCAGCGCCAGCCCTGCCAGACAGATCAGCAGCAGCGGAGCACCGCCGCGGCCGCGGCCCACGCGGAACCCCGCCGCGAACAGGGGCGGTAGCCAGGGAAAGGCCAGCAGCTCGGCCATGGCCGTACGGACGTTCTGGTCCAGCAAGTGGTAGGGGGCCAGGGCCAGCAGGGCGGCTGCGACCAGGCCCGCGGGCCGGGACGCGCCCAGCCAGCGGGCGGCGCCGTAGGTGGAGAACACCCCTGCCAGCTGGGCGACGACGATCAACCAGCGTAGAGCCGTGACCGGGGAGGCCCCGAGGGCCTGGGCGGGGGCGGCGACCGCGAAGCTCAGGGGCGAGTAGAACTGGAGCAGGGGGATGCCCGTGCCCAGGTAGGGATTCCAGCGGGGCACCGGATCCCCGTCCAGGACGCAGCGCCAGGTGGACCACAGTCCCCACAGGTGCTGGAACAGATCGTGCCCCCGGGCGCAACCGGGGCGGAAGGCTTCCAGCCCCGCGGCCAGCGCCAGGGCCACCAGCGCCAGGGCCGTGGCTCCGCGGATCCAGCGGCCCCCACGCGCGGCCCACAGGGCGCACGCGGTGCACAGCGCCGTCGCCAGGCCCAGGCCGACCAGCCCCGACCACGGGGGCGGATCTCCCATGCTTCCGTCGGTCGTGATCAGCGCGAACAGCAGGGCCGTGGCGATCGCCACGGGAAAGAGGAGACCCCACGGCGGGCGCCGGCCCGGGGTGGGGGGAGGGGCCGGCTGGGGCATCTCAGGTCACCGGACCGGTCCTACCAGTCCTCCCAGTGACGCTCCACCAGGCGATTGAAACCGTTGACGAGCTGGCCCACGGCGGCGTCGGGCATCAGGGTGTTCAGCATCGCGATCTCTCCCAGGCCCCCGTCCCTGAGCTCCTCGGCCAGCTCCTCGGATTCTCGGCAGGCCTTCTGCAGCTGGCGGAACTGCTGGCGTTCGTCGTTCACGTTCTTGCCCAGGTCCCGCAGACGCATGCGCAGCCGCTTGTAGTGGGGCTGGCCCTTGTGCCGCTGGAGGATGTCGTACATCTGCCGGGCGATCTCGTGTTCGGTGAGGGTCTCCATCGTGCCTCCGTCCGCCGCAGTCGAGGGACCCCAACGGTAGCACGGCCGGCCGCGCGAGGAGCACCGCGAGCGCGCTACTCGTCGGTGGCCTCGATCTCGATCTGGGGCTCGACCATCGTCTCGCTGGAGAGCAGGGAGTGGGGATCGACCTCCACCCGGTCCCGACCGGACTTCTTGGCGCTGTAGAGGGCCACGTCGGCCCGGCTGATCACGGTCTCGGCCAGCTTGGGGTCCTCGTCCAGCAGGGCGATGCCCGCCGAGAACGATACGTGGAAGGAGTCCGGGCCCGCGTGGAAGACCTGCTGCTTGACCTGCTCCCGGATCCGCTCCATGCGGATCTGGGCGTCGACGGGGTGGGCCTCCTCCAGCACCAGGACGAACTCCTCGCCCCCCCAGCGGCCCACGAAGTCGGAGAGACGGAGGGCGTGGCGCAGGTGGTCGGCCACCGTCCGCAAGACCTGGTCGCCCATGTCGTGGCCGTAGGTGTCGTTCACCCGCTTGAAGTGATCCAGGTCCAGCATCGCCACCGAGAAGCTCACCCCGTAGCGTCGGGCCCGCTGCATGCTGGACTCCAGCTTGCGTTCGCAGGTGCGTCGGTTGGGCAGCCCGGTGATCCGGTCCTCCTTGAGCATCCGCTTGTTGTCCAGCAGGACGGCGATGGTGTGGGCGATGGTGATCAGGGCGTTGATCTCGTCCGGCTGGAAGCTGCGGCGCCCCTGGGAATCGCTCACCGAGAGGAGCCGCCGGACCGAGTCCTGGCACAGGATGCTGAAGTGGGCGTCGTAGCCCACGTTCCCCCCCGGGGTCAGGACGAAGGCCGGCAGCGCCTCCTTGGTGGCGGTGAACTGATCGAAGGGTCGGGCCGCTTCGGGCTCACCGTCCTGGGAGCCGCCCGTGTACAGGATCTGCCACGATCCCTCCCGCAGCTCGGAGATCGCCAGATTGGTGATCCCCATGTCCTCGCGGACCTCCTCTTCCAGCCTCTCGAAGAACTCGATCTCGTCGTCCCACACAACGGACCGCACCAGATCATGGAGTAGAAGGTACTTCTGAAACGAATCGGTCATGGGGCTCCCGGGGATCGTACCCTTCTATACCATCGGCGCAGGCGTCGCGGACTGGAGCGATCTCAGGAATCGTCCGTCGCGCAGAGGGCGTCGATGGCCTCGATCAGCGTTGCGCCGCGGAAGGGTTTCTGGACGAACCGCACCCCCTGCACCTCGCCGAATCGGGTGTGGAATTCCTGTTCGCTGAACCCGCTGGACAGCACCACAGGGGTGTCGGAGGACCGCTGTCGGATGGCCTCGAGAACCTCGCGGCCGCCCATACGCGGCATGGTCAGATCGAGGACCACGCAGGCGAACTCCGTTGGATCGTTCAGGAAACGCTCCAGGCCCTCTTCACCGTCCGCGGCGGTCACCACGTCGTAGCCCGCTCCCTCCAGCATCGCCCCCACGGTCTCCCGGACAACCGCCTCGTCGTCCACCAGCAGCACGCTGCCCCGCCGATCCGTCGCCGGGTTGTCGACGGTGTCCTCGGGCTCGTCCCCGGGGACCCAGTCCCGGGCCGGGAACAGGACCCGCAGCGTGGTGCCGCGGCCTGCGGAGCTGGATACCTCGATGGCGCCCTTGTGTCCCCGGACGATGCCGAGGACGGTGGCCATGCCCAGCCCCCGCCCCGTGAAGCGCGTGCTGAAGAACGGATCGAAGAGCCTGGCCCGCGTCTCCGCATCCATGCCATGGCCGCTGTCGGTCACCTGCAGATAGACGTAGTCACCCGGAGGGCCCTCGGCGTGGTCCATCGCCGCCAGCTGTTCCACCGTGCAGTGGATCCGTCCGGTGGCCACCGTGATGCTCCCGATGCCGCTCTCCAGGGCCTCCGAGGCGTTGGTCACCAGGTTCATCGCCACCTGCCGGACCTGGGTCGGATCCCCCTCGAGCCAGGGCAGCGCCGTGCCGAACCGGTAGTCCACGCTGGCCCGCTTGGACACCGACACCTGGAGCAGTGAGGCCACCTCCCGGACCACCTCGTTGAGGTCCATCGGCTCGACCACGAAGTGACCCCGCCCCGAGTAGGCCAGCAGCTGGCCGCAGAGGTCCGCGGCCCGGTGACCCGCCACCGCGATGGCCTCCAGGTGCTCGCCGACCCGCCGCGGACCGGTCTCGCTGTCGTCGCTCAGCGCCGTCGCCGCCAGGTCGGCCCGCCCCAGGATGCCCACCAACAGGTTGTTGAAGTCGTGGGCGATGCCGCCGGCGAGCATGCCCAGGCTCTCGAGCTTCTGGGTGTGCTGGAGCCGGTCCTCCAGCGACGCTCGCGCGGACTCGGCCCTGTCGTGCTCGTGGATCTCGAAGGCCTGGGCCACCAGATCGGCCACCGACGCGGCGAAGTTGACCTCTTCGCGGGTCCACCGGCGGTGTGATCCCCGGTGGCCCAGGTACAGCGCCCCCGCCTGCGTCCCGCCGAGCCAGATCGGCGCGCCGAGTAATGCCCCGATGGACAGGGGAGCGAGGTAGTCCCCTGCCAGCTCGTGGGTCCGGGGATCCGTCCGCGCGTCGTCGACCACGACGACCCGCTCGCCCTGGAGTGCCCTGGAATAGACGGGGTAGGACGCGGCGTCGACGATCTCACCGGCGGCGGGTGATCCCTCGGCGTTCCCGGCGCTCTGGAGACAGCGGAGGTGCCGCCGGTCGGCCTCGAACCTCCATACATCGGCCCGCGCGACCTCCAGCTCGTCGACCACCACCTCGAGCATGCCCCGCAGTGCACCCGGCAGGTCACGCCGGGCGACGCTCCCGTGCCGGCTGACGGCCACCAGCGCGCCGTCGAGGCGCCGGGCGGTCTGGGTGGCCCGGTCCCGTTGCTCCTGCTCCCCCCGCAGGCGCCAGAAGAAGTAGATCAGGGTGACCATGACCAGACAGAACGAGCCCAGGATGTTCGCGGCGGAGAAGGGACCCCGGAGCCACTCGGGGAGCGTGTTCACCGGGGTCAGGTAGGGCTCCAGGCCGGCCACGACGACCAGCGCCAGTGCAAACAGGACGGTGATGATCGCCGCGGGCCTGCGGCCGAGGAAGATCAGCGCCGCGGCGGGGCTGATCATCCCCCAGACCATGAAGCCGCCCGAGGAGTAGATGCCCCCCAGGACCAGGGAGATCGCCGCGGCGACGAGCAGGACCATCGAGACCTGGACCCAGACCACCGGGCCGGGCCGCCCGCCGAGCAGGTGGAGCCAGGTGAGGGTACCGGCAGTGAACAGCGCGTACACGCCCTCGATCGCCGCCGGGATCCGCAGGCCGAGCAGGAAGAACACGATACCGAACACGACCACCGAAGCCATGCCAGCGAGGTGGAGGAACTTGAGCAGGTCCTCGGGGGCCTTCAGTCGGGAGGCAGGGGGCACGGTGCCCGCGAAGGGCGCGGGGTGGGTGGGTTCCGGCCGCTGGGTCATCGCTCCCCCCGAGCGGGCCGCCGGTGTGGGATCACCGGCGACCTAGCAGGCGCCGGCGTCCAGGGCTTTCTTGTCGTAGACCGCGCGGATGTCGTTGTGCACCTTCTCGGGGTCCGGGAAGGCGCACTCGGTCTCCCGCACGGCCATGGCGTAGGTCTCCTCGACCAGCGCCTCGACCTGGTCCCAGCAGGGCACGGCCTTCCCGCGGGGGATCTCCCACTCCCACTTGAGGTCGACCCGCACGCGCTGCATCGCCGCCTTCTGATCGTAACCCAGGTTGCGCAGGATGCGGGCCTGCTCCCGGATCCGGTCGGCCACCTGGGCCTCGCCCTTGGCGGGGGTCTCCTCGGTGAACCAGTCCGGGGGGCTGTAGTGATACCAATCGAACGGCATGCTCCGTCCCTTCCTCGCCGCACTCAGGCGCCGCTCTTGCGCCAGGTCGGCTGTCCTTCCACGTCGAGTTCGTCGACGATGCCCACGATCACCGCCCGGGCGGACCCGGCCGAATCCAGATTCAGCAGCTGGCGGGCGCAGTTTCCCTCGTCGAGGAACATCACCTCTTCGCTCTCTCCAGCGCCGACGATGTCGATGCAGATCAGCGGGTCCTGACCTGGCTCGGGATCCATGTCCAGCCCCAGCGGCTGGACCAGCAGCAGCTTGTGGGCCTGGTGGTCCTTGTCCTTGATGGTGCTGACCACCGTGCCCACCACGCGACCGATCTGCATCACTTCCCCCCTTCCGGGGCGACGAAGCTGCCCGAGCGGGCGGTGAGCTGGTCGATCCCGTCCACCGCCACGCAGATCTCGTCCACGATCCCCAGGATCCCATGGTCACAGGGGTTGAACCAGTTCTCGAGCACCAGCGCGCCCTCGCGGCTGCCGATGCCGTACACGATCTCCCCGGGCCCGGCCATGGCCGTGCCGTCCACGGCCACGACCGGCTCGTCGTTGGGTTCGCCGAACTCGTCCACCGGCTGCAGGATCAGCATCTTGATGCCCGTGACGGACTCGTGCTTCTGGGACGCGACGACGGTGCCGATGACCTTGGCCAGGAACATCAGAACATCACCTTCTGGCGCACGGTCTCGTGGAGCTGCTGGATCAGCTCGTAGCGCACAAGCAACCCGGTGGGCCGCACCGTCTCCAGCGCCGCCTCGATGGCCGCCTCCATGTTCGGCAGGTCGCCTGCCATCAGATAGAAGGACTTGCCGCCCAGGCCGTTGGCCAGGCGCATCTCGGTCAGGGTGACGTCCGCCGACTTGGCAGACGCGTCGGCAGCCACGATGGTCGAGGCCACGCTGATGGTCTCCACGACGCCCAGGGATTCGACCTCTTGCATCTCCACCGCGCCGACGATGGCCGGGAAGATCGAGGGGTGGACGTTGGGCAGCAGGAGCCGGTCGACCAGGCACTCGATGGGCCGCTCGTCCGCCGCCGCCATGGCCTCGTTCACCGGGTCCGTCATGCCCCCTACCAGCACGATGAACTTGCCGGGGCACACCGGGCGGCACTCCAGCAGATCCACGGGAGCGCGCTTGAGCATCGCGTCCGCGGTGGCGATGCCCGCGGCGATGCTGTTGAACTCCACCATGCCGATGGCCGGCTTCTCGCCCAGCGTGCTGCCGGCCGCCAGCTGGATGTTCCTCAGCGCCGGATCCATGGCTCTATGCCCGCCTTTCGATGTGGATGGTCTCGCCGACCGCGGTGACCACGCCGTCGATGGAGGCGTGGACCGGGACTCCCAGCTGGCCCTCGGGAACCGAGCCGATGGGCTGACCGCACTTCACCGCCTGACCCACCTCCACCGTGGGCTGGGCCGGGGCCCCGATGTGCATTCGCATCGGAATGCGCACGCTCGCCGGCTCCAGCCGGGCGGTCTGCAGCGGCGCCTGCTGGCCGCGGTAGGAGGCCATCCCCAGCCGGTCGATGAGCCGCGACGACGGGATCCGCCGGAACTCCCGCATGCTGTGGGGCCGCGGGTCGGGATGCTTGTGGATCTCGTTGTTCCAGCCCGCCTCCCGCAGCGCCTGCTTGATCGACCTGTAGTAGCGGAACGGGGACAGCTCCAGGGGACAGGCGAAGGCCTCGCACAGCCGGCACTCGCAACACAGCACCGCCGCGGTGACCGTCCGCGGTGGCAGATCCAGGTCGTAGTTGACCGCCCGCATCACCTGGTGCGGCTCCAGCTCGTGGCCCAGGAGGAAGCGCGGGCAGAGTTCGGTGCAGTCCCGACACTGGTCGCAGGCCGACTTCCCGCGGCGCACGGTGGTGGTCATGTCCCGGGTCATCTGGGTCACGACCGGGCCGCTCCGGGGCAGTACCAGCAGGCCGCCGGTGGTCTTGGTGACCATCCGGTCGGCTTCCACCACCCGCCCCATCATCGGGCCGCCTTCGACCAGGGCCAGCTCCTCGCCGACGAATCCCCCGAACCGGGGGTCGGTGAAGCCGCCCGCCGCCTCGAGCAGATCGGCGTAGCTCGTACCCAGCGGCGCGATGAAGGTGCCCGGGCGTTGGACCTCGCAGGCCACGGTGACCAGTCGGTCCGTGACCGGGATCCCCCGGTTGGCCCGCTCGATGTTGACCAGTGACGCCACGTTGGAGACCACGACCCCGACCTGGATCGGCAGTCCGGCCTCGGGGACCGAGCGGCCGGTGCAGTCCTGGACCACCACGTACTCGTCGCCTGCGGGGTAGAAGGAGTCGAAGAGGTGCATCCGGATCGCCGGGTACTCGGGCAGCAGGGCGTCCAGCGCCGCCCGCGCATCGGCGTAGCCCCGCTTGATGGCGATGATGCCCTCGGTGGCGCCGGTGGCGTCCATGGCCAGCTTCATCCCGGCCAGCATGGACTCCGCCTCGGTGGACATCAGGTGCTGGTCCGCCCGCAGCAGGGGCTCGCACTCGGTTCCGTTGGCGATGTAGATCTCCGCCTGAGCGCCCAGCTTGACGTGGGTCGGGAACCCCGCCCCGCCGGCGCCGACGACCCCCGCCTGCTGAACCCTGCTGGCCAGATCCTTGCTCACCGAACTCCTGTCTTCTTCCCCAGCCTGACGCCTGAAGCCTGAAGCCTGACGCCTTCTTTCTACCTAGACGATCCGGAACGAATCGACCATGGTGCAGCGCCTCAGGCGCGAGAAGTCCTTGGCCGACGTGAGGCCCTCGCCGGTGGGGCTGGCGATGGAGAAGGAGGCGAATCCCTCCCCTCCGTAGCCGAGTCCCGCAATGGACGGGCCGTTCTTCACGAAGATCGAGGTCTTGATCGCCCGTGCCATCCGCGACAGGGCGTCGATGTTCTTGCTGTGCATGGTCGCGGTGTGCCGCCGACCCCCTTCGGCCGCCACCGCCAGATCGATGGCCTGGTCGACGTTGGGTACCCGCACCACGGGGATCACCGGAAGCAGCTGCTCGGTCCAGACCAGGGAGTCGTCGGCCGGGACCTCGGCGATCACGATCTTGGCCTCGGGGCCGGCGGAGACGCCGATCTCGTTGAGGATCACCGAGGCGTCCTTGCCCACGAAGTTCTTGTTGACCACCGCGTGCTGTCCGGGCCCGTTGTCCTTGTCGAAGATCACCCGCTTGAGCCGTTGCATCTGGTGGGGCTGGATCTGCACCGCACCGTTGGCCCGCATCGACGCCAGGAGGCGGTCGGCGATGGAGTCGACGACGATGACCTCCTTTTCGAGCACGCAGACCACGTTGTTGTCGAAGCCGGCGCCGATCACGATGTCCCGGCCGGCCTGGTCCGCGTCGGCGGTCTCGTCCACCACGGCGGGCGGGTTGCCGTCGCCGGCGCAGATGGCCTTCTTGCCCATCGACAGGGCGACCTTGACCACCGCGGGCCCGCCGGTCACCACCAGGATCGAGACCCCCGGGTGGCTCATCATCGTCTGGGCCGACTTGATGGTCGGCTCCTTGACCGCGTTGAGCGCCGACGGCGGGCCGCCGTTGGCCTCCACGGTGCGGTTGAACCAGCGGATCACCTCTTCGGAGCAGCGCTTGGCGCCCGGATGGGCGTTGAACACCACCCCGTTGCCCGACGCCACCATCCCGATCCCGTTGCAGACGATGGTCGAGGTGGGGTTGGTGGACGGAGTGATGGCGCCGATCACGCCAAAGGGGGCGTACTCGACCAGGGTCAGCCCGTCATCGCCGGTCCAGGCCGTGGGGGACAGGTCCTCGGTCCCGGGGGTCCGCTCGGCGATCAGCACGTGCTTCTGGATCTTGGTATCGACCCGGCCCATGCCGGTCTCCTCGACCGTGACCCGCGAGAAGTGCTCGGCCTGCTCGATGGTCATCCGCCGCAGGGCGGCGATGATCCGCTCCCGGTCGGCGATGGAGAGGGCCGCCAGCCGCTCGTGGGCCCACTGGGCCGCGGCCACGGCGCCGTCCATGGTCTCGTGAATCCCCTCGTCCCCGCCCGGACCGGCCTCGGCCGCCGCCGGGGGACCGGAGAAGGCCGAGACGGCCTTGGGCGGCTGGAAGGGGGTCGCGGCGGGGGAGGGGGGCAGTCCGCCCATCGAAGAGGGCGTGGCCACCGGTGCGTACCGGTCGGCGACCTCTCCCCGCTGGACCCTGCCGACCACCCGCTGGACGATCTCGTTGATTCGATTCGGATCGTTGGGCACTTGGTCCACCTTCGTCGGGCTACGTCGCGCGCAGCCGGACCCGGTTCCTCATCACTGGGTGTCGGGGTACTTGCGGTACACGTAGTCCCCGTCCACCTCCCACTCGTCCACGATGGCCATGATCACCGCGTCGCACGGGCGCTCGTGGGTCTCCACGGTCTGCCGTGCGGCGCTGCCGGTCGCGTAAAGGATCACCTCGCCGATCCCGGCACCCACCGCATCGACGGCGATGCGGTACCCGCCGGTCTCCTTCGCCTCCAGGTCGATCTGCTTGACGACCATGAAGCGGAACCCCTCCATCTTGGGGTC
>CAZITQ010000288.1:0-10115 GCA_964542165.1 uncultured Rickettsiales bacterium
CCGGTGTCGTCGTCCCCGGTGTCGTCGTCGTCCGTGGCGAAGTCGTCGTCGTCTGACGGACAACCAGCCATGAACGCGAACGCGCCCAGCAGCAGCAGGACGTGGATAGGTCGCATCGGATTCCTCCAATTCAGCAGATCAAGGCTAACGCTTTTTGGGATTCGTGGCCAAACGGGGATACGTCAGGGACAGTTCCCGGACAGGGATTCGAAGTCCAGAACGGGCAGCTTCACGTCGTCTCCATCCACCCGGATCCGGTAGCGCTTCTCCAGTCCTGCGCAGGGACAGGTCTCGGCTCCGCAGACCACCCGGATCGAGTGCTTTCCGCCCCCGACCGGATGCTTGGCCAGGGAGTTGGTGTCGTTGCCCACCAGCGCGCCGTCCACGTAGATGCGCGACCACTGCTTGACGTACAGGGAGACCGTGCCCGGCGCGTGGTCGACCTCTTCCCGGTCCGGCCCACGCTCCCGCTCCGGGGTCCTGTCCGGTTCCGGCGTCGAGGGCTCCCGCTCCGCCGACGTCGAACCGTCCACCGGCGCCGGCGTGGGGGGCTCGGGGGGCGCGGGCGTGGGATCGGGCACCTCCTCCCCCTGTCCCCGTCCATCCTCCACGTCCTCCGACGGGGCCTCCGCTGTGGTGGAGGCCACCCCGTCCGCGGGCCCGCCATCCGTGACGGGTTCGGCCCCGTTCGTGGGGCCCTGGAGGGACGACCAGATGGCGACCACCACGACACCGAAGCCGAATCCGGCGATCACCACGGCGGGAGCGAGCAGCAGGTACAGCCAGGTGGTCCGCCTGCGGGGGCTGGAAGGCTCGGCCGGGGGCGGTGCGATCGGCTCGGCCGGGGGCAACATGGCCGTGCCCCCAGGCTCCCCGGTCGTGTGGATCGGCTGGAGCTGAGCCACCCCCTTCGCCCCCGGCGGGGGGAAGGTCTGGAGGTCCGATTGGGACAGCGTGTAGGCGTCCCGTTCCTCGTCCGGGAACTCCACGGGATTGTGCGCGGTCAGCGCAGCGGTGAACTCCGCCCATCCCGACGAGTCCGACGGAGGCGGGCGGATCGGGGCGGTCCCGAGGAGTTCCTCGTCGTCCAGGAATTCGTCCGCCACCGGCACGCCGCCGTTCTGCTCGAGCTCGGAGGCGTCGGCGATCTTGCGCTGCTGGGGACGCTCGATCACGGGCATCAGCGCCTCGATCACGTCCGCCGTCTCCGCCTCCGAGGGGTAGCGCTGGCCCAGCTTCCTCAGGTCCGCCGCCAGGCTCCTGACGTCCGGATATCGGGACTCCGCGTCCCGTTCCAGGGCCCGCGTCAGGATCGGAAGGCACCCGGGGAACGCGGCCTCTGCCTGCTCCAGCCGGTCGCTGATGTCCGCGGACACGACCTGGTGCAGCAGCGCCTCGAGGGACTGGCCGAAGAACAGCGGCCTCGCCGTGATGAGTTCGTAGAGCACCACGCCGGTGGAGAACACGTCGGATCGGGGCCTGAGGGGGTACTCGCCGCGGAGCTGCTCGGGCGACATGTACCGAGGTGTGCCCTTGGTCAGCCCGGGCGCGGTGTTGTTGAACAGGTTGGTCGCCGCCTTGGCGATGCCGAAGTCCAGGATCCGCGCGGTCCCCCCCCGATCGACGATGATGTTCGAGGGCTTCACGTCCCGGTGGATCAGGTGGAGGTGACGCCCGTCGTGATCGCGCATCTGGTGGGCGTGGTGGAGTCCGCGGCACACCTGCACCATCAGGTCCACGACCGCGAAGCGCGGGAGCAGCACCCGGCGTCGCTGGCAGACCCGGATCACCTCCTCCAGGGTCGCGCCGTCCACGTACTCCATCGCCAGGTAGTAGTGACCTTCGACCTGGTCGAATTCGAGGATGTCGACGATGTTCGCGTGCTGCAGCAAGGCGCCGATGCGCGCCTCGTTGACCATCGACTGCAGGAACCGCCGGTCGCCGGCTATCAGGTGCGGTCGCAGGCGCTTGATCGCTACGCGCTTGGCGAAGCCCATGGCACCGGGCTGGAAGGCCTCGTAGACCGCCCCGTACGTACCGTCGCCCAGCAGACGGACGATCCGGTACTTGCCGAACTGGGCGCCGCTGATGTCGGCGACGCCACTGGGTTTCTCCGGGTTCATCTCCTGGGGTCCAGGTGACCCGAGCCGGAGGCTCGCGTCAGTCCTCCCCGTCCTCCCGCAGCCGCTGCACCAGCTGCTTCACCTGCTCGGTCGCCGTCCGGTGCGCCACCAGCGTGCGGTCCCCGGCCCGCACCACGATCAGGTCGCGAACACCCACGAGCGCCACGGTCTCGTCTTCGGCGTCGCAGAACACCGCGTTGTTGTTTGCACCCAGCGCCCGGATGTTCGCGCTGCCCCGGTTTCCGTCGCCGTCCGGCTCGTGGAAGCGCTCCAGAGCCAGCCAGTCCCCCACGTCGCTCCATTCGAAGGTCGCTCGGATCATCCGCACCCGCTCCGCCTTCTCCATCACTCCGTAGTCGATGGACGTCTTCGGCAGGGGCTCGAAAGCTGCAGCCAGGGCGTCCTCCCAGCCCTCGGTCCGGTCCGCCGCCGCCAGGGGAGCGACGATGGCCGAGTGGGTGGGGAGGTACCGCTTGAGCGCGGCCTCGATGGCCGAGGTGCGCCAGACGAACATCCCGCTGTTCCAGCTGTAGCGGCGCGCCTTGAGGAATTCGCGGGCGGTGTCCAGCGATGGCTTCTCGTGGAAGCCATCGAGGGCGAAGTGCTCCACACCGTCGGTCACCCCCAGGGACTCCCCCGCCTCCAGGTACCCATACCCTGTGGCGGGGAAGGTGGGTGCGATGCCGAAGGTGTACAGGGCGCCGCTGGCCCGGGCCGCCCGGGCCGCCGAGACGAGGGTGGACTGGAATTGCTCCTCCGGCCGGATCAGGTGGTCGGCGGTCAACACGGCCATCACCGGGTCCCCGTGCCGGGCTCGACACACCGCGGTGGCCAGGGCGATGGCCCCGGAGGTGTCCCGGGCCATGGGCTCGCCGATCACGTTGTCCGCCGGAAGCTCGGGGAGCTGGTCCCGGACCAGGGACAGGTAGCGGGCGTTGGTCAGCACGAACACCCGCTCGGGCGGGACGAGGCTCGCGACCCGGTCCCAGGTGAGCTGGAGCATGGTGCGCTCGCCGAACAGGCGCAGGAACTGCTTGGGGCGCACCTCGGTGCTCAGCGGCCAGAACCGCGTTCCCGCCCCCCCGGCCATGATCACCACGTCGAGGTCGCGCTGTGGATCGAAGACTCGTTCCATGTTCCCGGTCTCCAGGGCGGCTCAGCCGCTGCGCCCGTAGTCGTCCTCGAAGCGGACGATGTCGTCTTCTCCGAAGTAGTCCCCGGTCTGGACCTCGATGAACACCAGGGGCTCCTGGCCCGGGTTGCGCACCCGGTGCCGAGCCCCCCGGGGGATGTCGACGGCCTGGCCGCTGGGGACGAGGATCTCGTCGTCGTCCAGCGTCACCAGCCCCTCACCGCCGATGACCAGCCAGTGTTCCGCGCGGCGGTGGTGCAGCTGGAGGCTGAGCCGCTCTCCGGGGTGCACCACGATGCGCTTGACCTTGTGTTCGGGCTCGTCCTCCAGCACCTCGTAGAAACCCCACGGCCGGTGATTCTCCCGCCGGGCCAGCAGCCTGCGGTAGAGCGCCTCGTACCCATCCAGGGGATCGTCGGGATCCACGACGCCCATGTACTCCAGCTCCGGCAGCCGCTCACCTTCGGAGTTGGCCGCAAACGCGATGCGCCGGCCCATGCGCGCGAACAGGGTCCGCTCGGCCGGGGACGCCACCCGGTGGATGGTCGCGAGGACCGGGATCTCCTGCAGGGATGCGCCCACCAGGGCCGAGGCCCCGGCGTGGCTGTGCAGCAGGTCGAACTCCCGGGATCGGGCGAACACCTCCGTCGCGAGCAGCAGTTCCCACTGGTCCGGAGTCAAATCCTGGCAGTCGGCGCTGGCGCGGGGGCAGACGGATACCAGCGCGGCCGAGGTCGTGGAGTCGCCCGTGGCGAAGAGGGTGACGTCGTGTCCCCGCGCCACCAGGCCGTCAGCGAGGGTACTCACCAGCGGGGCGGGGCGAGGGCCGCCGTGGGGACCCACGGCGAGGCTCGGGGGGCTCAACAGGGCGATCCGCATGAGGCACTCCTGCGCAGTTGGCTGGCCGCCTATCCTACCCGTTTTCCGGGTCCTGCGAGGGCCGATCCGGCGCGGGTCGGTCCTCGCTGCGGAGTCGCTCGATCTCACCTGCGATCGCGGAGCGGCAGGCCCGGGCAAGGGACGGCGCCCTGACGTCCTCGCCGGCCTCGAGCGGGGGGAGGATGCTGACGCGGATCGCCCACGGCGGCGGCACCTCCGCGACCAGGTGGTGCTTGGG
The DNA here is from genome assembly GCA_964542165.1 of uncultured Rickettsiales bacterium. GTDB lineage: Bacteria > Myxococcota_A > UBA796 > UBA9615 > CAYRNR01 > CAYTBN01. The sequence continues at coordinate 4,373 of CAZITQ010000288.1, forward strand.
GAGGACCGTTCGGGTTCCCTCGATGGCCACGGGGACCACGGGAACCTCGGCCCGGAGCGCGGCCCGGAAGGCTCCTCGCTTGAACGGAGCGACCTCGCCGTCCAGGCTCCGGGTTCCCTCGGGAAAGACGGCGACCGGTATGCCGCGTCCCAGCCACCCGACGACCCGCTCGAGCATCTCGCGTCCGGACACCGGATCCGAGGAGTCGACCGTCACGTAGCCCGACGACCGCATCCACGCGCCGAATCCCGGGATGCGCACGAAGCGTCCGTCGAGGACCCACTTGAAGTCGAGGCGGAGGGCATGGAGCGCGAGAACGTCCACCATGGACTGGTGATTCGCGCACAGGAGGTAGCCCCCTCGCGGGGGGAGGTTGCTCAGCCCGCGGACCCGTACGGACCACCACGGTGGCAGCCCCAGGACGAGCCCACCCCACAACAAGTTGGTCAAGCGATGCGGAAAGCGACGCTCCGGATCGAACCGGCGCAGGAGCCGGTACGCGGGCATGACCGCCGCGATCCCGGTGGCCGTGACGCCGCCGACCGCGGCCCAGGCCCCGGCCGAGGCCCCCAGGCGCAGGAGGTCGCCGCGGGTCATCCCCCGCCACGCCCGAGCAGGATGGCCGCGTTGGTCCCGCCGAGACCGAAGGAGTTGGACAGGCAGCGGTCGAGGCGACTCTCCCTGGCCGTGGTCACCAGGTCGAGTCCCTCCGCCTCCTCGGCGGGCTGGTCGAGGTTGCACGTTCCGGCCACGAATCCCCCGTCCATCATCAGCACCGTGTACAGGGCTTCGCTGACCCCCGCCATCCAGAACTCGTGGCCGGTGATGGACTTGGTGCTGGATATCGCCGGCCCCGCCCCCCGACCGAAGACCCGGGCCAGGGAGGACGCTTCGTGGGCGTCGCCGACCACCGTGGACGCCGCGTGCGCGTTGACATAGTCCACCTCGTCGGCGCCTGCACCGCCGGTGGTGAGCGCCATTCGCATGGCCCTGGCGGCGCCGTCCCCGGACGGGGAGGTGATGTGGTGTCCGTCACTGGAGTAGCCGTAGCCCAGCACCTCGGCGAGTGGGCGGACCTGGCGCCGGGCCGCCCGATCCGCCGACTCCAGGACCATGCAGGCACCTCCCCCGGACGGCACCAGACCGTCCCGGTCCACGTCGAAGGGGCGGCTCGCCGCCTCCGCGGCGCCCCCGCGTGTGGAGAACGCCCCCAGGGCGTCGAATCCCGAGACCGTGATCCAGGTCAGCTCCTGGGCGCCGACCACCAGCACCAGCTCCTGCTCCCCCGAGCGAACCAGGCCGGCAGCCTGCCCGAGGGCATGGGCCCCTCCCGCGCAACCGGCGCCCACGGTCCAGCAGGCTCCCCGGGTGCCCAGCAGGGTCGACAGCGTCGTGGCGACGGAGGAGGCCATCACCCGGATCACGTGCGCCGAACCCAACCCGGCGGTGCCCCCACCCTCGCGGACGCCGTCCGCCACGGCCACCGCCGCGCCGCAGGTGGAGTCGTTGGACGCGATCACGCCGCAGGTCGGGCTCCGGATCTCGTCCCGCTCGAGGCCGGCGTGTTCGATGGCCCGCAGGGCGGCGACCGCTCCGTAGATCGACGGCTCACCCATGGGTTTGCGCTCGCGCCGGGACAGGAGGCTGGCGGGATCGAAGGGCGGAAGTGCCCCGGTGTAGGGGGACAGGAATCCCCGCTCCGCCCGGGAGGGATCCTCGACGATGCCGCTGCGACCCGTGCGCAGGGCCTCGGTCACGTCGGACAGGCGGTGGCCCAGCACCGAGCAGATGCCGAGGCCGGTGACGACCACGTCGTGCAAGGGTGGCTCCCGGAACCGCGCCAGCGGTCGCCGCGGTCGGCCGCGGTGCAAGGAATCGTAGGGGCGTGCCATGGACGGGTCAACATCGACGGAGGCGCGTGCCGTCGCGTCGCGGGTGGCCTCCGGGATCGCTATCATCGACGGATGCAGGACGGACCGGCCAGCGATGGACCGGGGCACGAGCCCGGAGCGCCGGAGGGAGCCTGGAGCGGCCGCAGCATCGGGGCCCTCTGGGGTTGGCGGATCTGCGCAGCATGCATCCGCTGGTTCGGCCGTTGGCCCGCGTACCTGCTGGTGACCCCGATCCTCACCTACTACTTCATTCTTGCGCGCGAGGGGCGCGCGTGGAGTCGGGAATACCTGGAGCGCCTGTTGGGCCCGGCGGGCTGGTTCCGGCGCACGTGGCGCTCCTACCGCCAGTTTCACGCCTACGCCATCGCGCTGGTCGATCGCTACCTCTTCCTGCTCCGGGGACCCGACGCCTTCCGGATCGTGGAGGAGGGGCGGGAGGCGGTCCAGGATGCGGTGGGGGAGGGACGGGGTCTGGTGCTCGTGACCAGCCACCTGGGCAACGCCGACCTCGCCGGCGCCGTGCTCGTGGGTGACGACGTACCCATCCGTGCGGTGCGCGTGCAGGCGGAGCGACCGGAGATCCAGCGGCTGTTCCAGCGCGCGGGCCAGGCCCCCCAGGTCATCGACGTGTCCGCGCCGGGATCCGCGACGGTGCGCATCCTGGCGGCGCTGCGCGAGGGTTGTGTGGTCGGCATGATGGGGGACCGGGTGGTGGACGGATACTGGGTGGAGCTGCCCTTCCTCGGGCATCCGGCACCGCTGCCGGCGGGGCCCTTCCTGGTGGCGGCCATCGCAGGGGTTCCCCTGGTCGCGAGCTTCTGCCTCAAGGAGGGGCCGCGAAGCTACCGGGTGATCACCCTGCCCCCGCGTCGGCTGGAGTTCCAGCCCGGCCGCCCCCGGGACGAACAGCTGGTGGCGTGGATCGCTGCGTTCGTCGCCGACCTGGAGCGGCTGGCGCGCCGCTACCCCGACCAGTGGTTCAACTTCTTCCCGTTCTGGTCCCCGCCCGGGCTGCCGGCGAGGGTGTCGGCGGACCGGGTCAGGGCGCCGCGGCGATGCGCTCCACCGCGGCCACCAGATCAGCCACGGTCTCCACGTTCTTGATCTGATCCTCGACGAAGCGGATACCGGTGGCCTTCTCCAGGGTGACGATCAGGTCCACCCGGTCCAGGGAGTCCAGCTCCAGGTCCTCCCCGAGCAGGGCCTCGGGCCGGACGTCCTCGGGATCGAGTTCGAACTCCTCGACGAGGATCTCGCATACGGTGCGCTGGAGGTCGGCGGGTTCCATGGTCTGACCGGCGACCTACCATGCCCCGTCGGCGAAGATCAACACGGCGCCGGTCCCGCCAAACGCGAAGCTCTGGTTGACGGCGATCCGCACGCGGGCATCGCGGGCAGCCGTGAGGTGATCCAACCCCCCGCAATCGCCGGCCACCGCGTCCAGGTTCAGGGTCGCCGGCAGCCATCCCTCCCGGATCGCCAGCAGGCAGATCGCCGACTCCAGTCCGCCCGCGGCGCCCAGACCGTGTCCGGTGTAGCCCTTGGTCGAACCCACCGGGACCCCCTCGCCGAAGATCCGGCGGCAGGCCTCGGACTCGGCGGCGTCGCCGCGGACCGTGCCGGTGGCGTGGGCGTTGACGTAGTCCACCCGGCCCGCGGGGAGGCCCGCATCGTGGAGCGAGGCGCGGATGCAACGCTCCATCGCGTCGGGCGATGGGTCGGTCATGTGGGTGACGTCCGTGGTGGTGGCGAAGCCGAGGATCTCGGCGAGGATGTCAGCGCCCCGCTCCATGGCGAGCTGTCGCTCCTCCAGGACCAGGATCCCCGCCCCTTCGCCCACCACCAGGCCGTCACGGTTCTCGTCGAAGGGCCGCGGCGTGGCCTCGGGCCTGTCGTTGAAGGCCCGCGAGGCGGCGCCGGCCGCGGCGAACGTCGCCGCCACCGTGTGATGGATCTCCTCTGCACCCCCCGCCACCATCACGTCCTGCCGGCCGTGGGCGATGGCCTCCGCGGCCAGCCCGATGGCCTGGGTTCCGCTGGAGCAGGCGCTGGTCGGCGAGATCGTTCGCCCCGCGATTCCTTCCCTCAGCGCCACGTTGGCGGCGGGGCTGTGTCCCATGAAACGCAGGAAGGTCGTCGAGCGGAGTCCGCGGACGCTCTCCGTGGCGGCAATCTCGGTGCAGAACTCGTCCGTGGCGCGGGCCGAACCCAGGGTCGATGCGATGGACACCCCTGCCCGTCCACCACCGAGCACCTCGGGCCCGACGCCCGCCTGGGTGAGGGCGTCGCGGGCCGCGAGCGAAGCCAGGATCGAGGTCCTCCCCATGGAGCGGCGCTGGCGGCGGGGGATCGAGCGGCCCCGTGCCCCCGGGACGACGCCCGCGACCCGACTGTGGATGCCCTCGATGGCCTCCCAGGCCGCCATGGCCCGGATCCCGGAACGCCCCTGACGGAGGGCCGTGTGGATCTCGTCGAGGCTCGCTCCGATCGGACTGCGCGCCCCGACGCCCGTGACCACCACGCGGCGACTCGCTGGCTGGTTTCCGCCCGGACCCATCCGACCTCCTCGAGCCTCTCTCATGATGGAGATCTACGGCGGGAAAGGCCAGATGGGGGCGTCGCGGCCCCGGGGGCGGATCAGAAGGCGGGGCGGAACTTGAACGGGTACTCGATGTCGACGCCGGCCTCGCTGGACGGGAACGACCAGCCCGCGATGGTGCGCTCGATGCACGCCTCCATGTCGGCGTTTCCGGTGTTGTTCGAGATGACCTCGACGTTCTTGACCGAGCCGCTGGCGGTCACGGTCCAGCCCACCTGCACCACACCAAAGAGGTTGGGCTCCCCCTTGAGTTGCTTCTCGTAACAGGTCTTCACCTGCTTCTTCTTGCGCTTGACCACGCTGACCACTTCATCGGCCGAGATCGTCGGCGCGTCGGGGCGGGGGGGCGGTGCGGCGTACTTCTTGGGCGCGGGCGCTGGGAGCTCTGGAGCGGTCTCCACGATCTCCTCGGCTTCGGGCTCCTCGGCGACCTCGACGTCGCGCAGCTGCGTGGATCGGGGCAGCATCGACGCCAGCGGCGTGGTCGGACGCCTGGGTTCGGGGGCGTGTCTTCGCGCCGCCGGTGGCATCGGAGTCGCGCGCGGCGGCGGAACCTCGGCGGCGACCGAGGTGGCGGTGGCCAGCGAGATCGTCCCCCTGTCGGGCGCCGAATCCTCGGACGAACGGTCGGGGCGGGTGACGGCGGAGACCGCGAAGAGGATCGCGATCAGGGCCAGGCCAGAGACCACGTAGAAACCTGCGATGACGGTGATCTTCTTGATCATGCTCTTTCCTAAAGCTAAAAAAACCTGCTCTTTTATTATGACCTCCGTTTTCTGGCATCCAAACAAATTCCCACTTCAGATGGTCAACCGACGTAGATGGCTCCCTGTGGGCCGTTCACGCGCAGAGGTGCGATCCGGACGCGAGGGTGTCCGCCTGGGAGATGGGCGATCTGTGGAAGGAGGAGAAGAGGCGGATTCCGGATGGATGTCGAGCGACCGCGAGACGACCGCCAGCCTGAAGCCTGAGGCCTGACGCCTCCCGGCACCCAACGCCGTCTCGGGGCGGGAACTACCTAGCCGGCGGCCTCGGTCGGGGCCCCGCCGCCTGCCGGCGGAGCTCCCTCGGGCGGCGGGTTGCCGTCCTTGGGGGGCTCGCCGCCATCGGGGGGCGGCGAGCCCCCATCGGGCGGCCGCCCCCCCCCCGCGGGGCCCCCCCCCCCCCGGGCGCCGGGCGGGGGGCGGCCCGCCCGGGCGCCGCGGTCGTGTACGAGCGCGTCGTAGCCGTCGGCGATCGACACGATCCGGGA
>CAZITQ010000289.1:0-10034 GCA_964542165.1 uncultured Rickettsiales bacterium
CCCGCATCGCGCTCATGTGGTCGATGCCGGGGTCCAGGCCGATCTCGTTGAGGAAGAGCAGGCCGGCCTCGCGGGCACGCTCGTCGAAGGCGAGCATGGCCGGGGAGAGGTAGGACGTCGTGATGAGGTGCTTGCCCTTCTCCAGGCAGATCTCCGCCACCTGGGGGTGGAAGGGGGGCGGCACGAGGCTGATCACCACGTCGTTGGCCTCGACCAGCGCGCCCAGGGCGCCCAGGTCGTCGATCATCAGCGGGAGGGCCTTGCCGTGGGGATCGTCTCCCACCAGCGCTTCGGCCCGGGAGACGGTGCGCGTGGCGACGGTCACGTCGTACTTTTGATCCATCAGGTAGCGAACGAGGGGACGGGCGACCATGCCGGCGCCCAGGACCAGGACTCGACTCATCGTGAAGACCTCCATCACCGGACCCCGCTCCGCGGAGACCGGGCTGTTTACTCGCCGAACACGCGCTGGAAGACGCGGTCCCGGTGGACCACGAACGCCAGCGGATCGAATATCGAATCGAAGGGAAGCTCGCCGAGCCGCTCGCGCAGCTCCGCGTCCTCCTCCACCGCCCGCCGCAGGGCGATCCCCTCGTCCCAGGCCCGGGCGGCGGCGCGCTGCACCATCCGGTAGCCGTCTTCCCGGGACACCCCCTGCTCCACCAGCGCCAGGAGCAGCCGCTGGCTGGCGTACAGCCCACGGGTCCGCTCCAGGTTGTGGGCCATCCGGTCGCCGCGGACGACCATGCCCTCGACCACCCCGGCGAAGCGGTGCATCATGAAGTCCAACGCGATGGTCGCGTCCGGGGCGATGACCCGCTCCGCCGACGAATGACTGATGTCCCTCTCGTGCCACAGGGCGACGTTGTCCAGGGCCGTGGACGCGTAGCCCCGCACCAGCCGCGCCAACCCCGTCAGGTTCTCCGTCAGGATCGGGTTGCGTTTGTGGGGCATCGCCGAGCTGCCTTTTTGGCCCTCCGTGAAGGCCTCGCCCAGCTCGCCCAGGTCGCTGTGCTGCAGATGGCGAATCTCGGTGGCGAACCGTTCGATGGAGGTCGCCAGCAGGGCCAGGGCGCCGAAGAACGCCGCGTGCCGGTCCCGGGGCACGACCTGGGTGGACAGGGGCTCCACGCCCAGCCCCAGCTCCCGGCAGACGTACTCCTCCACCTCGGGGTGAACGAAGGCATAGGTGCCCACCGCGCCCGAGATCTTGCCGAACCGGATCCCCTCCCACGCGGCCAGCAGTCGCTCCCGGCCCCGATCGAGCTCCGCGTACCACCCGGCCAGCTTGAGGCCCAGGGTGATGGGCTCGGCGTAGATGCCGTGGGTCCGGCCGATCATGGGCGTGTCGCGGTTCTCCAGCGCCCTCGCCCGGACCGCCGCGCGCACCCTGTCGAGCCCCGCGAGGATCAGCTCTCCGGCCTGGCTCAGCTGGACGCCGAAGGCGGTGTCCAGCACGTCGGAGCTGGTCATGCCCTTGTGGATGTGGCGCGACGCCGGGCCCACGTGGTCCGCGACCGACGTCAGGAAGGCGATCACGTCGTGCTTGAGGGTCTTCTCGTACTCGCGGACCTGCTCCAGGTCGAAGTCGGCACCCTCCTGGATCGCTCGCAGGTCCTCCGGCGGGACCTCGCCGCGGGCAGCCATGGCCTCCGCCGCCAGGACCTCGACCCTGAGCATGGTCCGCAGGCGGTTCTCTTCGGTCCAGATCTCGACCATCTCCGGGCGCGAATACCGCGGGATCATCCCTTGCCCTCCCCTTCGCCCTCGGAGGGCGGCTCGAGCACGATCACGGGTCCGGGCACGTCCTGCCGCAGTACCGTGACGTGGATGTCGTCCCGTCCCAGGGTGGACAGCCGGTCGCGGACCAACGCCTCGACCAGCTCGGGACGGTTGTTCTCCTGGCTCAGGTGGCCCAGCATCACCTGCCGCGCCGGTCCCCTCAGGATCCCCCCCAGCATCTCCAGGGCATCCTCGTTGCTGAGGTGACCCATCCGGCTCCGCACTCGCTGCTTGAGCCACCAGGGGTAGGGTCCCTCCATGAGCATCTCGAGGTCGTGGTTGAACTCGATCAGGACCGCGTCGCAGCCCCTCAGCCGCTCCTCGGCCAGCCGCGTCGGCATGCCCATGTCGGTGGCGATCCCCACACGCAGCTCCCCCCTCCGCAGCACGTAGCCCAGCGGTTCGACGGTGTCGTGGGGGATCGAGAACGGCGTCACCTCGAGGCCGGCGACCCGGAAGGGCGAGGTGCCCTCGAAGGTACGCACGTCGTCCACGCCGGCCAGGTCCACGTGGTCGCGCACGTCCCGCTGGACGTACACCGGGACCCGGTGTCTGCGGCAGAACACGCGCACGCCCGAGGTGTGGTCCCGGTGCTCGTGGGTCACCAGGATCGCCCGCACGGCGGACGGCTCCAGCTCCCGGGCGACCAGGAGGTCGGCGGCCCGCTTGGCAGACACCCCCACGTCGACCAGCAGGCCGCGCTCCGGGGTTCCGACGTACGTGGAGTTCCCGCGGCTCCCGCTGGCCAGGCTGCACACCAGCAGCGCCGGTTCGGCCCGCGGGAGGTCGTGCTTCACCGGCGAGGCCAGGGCCGCCTATTCGATGTCGAGGTTGATGGGTGGGAGGGAGGTCCCACCCGGCAGGGTGCCGGTACCCGGGAGTGTCGTCCCACCCGGGAATCCACCGGGCAGGTCGAGTCCCGGCTTGCGGCCCGGCAGGTCGAGACCGCCGGGCATCCCCAGGTCGAACGCGGGCTCGTCCTCGATGGGCTTGACCGCGGTCTCGGGGACCCAGCCGTAGCCGGCGCCCGGACCTGCGAGCCTCACCCGCACCCAGCCGTCCTCCTTGAACAACACGTCCAGCCGATCGCCCGCGGAGATGTCCCCCGTGGTCACATCGGCGTTGTCGACCCACCGGCGTGCGGTCACGTCTTCGGTGGCCCTCACCGGCTCCGCCTGGGCCGGCACGGCGACGGAGATCGCCGCGACCAGCAACAGCATCGAGATCGCGCTCTTCATCGTCCTTCACCCGACTCCCCGGCGAAGGGCCGGGGGCAATGCGGCGGCATGGTACCAGGTACGTTGCCGACGGCCAACCACGGTGATCGCAGGCCTGCGTCGTGTACAATCCGCCGGGTGCCGACGCCCGCGCCGACGATACCGATGCCCCTGGCGCTGCTGCGCCCGGTGGACGCGTTCGGACGATTTGCGGGCAGGGCGCTGCTGGCGGCCATCCGGGAGCCCCTGTACTGGCGTGAGGTGTCCTTCCACATCCGCGTGGTGGGCGGCCGCTGTATCGGCCCGGTGCTGATCACCATCGTCCCCTTCGGCATGGTCCTGGGCCTCCAGGGCATGAACATCTTCGCGATGATGGGCGCCCAGCGGATGATGAGCGGGCTGCTGACGCTGATCATCGTGCGCGAGCTCGCCCCGGTGCTGGCCGCGGTGCTGACCTCGGCCCAGGGCGGCTCGTCCTACGCCGCCGAACTGGGCGCGATGCGGATCAAGGAGGAGCTGGACGCCACCGAGGTGATGGCCGTCGACTCCATGGCCTTCCACGTGGTGCCCCGGGTGCTCGCGATGGTCGTGGTCAACCCGGTGCTCACCATCCTGGCGATCCTCTTCGGCGTCGGCGGCGGCTACCTCGTCGCGGTGCTGTCCTACGACCAGGCCACCGGCGTGTTCCTGCACAACATGACCGAGCTGGTGGGCTTCTACGACGTGCTGGCGGCGGTGGCCAAGGCGATCTGCTACGGCCTGTTCCTCGGACTGGTGTCGACCTTCCAGGGATTCACGACGACCGGCGGAGCCGAGGGGGTCGGGCGCGCGGTCAACAATACCGTGGTCTACACGATCCTCTTCCTGCTGGTCTTCAACTATGCGGCCTCGAGCCTGCTGTTCGGGTGGCGCTGATGGGTTCGCTCCGCTTCCTGCGGGCCCTGGGCGCCTACGGCTACTTCGTGTGGGACTGCACGCGCTTCACCCTGCGCTACGGTACCCGCTGGGAGCGGGTGATCCTGGAGACCTACCGCGTGGGCATCCGCGCCCTGCCGATCCTGCTGGTGATGGCCGTGTTCGTGGGGACCAACGTGGCGATCCAGGGCTACACCGCGTTCGCCACCCTCGGCGCGGGCAACATGGTGGGCATGTTCGTCTCCATGGCGGGTGTGCGCGAGCTGTGTCCCCTGCTGGCGGGGGTGATGGTGGCGGCCAAGACCGGGACGGAGTTGGCGGCCCAGCTGGCGGTCATGCGGACCCGGGAGCAGATCGACGCGCTGGAGGTCATGGCGGTCAACCCCCATGCCGAGCTCGTGGCGCCCTCGTTCTTCGCGGTGGTGATCGCCCTGCCCCTGCTGACCCTGGTCGGCCTGGCCACCAGCCTGGCGAGCGCCTACGCCGTGGCCGTGTATCAGCTCGGAGTCAGCCCCGGCGAGTACTCGGACTACGTGTGGAGCAACATCTCCCGCCTCGACCTGATCAACGCCCTGGTCAAGTCGATGGTCTACGGGGTGGTCATCTCCACGGTCAGCGGATTCTTCGGCTTCTTCTCGGAGAAGGGCCCCGAGGGGGTCGGCCGGGCCACAAACCACGCGGTGGTCACCATGTGCATCGTCTGCATCACCGCCACCTACCTGCTCACGGCGATCTTCTATGGCTGATCCGACCCCCGGTGCCGCGCCGATCATCCGCTTCGAGGGGGTGCGCAAGGCCTTCGGCGAGCAGGTCGTGCTCGAGGACCTGAGCGTGGAGCTGGCGGCGGGCGAGACCTCGGTCATCATGGGACCGTCCGGGGTGGGCAAGTCGGTCTTCCTCAAGCTGCTGGTGGGGCTGCTGCCCCCCGACACGGGTCAGATCCATGTGTTCGACGTGGACGTCACCCGGGCCCGCGAGCCCGAGCTGCGGTCCGTGCGCAAGCGCCTGGGGATGCTGTTCCAGGACGGGGCCCTCTTCGACTCCATGTCCGTGGCCGAGAACGTGGCCTTTCCCCTGCGCCGCCACACCCGCAAGCGGGATCCGGAGATCCGGGACATCGTCGCGGACAAGCTGGAGCGGGTCGGCCTTCCCGGCGTGCAGGAGAAGATGCCGTCCGAGCTGTCGGGGGGCATGCGTCGTCGCGTGGGGCTGGCCCGGGCGATCGTCCTCGACCCGGAGATCGTGCTGTTCGACGAGCCCACCTCCGGTCTGGATCCCATCACCAGCGACGCCATCGACCGCCTCATCGGCCGGATGAAGGGCGAGCTGGGGATCACCTTCGTGGTGATCAGCCACGACATCGTCGGCAGCTTCCGGATTGCGGACCGGATCGGCATGCTCTATAACGGTCGCCTGATCGCGTTCGGGACACCCGACCAGGTCCGCCACAGCGAAGATCCCGTCCTGAGGCGCTTCCTGGGCCGCAACCTGCAGCTGCCACCGCTGCCCGCGGAACGCGCATCGGAGCAGCCGTGAAGCGCTTCCGCAACGAGATCGGTGTGGGCTGCCTGCTCCTGGCGGCCCTGGCAGCCCTCCTCTACATGAGCTTCCGCGTAGGTGCGCTCAAGTCCCTGGGCGACACGGTCGTGGTGGAGGCTCTGTTCGACGACGCGGCCGGGCTCGTCGAGGACGGAGACGTGCGGCTCGCCGGCGTGCGCGTGGGTGGTGTCCGGTCCCTCTCGGTGGAGGACGGCCGCTGCCTGGCGACCCTGGTCATCCGGCGGGACGCGGGGGTTCGCGAGGACGTCGTGGCCCACGTCCGCGCCCGCTCGGTGCTCGGCGAGAAGTACGTGGCCCTGCTGCCCCAGAGCGACACGGCCGAGTTGCTGGACGACGGCGACCGGATCACCGACACCGCCATCCCCTACGAGATCGACCAGATGGTCACCGCCCTCGGCCCCCTGCTGCAGCAGGTCGACCCCGAGGACATGGCGGCCATCATGTCGGCGGTGGCCGATCTGGCGCGGGAGGGGGAGCTGGAGACCGGTGGCCTGATCGCCGAGGCGGAGAAGCTCCTCAAGAACCTCAACGAGGTTGCGGAGGTCGCCCCCGAGATCAAGGAAGATCTGCCGGTCATCGTGCGCAACGTCCGGGCGGCCAGCGAACGCCTTCCGGGCAGCATCGACCGGATGAACAGCACCATGGATCGCCTCGACGGGGCCCTGGCGGACGTCGAGGTCCTGCTCGACCGCCTGGACGAGTCCACCGAGGATCTGCCGGCGACCATGGAGGACGCCCGCGCCATCGCCGCCGAGCTCCGGGGGGTCTCCGAGACCCTGGGCGCCTCGGATCAGGACATGGCGGACATCCTCGAGGACATGGCGACGATCCTGGACAGCCTGAGCGCCTTCGACGAGCCGACCATCCGGCGCATGCTCCAGGAGGAGGGTCTTCGGGTGCGGCTGAAGCCGCTCAAGCAGGAGGAGTGAGGGGGGACGAAGCGCTCAGCCCTCCACGTCCTCGTCGTCGACCTCGACTTCGTCCTCGTCCTCCTCGTCTCCGGGATCGGCATCCTCCCCCGCCGTGTCCTCGTCCTCGAGTCGTTCGTTGGGGCGCAGCCGGACGGTCATGTTCACGTCCAGGGTGTAGTTCTCGAGGATCGAGCGGAGCTCCCCGGCCGCGTCCATCTTCTCCAGGTAGGTCTTGAACTCCCGCGCGAGCAGGCTGATCAGCTCGTCCTTGGTCCTCGCGGTGAGGTGGGCCACCGACTCGACCACCTCCTTGGGGATCTCCTTGGGCTTGACCTCCGCGGCGCGCTCGCGCAGCGCGTCCTGGGTCGAGACCACCACCTCGGCCCCACCCCGGACCAGCTTGCGGGCGAAGTCCATCAGCCGCGGCTCGTCCCAGCCCTCCTGCTCGTACTCGCCGTAGGAGTGCTCCTCGTCTCCCGCCGTCCGCCTCGACCGTCGTCCTCGTCCGTCCCGGCTGGCCATGCTCCGCTACCTCCGTGGGGTGAGTGTCCGGGGATTGTACCAGCGCGGACGAACCTCGACGTATTCCCGTGAGCGGGGCGTTGGACCCCGTTTGGCCGCATCGCCATGGATCGGGTACCGTGATCTCCTCTCGCGAGGTGGACCGTGGCTGGACGAGGCCTGATCGGAGCCGGGCTCTACATCACCCTGGTGGGCACCGCCATGGCGGGGATCGCGCTGGGGCTGACCCGGAGCTCCGCCGGCAGCGCCCCGGCGCCGGTGGGCGAGCCCCACGCCTGCGACGGGACGGTGAGCGAGATCGTCTCGGTGGGCGACATCCTGCTGGGGGACTACGCCCAGAAGCGCCTGGACAAGCAGGGTTACGACTTTCCGTTCCGCCACCTGGGTCCGCTGCTGGCCGACGCCGATCTGGTGATGGGAAACCTCGAGGCCCCGATCACGACCCACGACGAGAAGTACGTGGAAGGCAAGAAGTGGTCCTACCGCCAGGACCCCCGCGCGGCCTCGGCGCTCAGGAACGCGGGCTTCGGCCTGCTGGCGCTGGCCAACAACCACACCCTGGACTTCGGTCCGCAGGGTCTGGCGGACACCCTGGACCACTTCTCCGAGCAGGGGATCCTGCCGCTGGGGGGCGGTCGGGACGAGTCCTCCGCACGGCAGGGACAGGTCATCGAGCTGCCGGGCGGGACCGTGGGACTACTGGCCTACATGGAGCCCTACGGCAACTACGAGAAGGACGGCTGGTTCGCTGCCGGCGACGCGCCCGGCTGCGCGAAGATGGAATTCGAGATCATGCAGGCCGACATCGCCCGGATGAGGGAGCTGGCCGACGTGGTGATCGTGCACTGCCATTTCGGACGCAACTACGCGCCCCCCACCCGGTACCAGCAGCGTATGGCCAAGGCGGTGATCGACATGGGGGCGGATGCGGTCAACGGCCACCATTCGCACGTGGCCCAGGGCATCGAGATCTACAAGGGCAAGCCGATCCTCTACAGCCTGGGCAACTTCACGTTCGGGACTCCGGGGTGCTTCGTGAAGATCCCGGGGCCGGGGTACGGCATGGTCGCCCGCTACCGGATCTGCGACGGAACGATCGCGAACGTCGCGGTCCAGCTGATCAACGTGGACAACAAGAAGGTCCGCTATCGCCCCCGTCCCACGCCGGCGGAGGAGGCCCGACCGGCGATGGAGGAGCTGGTGGCCCCCTATGGCACCCCCCTGGTGTGGGAGGGCGCCACCGCGGTGATCGAGCTCCCCGGCCACGACTGAACATCGGTCGCTCGGCCCCCGCCGCAGCCTCTTCGTGATATCTTCGGCAGCTGCGAACGTGGGGAAGTGTGTGAATCGCGAGCTGATCGCCAGTGGCAGCCGCACCGGGCCGCGCCACCAGGTCAACCAGGATCGCTGCGCCCATTGGCGCGGAGACGACCTGATCATCGCGCTGGTCGCCGACGGCGTCGGTGGGCACGAGGCCGGCGAGCGGGCCAGCTGGCTGCTCGTCGACAGCTTCGTGCAGCAGCTCGGCGTGGTGGGCTTCGGCGACCGGTTCGAGCGGCTGCGCGAGCAGCCCCCCCCCGCGCCGATCTCGGTGGCCAAGCACCTTCCCGGCCCGGTGCAATGGGTCGAGGCCATCCTGCGGCGGGCCAACGACCGGATCCTGGACGAAGCCTCGGGCCTCGGGCCGGGGGCGATCATGGCCACGACGGTCGTGGTGGCCGTCGTCGACCGGCTGCGGGGTAGCTTCCACATCTGCCACGTGGGCGACAGCCGGGCCTACCTGTACGCGAACCAGGGGCTCCGGCAACTGACCCGCGACCACGTGGAGGCCACCACCGTGGAGGGGCGAAAACGCCACGCGGTGACGCGCGCGGTGGGCGCCCACCTGGTTCTGCCGCTGGAGATCACACCGGTGTCGCACCGGGGAACGCGCGTCGGCAAGGGCGACGTGCTCATGCTGTGCACCGACGGCATCTCGGAGCCGGTCGACGAGCACCGGATCTTCGAGGTCCTGCACGGCACGGGCGAGGACCTGTCCGTCGGCGTCGACCGGCTGCTGCTCCACGTCGAACGCAAACGGGGTACCGACGACGCCAGCGTGGTCCTCGTCATGCCCGAGTCGCTGACGGTCAGCGCCGCCTCGACCCACGGAGCCGACGATCTCGAACCCCCCGCTCTCCCGCCGGTCCCTCCGGGGGAAGCCCTGATGGAGGACGACGTCGAGACCCGGCGGATCGACCGCGGCGAGAGGCCGGAGAGAGCGGCCGCTGCGCTGGTCGAGGCTGCCCCGGCGGCGGTTGAGGAGCCCGGGGAGACGCCCGCCGAGCCGCCTCGATCGATCTCGACCTCGCCCGCGCCGGTGCCCCCCCCGCCGGCGCCACCCGCCTCCCCCGCCGCGCCGGCGGAGCGGGACGAGGCGCCGCGAAGACGCAAGTTCACCCGGGATCCCACCCCTCCACCCACGGCCATGGTGCTCCCGACCCAGCCCGAGCCCGAGCCCGACGAACCGCCGACCGAGCTCGTGGTCCGCCTCCCCACCGGATACGAGATCGAGGCCATCACTCCGGCGGAGCTGGACACCCCCCCGGGCTCGGCGGAGATCCCCTCGGTGCCGCCGCCGCCCGAACCGATGCCCGAGCCACCGTCCATCGACGACGACGACGAGCCGGCCACGCGAATCATCCCGCGGACCGCAGCGCCGGTGGCACGCGAAGAGGCGGACGCGGACACGGTGCTCGATGCGCCGAAGGTGACGGACGGGGAAGGCGGGGCAGAGGTTGGGCGCGAGCGCGAGCCGACGCCCGAGGCCGTGTCCGAGCCGACGCCCGAGACCGAGCCCGAGACCGAGACCGAGGCCGAGTCCGAGACCGAGTCCGAGTCCGAGTCCGTGAAGACGTCTCGCAGGCGGAAGCGGCGGAAGAGGGGGCGGGATTCGGTGGAGGTGCCCGCGGCAGGGGCGGCGCCGATCCTGTTCGAGGACGACGTACAGCCGAGCGTTTCGGTGGAGATGGCGAGGGCAGAGGACATCTCGGCGGCCGAGGCGGAAGAGAAGGCCAGGTCGGAGGCGGAAACCAGGGCCAAGGCCAAGGCAGAGGCGGAAGCCAAGGCCAAGGCAGAGGCGGAAGAG
>CAZITQ010000290.1:0-9989 GCA_964542165.1 uncultured Rickettsiales bacterium
GGTGGGGGGCCGGGGGGGGGCGGCGGCCCGCGACCCCGACCCCCCCGGTGGACACCGCCGCCGGCCGGCGGGTCCTGCGCTACGCGGTCCTGGCGGGTCTCTGTCCCCTCCTCCCGGTCCCCTTCCTCGACAGCGTCTTGGTGGGCATGTTCCGCTCGCGGCTGATCCGCGGCCAGGTGTCGGCCGCCGGCCTGAAGCCCGAGCCGCTGCAGGCGGACCTGCTGGCGTTCGAGCCCCGGCCGATCCGCCTGCTGGGCTGCGTGCTGGGCCTGATCTGGATGGTGATCAAGAAGATCTTCCGCAAGCTGGTCTACATCTTCGCGGTCAAGGACTGCGTGGACACCGCGTCGATGGTGATGCACCACGGTTGGCTGTTCCAGTACGCCCTCGACGAGGGGATTCTCTCCCAGAACACGCTCGACGAGGGGAACGAGGCGATCCGCCGGGTCCGGGACGCCGTGCGCACGGCCACCGACCGGGTCGATCCCCGACCGGTCAACAAGGCCCTGCGCCAGGTCTTCCTCGGAAGCCGCAGCCTGGTCAAGGGGGCGGCGCGGGCCGTGGGTCAGATCCTGAGGGGCGGTGGTGCACGGGCCCGGGACGCCGAGGGCACCGAGCGCGCCGTGGACGACCTGGAGACCCGCAAGGTGGGCGAGGTGGAGCGGATCCTCGACGAGCTGGTGTCCGTTCTGCGGGGCAACGTGACCTACCGCGAGCACCTGCAGGCCGAGTTCCACAGGGCCTACGAGGAGCTCGGACAGACCGCACCCTCGGGCCCCGACGCCCACGCGGAGTGAAGTCTTGAGGCGTTCGAACGAGAACGGACAGCCGCGGATCGGGGTCCTGGGCGCGGGGCAGTTCGCCAGGCGATGGGCGCTTCCCGCCCTCGCCCGTTCCGGCGTCACTCTGCACACCATCGTCAGCCGTTCGGGCCAGAGCGCCGCGCGGGCCGCCCGGCGCTTCGGCTTCATCGAGCACGGGGACGATCCTGCGGCGGTCCTCGGCCGTGACGACATCGACTGCGTCGTCGTGCTGACCCGCCACGACAGCCACGGACACCTCGCGCAGGCCGCCCTCGAACAGGGCAAACACGTGTTCGTGGAGAAGCCGCTGACCCTCCGCGAGGACGAGCTGGACCGGATGGCGGCGACGATGGGCGAGGTCGGCCGTGTCCCCGGTCGCCCGGACGGACGGGTGCTGTCGGTGGGGTTCAACCGCCGGTTCTCGCGCCACACGCGTCGGATGCGCAGCGTTCTGCGAGCGCGAAGCAAGCCGCTCACCGCGATCTACACGGTCAACGCGGGCACCCTGTCCGCCGGGCACTGGGCCCTCGATCCCCGGGAGGGAGGCGGACGGATCCGCGGCGAGGCCTGCCACTTCGTGGACCTGCTTCGGCACCTGGTCGGTGAGCCCGTGGTGGAGGTCTCCGCGACGGGCGTCTACCCGGCGGACACCCGCGGGGACGAGATGTCCATCGCCCTGGGCTTCGCCGACGGCTCCCGTGCTACAGTCCACTACCTCACCAGCGGTACACGTTGGTTCCCCAAAGAGCGGCTCGAGGTGTTTAACGAAGGGACGATCCTGCGGCTCGAGGACTTCCGCAGGCTCCGGATCTTGCGCAAGGGAGTCATTCCGCCGTTGACCCTCCCCAGACCCTCGGCGCTCCGCCGCGACAAGGGGCACGCCGCCGGCTACCGGGCCTTCGTGGATGCGATCCGCGACGGTGCCCCCTCCCCCATCCCCTTCACCGAGATCGAGAACGCCACGCGGGCCACCCTCGCCGCGCCCGGCGCCGCGGCGGACGGACGGAGGGTGCGGATCCCATGAACCCGCTGACCATGCCCCTGATCGTGGTGGGTGCCGGCCGCTCGGGCACCACCATGATCCGCGAGGCGCTGATGCACCATCCGCATGTGGCGGGCTTCGAGTTCGAGATGAACATGATGTGGCGCTACGGAAACGCGCTGCTCGACCACGACATGCTGGACCCGGATCGCCACCTGTCTCCCCGCAAGCAGACCTACATCCGCGCGGCCTTCGCCCGGGAGCTGGCCGACCAGGGGCGGCAGCGGATCCTCGACAAGACCGTGGCCAACGTGATGCGGCTGCGGTACGTCCAGGCGGTGCTCCCCGAGTGCCGGATCCTCCACGTGGTCCGCGACGGACGCGCGGTGACCGCCTCCGCCATGAAGCGCTGGCGGGCCACCAGCTCGGCGGGGTACGCGTGGACCAAGTCGCGCACGGTGCCGCAGCGGGACCTGCCGGTGTACGCGGCGCGCGCCGGTGTGCGCGCCCTCAAGCGCCGCGTTCTGCGCAAGGAGTACAGCCAGAGCTGGGGGCCCCGGTGGCCGGGGTTCGACGACGACGTGCGGGAGCTTTCGCTGGCGCGGGTCTGCGCCCGCCAGTGGCGCCTGTCGGTGGAGGCCGCGCTGCGAGAGAGCCGGGCCCTCCCCACCGACGCCTACCTGGAGGTGCAGTACGAACGGCTGGTCAGCGATCCCGAGGACCAGTTCGATCGCATCCGTTCCTTCTTCGAACTGCCCGAGGACGGGGCCTTCCGGGCCTGGACCGCCACCGAGATCCACGCCGGCTCCCTCGACAAGTGGAAGGGCAGCGTGCAGGGCCCGGACCTGACCGAGGTGATGGACGAGATCGGCGCGCTGATGGAGAGGCTCGGCTACCCATGACCCGCCCCTACAACCTGTGGATGCTCAACCACTACGGGGGCAACCTGGTCCACGGGATGGAGTACCGCCACTTCTACCTGGCCCGCCACCTGCGGCGGATGGGCCACCGGGTGAGCATCGTCGCCTCGACCTTCAGCCACCTGTTCTCCCAGCCCCCCGAGCCCCGCGGGCTGGTGACCACGGACACCCTGGACGGCGTGGAGTTCGTCTGGCTGCGCTCACCGCGCTACCGCGGCAACGGCCCGATGCGGCTGGCGAACATGCTGTCGTACTCGACGCTGGCCTGCGTTGCGGATCTGGAGCGGCGCCTGGGGCGCCCGGACGCAATCCTGGGGACGTCGCCCCACCCCTTCACCCTGCTGGACACCCTGCTGCTGGGCCGCAGGTACCAGGTACCGACCCTGGTGGAGATCCGCGACCTGTGGCCGCTGATGCTGGTGGAGCTGGGCTCCATGAGCGCCACGCACCCCCTGGCGCGGGTGTTCCAGTGGATCGAGGAGCAGAGCTTCCGGCGCGCCACCCGGGTGATCTCCCTGTGGCACAGCGCCGACCGCTACATGTTCGAGCACGGCCTGGACCCCGATCGCTATCGCTACCTGCCCAACGGCATCGAGCCCGAGGAGCACCCCTTCGAGGGGCGCCATCCGGTCCTCACCGCCGTGCAGGAGGCGAAGGCCGCCGGTCGGTTCACCGTGGGCTACGCCGGCAGCCACGGCTTCGCCAACCCCATGGACCAGGTGATCGACGCCTGCGCCCTGTTGCGGGACCGCGGTGTGGACGACGTGCAGGTCTTCATGGTCGGCGACGGGCCGTCCAAGGAGGAGGCGGTGGCCCGCGCCACCGGGCTGGGGCTGCCCAATGTCAGCTGGCACGACCCGGTCCCCAAGGACGTCGTGATGGCGATCTACCGGGAGCTGGGCGTCTGCTTCATCGGCCTCAAGGACCTGCCCCTGTTCAAGTACGGGCCGACGCCGAACAAGCTGATGGACTACATGCTCGCCGGCAGGCCGATCCTCTACGCCATCCGGTCCTCGTACGATCCCATCGCCGAGCACGGGCTGGGGCGCTCGCTGCCCCCCGAGGACGGTCCCGCGCTGGCGGACGCGATCCTCGAGATCAAGGCCCGGACCCCGGCGGAGCGGGACGCCATGGGTCGGGCCGGCCTGGAGTTCGCCCTGGCCGAGCACACCTACGAGGCCCTGGCCGGGCGGCTGGACGAGATCGTCCGCGAGGTGGTGTGAGCAGGCACAGGACCCGAGGACCGAGCGGTCGGCTCGCGCGCTACGTGGACGAGCTGCGTCTGCTGGGCGCGCGGGGCTCGCTGGAGCGCTCGATCTTCGAGGTTCGCCGGCGCAGCGGCCTCGACCGCGTCGTCCACCCGATCCAGGGCCTGGACGTGGAGCATTACCGCCGGACCGCCGGGGCCGGTGATCCCGGCGCCGCGCCCCACCTGCAGCGCGAGTGGGCGGCGGACGAGGCCGGGTTCCGGATCCCCCGGTCCCAGGTGGCGCGCCCCCACGTCCGCGCGCTGGTCGGCGATCCCGGGCCGATGCTCGATCGGGCGGCGCGCATCGCCCGCGGGGGGGTCTGGGGTTTCCGCTCCCAGTGGTTCGAGTTCGGTTCGCCGCCGGACTGGCGCCTCAACCCCGAGACCGGAGATCGCTGGCCCCACCGCCACAGCTCCGCCGCCATCATCGGCGCGGACACCCGCCCCCTGGGAGACATCAAGCTCAACTGGGAGCTGGGGCGCTTCCAGTGGGCCGTCGACCTGGTCCGCGCCTGGCTGGTGGACGACGACCCGGCCCACCTGGACCTGCTCTTCGACTGGCTCGAGAGCTTCCGGCGGGACAATCCGCTGCTCCGTGGACCCCACTGGAGCAGCGAGCAGGAGATCGCGATCCGCGCCCTGATGCTGCTGTGGGTGCGAGACGTGCTCCGCGACTCCCCCCGGCTCACCCCCGAGCGGCTCACGCTGCTACACGCGGTGCTGTGGTACCACGGCCGGGGCCTGGACACGACGCTGGGACGGGCCGAGAGCGGCATCCGCAACAACCACCTGATCCACGGCGCCCTGGGCCTGTACGCCCTGGGCCTGGGCATGCCCTGGCTTCCGGAGGCCCAGCCCTGGAGCCGCAGGGGCCGCCGGCTGCTGCTCGAGGCCGAGCTGGAGCAGTGGACGGACGACGGGGGCTACGTCCAGCCGTCCCACAACTATCACCGGTCGGCCTGGCACGGGATGCTCTGGGCTCTGGGTGTGGCCCGGGTCCACGGGGACGCGGAGCTGGAGGGGGCGATCCAGCGGCGAATCCCGCCCAGCCTCGACCTCTTCGCGGCCCACGTGGATCCGTCGACCGGAAGCCTTCCCAACTGGGGCGCCAACGACGGGGCGCTGATCGGCGTGTGGACCGAGTGCGCCTTCACCGACTTCCGTCCCGTGCTCAACAGCATGGCGCACGCGATCGGACGCCCCCTGGTGTTCCCGGCCGGCCCCTGGGACGAGGAGCTGCTGTGGCTCTTCGGCCCCGCCGCCCTCGAGGCCGACCGTTCCCCGGCCTTCGCGGAGGAACCGGGGGACCACCGCTTCTGGCAGCAGGGGCTGTGGGTCGACCGGGCGGAGCCGTCCCGCTACGCCGTGTTGCGGGCCGGCACCATCCGCTCGCGCTACGGCCAGCAGGCGGACCAGCTCCACGTGGACCTCTTCGTGGACGGGACCAACCTGGCCCTCGACTCGGGGTCGTTCAACTACAACAAGAGCTTCGACGTCCACAACTGGTTCCGGGGCACGCGGAGCCACAACACGGTGCTGGTCGGCGGGGCGGACCAGATGGTCCCCCACCGCACCTTCAAGTACCTGCAGTGGACCCACACGGCGACCTGGGAGCCGGAGGACCACGGGCTGGACTACGCCCGGATCGCGGCCCACGACGGCTACCTGCGGCTCCCCGGTTCCTGGCTCCACACCCGGATGCTCGCCCGCCTGGGCGCGACCTGGTGCGTGGTCGACCGGGTCGCCCCGACCGGGCGGACCGCCCCGCGGACCCCGGTCTCCCTGCACTGGCAGCTGGCTGACCTGCCCCATACCTGGGACGAGGGATCGTCCACGCTGACGCTGGAGATGCCCGAGGGGAGCGCGGATCCCCGCTGGACCGTCACCCTGGGCTGTACGGATTCCGCCTTCTCCGCCGGCCTCGCCCGCGCCTCCTCCGAACCCCTCGACGGCTGGCACAGCCGCTCCTACAACCACAGGGATCCGGCGCTGGCCCTGTCGCTGGACGGCTCCACGTCCGAGCCCGTGTGGTTCGTCACCCTGCTCGGCCCCGAGCCGCTCCCCTTCCGCCTCGAGGGGGATCCCGAGCCCCGGACCTTGCACGTGGAGGGCCGCCCCCCCGTCGACCTGCGGCCGATGATCACCCGCGCCTACCCCAGCGAGCTCACCGACGACTGGATCCCCCCCTCCCCCCTGACCCCGACCCAGGAGGCGCTCAAGCGTGGACTGGACGTGGGGCTGGCATCCGCGGGCCTGGTCGGCGCCGCGCCGGTCATCGGCGCCGCGTGGGCGGTGGCGCGGCTGGACACCCGGGCCGGCGGGTTCTTCGTCCAGGAGCGGGTCGGCCGCTACGGCCGCCCGTTCTCCATCGTCAAGGTCCGCACCATGCGCGACGCGGGGGTGGACGCGAGCACGGTGACGGTGGGCAACGACGCCCGAATCACCCCCTCGGGACGGGTCATCCGGCGGTTCAAGATCGACGAGCTGCCCCAGCTGCTCAACGTGCTGTGGGGTGAGATGAGCTTCGTGGGCCCCCGCCCCGACGTACCCGGCTACGCCGACGTGCTCGAGGGCGAGGACCGGGTGATCCTGGCCGTGCGCCCGGGCATCACCGGCCCCGCGGCCCTCAAGTACCGGGACGAGGAGCAGCTGATGGCCCGGCAGTCCGATCCCGAGCGATTCAACCGCGAGGTGGTCTGGCCCGACAAGGTGTCCATCAACCGCGACTACCTGGAGGACTACTCCATCTCGCGAGACCTGCTCTACGTACTGCGGACGCTGCTCGGGAGATGACGCGCCCGCGGCGGATCAGCCATCGAATCGCTGACGGAACAGCTCCCGCTGGGCGCGGGTTCCGAGCAGGATCAGGTGGGTGCTGGCGTCCAGCTCCTCGTTCGACGCGGGGGCGCCCCGGGTGACCCCGGCCTCCTGGGTCCCGATCACCAGCAGGCCCGTGACCGAGCCGAGCCGATTGTCCATCAGGGTCGTCCCCACCAGGGTCGGTGGCACGGGCACGATGAACACGTCCACGTCCTCGCCGATGATCACCGGCTCCCGGTCGTGGTGCAGCCCCAGCAGCAGCTTGGCCCCCAGGGCGCTCTCGGAGAGCACGAAGTTCGCCCCTGCCCGGTGGATGGCATCCAGGTTCCGCTCGTGGGTCACCCGGCTGACGATGTGGCAGGCGGGGTTGAGGCGGCGGGCATACAGGGTCAGGTAGATGTTGGTGGCGTCGTCGTGGGTGGTCAGCAGCACCGAGGGCGCGTGCTCGATGCCGGCCCGCTTCATCACGTCCAGGGCCGCCGCGTTTCCGATCACCACCTGGTCGGCGACCCCCTCCAGGCCCGGGAGCAGCGCCGGATCCTGCTCGACCACGTGCACCTTCATACCCTGCCGCTTGAGGGCGTCGGCCGCCGCGTGGCCCACCCGTCCTCCACCGATCAGCAGGATGGGACCGGTCTCGGGTTCGGCGAGGGTGTACACGGCCTCCAGCGCCGGGAGCTGCTCCGCGGTGCCGACGACCATCACCACGTCGTCCTCGGCCAGCACCAGGTCGGGATCGGCGGGACGCAGCCGCCCCCGACGACGAATGGCCGCCACGTTCAGCCCGGTGGTGGCGCGGAGGCCGCACTCACGGATGGTGTGTCCGGCCAGGTCGGTCCGCTGCACGGAGAAGTCGGCGATGACCAACGAACCGATGTTGCCGATGCGGTGGGTCCGCGCCGCACCGGTGCCGGCGTGGGCCGCCAGGTGCTCGCCCAGCTGGCGCTTGAGCGGAATCGTGTGGTCGGCGCCCGACAGCTCCAGGATGTCCAGCGCCTCCACGTCGTCGACCATGGCCGCGATGGGCACCCCGGTGGTCATCTCCCGCAGGATCAGCGTGATGTTGGTGTTGACCGCGTCGCTGAGGTTGGCCACCACCAGGCTCGCCTGATCGACCCGGACCGCGTGCCAGGTCTCCGGGTCGTCGCGCTCGCCCAGGACCACCTTCACCCCCTCGGAGTGGAGGTTGAGCGCGAGGGTCGGATCGGGCTCGAGGACCACGTACTCGATTTGCTGGTTGTTCAGCCGCTCGATGAGGGACTGGGCCACCGCGTCGTGGTTGCACAGCACCACGTGACCCCGGGTGTACGGGGACAGGCTGCGCGGCGCCTTGAAGCGGACCTGGGCCTCGATCCAGGGGGCGTAGAAGTAGCGGATGAAGCTGAAGGGCAGCACGATCAGCAACAGGATCACGCCGGTGGCCAGCACCAGCAGGCTGAAGAGCCGCCCCACGTCGGTGTGGAAGGTGATGTCGCCGAAGCCCAGGGTGCTCATCACCGTGAGCGTCCAGTACACACCGGTCAGCCAGGTGTGCTCCTGCTGTTCGAACAGCATCAGCACGTGGAAGATCACCGAGTACACGGTCACGACGATTGCCAGCACTCCGAGCTGGCGCAGCAGCGCACGCAGGTTCTGGCGCATGTCGCGCTGCTGGAGGACGGCCATCACCTGGGGCGTGAGGAACTTCATCGTCGCGAAGAACTACGCGAAAGCGCGCGGCAGGTACAGGGAAAGCGGCGCTCGCGCATTGCCCGGCGGGGCTACTCGACGATCACCCGATCGGTCCCGGTGCGGCCGAAGGTCTCGGGGTGGTACATCTCCTCGGCCTTGGTGGGCGGCACCACGAATTCGCCGGGGGTGGTGGCGCGGGCCACGTAGGTGTACTCGTGGACGCCGGCCCACAGCAGGGAGGTGAAGGCCTCCACCCGCTCGTCGCGCAGGTTCTCGTGCTCGTACCAGGTACGCCACCACCACCAATAGCGGCCGCTGTTGCTGGCCGACGGGTCCTCGGGTAGCGATCCGGTGACCGCCAGATCCGGGTTCATGGGCTCCAGGCCGGCGGGCAGCGGGTCCACCAGCGCCACGTGGTAGCGGCGCATGGGGGCCACCATCGTCAGCCGGATCCGCACCCGGGCGCCGGCCACGATCCGCCAGGTGCCGTCCTCGTCCCGGGACACGTCCCCATCGTCGTCCACGGCCTCGTAGACCCGTTCGACGGCGAACCCGTAGTCCGCCGGATCCAGGTCCAGATCCCGCGGCGCGTAGCGCATACCGACCCGGTAGTACATCCGACCGGCGCCGTCCTTTTGCAGGATCAGGTTCTGATCGCCGGGCGTCTCGGTCAGGTAGCCCATGGGCACGTCGATGTGGGCCCGCTCGGTGGTGCGGCCCCGGAACTCGTGCTGGCCGGCGAAGGTGTCGCCGAGCCAGGCCCGGGCCACGAAGTCCGGCGTGGTGCCCTCGTAGACGTGGAAGTAGCGGTCCAGGGCCAGCAGCACGAAGCAGTTCTCCTGGGTATTGGACCACTTGCCCCGCTTGCGGTGGTCCAGCAGGCCGGCCACAAGCTTGGGGATCACGTCGTTGTCGGTGTCCACGCCGATCAGCGCCTCGAGCAGGATCCCGTCGGCCCGGCGGTCCGAGTGCAGCAGCACGTGGGCGCCGTCGCTGTAGCTGGTCACGAAGTGGGCGCCCGCCGCGGTCTCGGTGACCCGGTTGGACAGGTGGCGCAGGATGGCGTCCACCTGCGAATCGCCCTTGGTCTGCAGGGTCGGCAGCAGCCAGCCCAGCGCCTCCAGCGGCATCTCCTCGATCCCGCCCGCCTCGCGGATCAGCTTGCGGGCCTCGTTCACGTCCGTGTGATCCATCCGGTGGAGGACGTAGACCGCATAGGCACGGATGAAGCGTTTCGACTCCTCGGAGTACCAGTGGGGGATGTGGCGCTCGATGCGGGCCAGGTACTTGCGGGCGTCCTGCAGC
This sequence comes from uncultured Rickettsiales bacterium, assembly GCA_964542165.1. GTDB lineage: Bacteria > Myxococcota_A > UBA796 > UBA9615 > CAYRNR01 > CAYTBN01. Next base: position 9,751 of record CAZITQ010000290.1, read on the forward strand.
ACGCCCGCGTCAACCTCGTAGCCCTTCTCCTGGGCCCGGGTCAGGGCGTGGGCCACGTGGACCGTGAGGTAGGGCCAGCTCCGGTCCCCCTTGCGCCAGAACGACCAGCCGCCGTCGTGGTTCTGGCGGACCTTCAGCCGCTCCAGGTCGGCGGCGGCCACCGCCTCGAGCTCCTCGGGCGACGGCAGCTCCTCGGCCTCGAAGGCCGACCGCACGTCCCGCAGGGCGGCGCTGGCCAC
>CAZITQ010000291.1:0-9886 GCA_964542165.1 uncultured Rickettsiales bacterium
CGCCGGCGGCCGGCTGCCGCGCGGGCACGCCATGGGGCCCGAGCCCGGGCGGGCCGCCCCCCTCATCGCAGCGGGGGGCGCCCGGGGCCAGCGCGGGGGTCGGGCCTGAACCCTCCCCCAATCCGCACGGTCGAACGCCCGCGCCAGTCCGCAATGCTCCCTTTCCGGGCGGGTTGATCGCCGAGGGCGCCGGGTCGCAGGGCCCCAGGAAGAAGCGCTGCCTGGGTCTCTTGAAGGGGGGTTCGACAGCGGTGCCTCCCTCTCGTCCGTCCGGGACTTCGGTCGGCGTCCCGTCTCCGTTCCGTCCGTCAGGGACGGCCCGTCGCCTACGCTGCCTCACCCCCCTCCTGCGAGCCCTTGGCGGCAGCGCCCCTTCCCGGAGCCCCAAGACCCTGCATGGGTGCCCAGTCCGACCCCGAGTGTGGAGGCGGAGGGCCCCCCGGCTCTGCGGCGTACGTCCGATTCAAGCCCGCCCGGAAAGGGACCTATTCGAGCGGGGTGAAGGGCGCGTGTCTTGTGCGGTGGAGCCGAAGCAGCGGGAGATCCCGGGGCGCCCGTCAGGGGCACTCGTCGGCGGGTTCGGCGTAGTAGACCAGGAGCTCGGTGCCGGCCTCGGGCACGGAGTCGGTGTCGAACACCAGCGCGTTGTGCTCCGCATCGTAGGTCCAGCCCTCGTCGAGCAAGGCGCCGTCGACCGTGACCTCGATCGTGGTGGGCACGGGCGTGAAGGTCAGGGGGTAGACCCGCCGGGGGCCGAGGAGGAGGTCGGGGACGGCGGTCCAGGCGGCCGACCAGTCGGTCTCGCAGACCGAGGCCTCGGTACCGGACGCGAGGTCGACCGCCGCGTGGAGGCGGGGCGCCGCCCCGATCCAGCCGTCCGGGGCGGTACAGCCGCTCTCCCCCGGGTGGATCGCGTTGAGCGCGACCTGGCTGGCGTCGGCCTTGAGCGCCTGCAGTCCGGTGACGATCTCGTCCACCGACTCCACGGACTGGTCGTCCTCGTCGGTGAGCACGATCACCGCCAGCCCGGCGTCGTCCCGCAGGAATCCGTCGTTGGGTCCACCGGGATCCGACAGGGGCGGGGACAGGGCCGCCAGGGCGTGGTGCAGGGGCTGCTCGGTACCGCTGCCGGCGGTCCCCACCTGCACCGTCGAGGCGAAGACATCGGCCACGTCGAGTGTCAGCGGGTCCATGATCGGCTCGTCGCCCTGGAGCTGGGCGTTGTCGGTGGTCACCACCCCGAGCTGGTAGTCGATACCCTCGGCGGTCAGGAAGTCGATGACGTGGGCTCCCAGGGTCGCGAGGGTGTCCTGCTCGGGTTCCATGGAACAGGAGTTGTCCACCACCCACAGGACGTCGACGATGGCGGTCTCCTCGACCACGAACGCCTCCATCCAGTCGTCGTCGGCCACCCCGGTCCCCACGGCATCGGCGTCCACCTCCGGGTGATCCGGGTGGTCGGTGAACGCGAGCAGCCGGGCCGGGTTGTCCCCGACGAGGGTGGGGTGGAAGATCAGACCGAACCCGGCGGTGCCCCCCGGCTCGATCTCCCACGGGGGCGAGACGCTGAACAGGGTCTCCAGGGCGTCGCCGCCCTCGGCCACGATCACGTCGCTCACCGTGACCGTTTCCTCGGTGTCGTTGACGATCGAGGCGCCGCCGTGGAACTCGCAGCCCAGCAGGGTGTCGTCCAGCTCGATGGGCACCAGGTAGATCCCCTCCGGGGGGGCGGTGGTGTCGTCGTCCCCAGCGCTGTCGTCGTCGTCCCCGCTGGTGTCGTCGTCGCCCGTGGCGTCGTCGTCGCCCGTGGCATCGTCGTCGTCCCCCGACGCGTCGTCGTCGTCGTCGTCCAGGTTCAGGGTGCCGCCGGTCTGGCAGGCCCACAGGCCGCCGCACAGCGCCATCAAGAGGGGGAGTCCGAGCCGCCTCATCGTCCGCCTCCCGCCTCGGCCGGGTCGTCGCAGTCCCCGACCACGTGGTAGTGCACCTCGAGGGTCTCGCCCGGTTCGGGGATGGCGTCCTGGTCGAAGATCACCGCGTTGTCGTCGGCCAGGTAGCTCCAGCCCTCGGTCAGCGCCGTCCCTTCCACGGCGACCTCGACGGTCATCGGCATGGCCGGCTCGGTCAGCTCGAACCGGGCGGCGGGTGCCGACACCAGGGTCGGTGCCACCGAGAGCACCGGGGACCAGTCCGTGTCGCAGATGCTCACCTCCACACCTCCGGTCTGGGCGATGATCGCCTCCAGCGCGGGATCCGGATCGGCGATCCCGTCGGCCCCCGAGCAGCCGGTGGCCTGACCGTAGATGCCGCTGACCACCACCGCGCCGGGGTTGGGCTTGAGCGCCTGGAACTGGGCGACCCAGCTCGCCACGTCGCCGCCGGACTGGTCCGCCTCGTCCGTGACCACGATCACCGCCAGCCCGGCGTCCTCGCGGACGAAGCCCTCGTTGGGCCCGCCGGGCTCCATCAGCGGTGGGGTCACCGCCGCGTACCCGTACCGCAGAGGCATCTCGGTCCACGAGCCGTCCGTACCCAGCTGTACCGCCGCGGCGAAGGAGGCCGACGGGTCGTCCAGGGCGGCCGAGATGATGGGATCGGCCCCCTGGAGCACACCGGTGTCGGTGGTCACCACGCCGATCTGGTAGTCCAGGCCGGCACTCTGGAGCAGCCCGACGAAGGTATCCGCGTTCAGGCTCAGACTCTCCTGCTCCTCGGCCATCGAGCACGAGTTGTCCACCACCCACAGCACGTCCACGAGATCCCCGTCCTCCTCCTGGACGAAGGTGTCGGTGACGTCGCCATCCGAGACCCCGGTCCCGGCGATCGCCACGGAGATCTCGGCCAGGTCCGGGTGGTCGGTCTCGACGACCAGCACCCCCTCGTGGTCCCCGGGGGTCGCCGGGGCGAAGGTCAGCTGCAACTCCAGGTCGAACCCCGGGAAGATCGTGACCGGCCAGTCCGCCGGCGGGACCACCGCAAAGTGATCCCCCCCGGGATCCACCGAGGCCCCGTAGACCTCCACCCTGTCCTCGCCCTGGTTGGCGATCTGGACCTCCACGGTGGCCTCGCACCCCAGCACCGTGTCCTCGAAGATCGCCTCGGGCCACAGGTACACGTCCGCCGTGGGTGACGAGTCGTCGTCGTCCGCGCTGTCGTCGTCGTCCGCGCTGTCGTCGTCGTCCCCCGAGGTGTCGTCGTCGTCGCCGCTGGTGTCGTCGTCACCCGCGGTGTCGTCGTCCGCCACGTCATCGTCGTCCGGCGGGCAGCCGAACGCCGTGATCAGCGCCACCGTCGCCAGAAGATGGAGCAGCCATCGGGCATGTCTTCGCACGCGCGTTCCTCCCCGAATGAAGTTCGTCGAGCAATACCCTACGTCAGCGGGGGTCGGGGGAGCCAGGGTGGAGTCGGGGGAGGGGGGGCGGGAGAGCTCGGGTGTGGGAGCGGGAACGGGTGCGGGGCAGGGCGGGATCTAGTTGTTCATGTAGTGGGCTTTGACGAGCAGGTCGACGACCCGGTTGCTGTAGCCCCACTCGTTGTCGTACCAGCTGATGACCTTCACCAGGTTGCCGCCGGTGACCATCGTCAGCGGGGAGTCGAAGATCGAGCTGTGGGGATTGCCGACGATGTCCGAGGACACGATCGGGTCCACGCTGTACTCCAGGATGCCCTGCATCGGACCGTCCGCGGCCTCGCGCATGGCGCCGTTGATCTCCTCCACCGTGACGTCCCGGTCCATCACCGCGCACAGATCGACCACCGATCCGTCCGGCACCGGAACCCGCATCGCCATCCCGTCCAGCTTGCCCGCCACCTGGGGCAGTACCTGGCCCACCGCCCGGGCCGCGCCGGTGGTGGTCGGGATGATGTTGGCCGATGCGGTCCTGGCACGCCGCAGGTCCTTGTGGATCGCGTCGAGGATGCTCTGGCCGTTGGTGTAGGCGTGGGTCGTGGTCATCAGACCGTGGCGGATCCCGAAGGCGTCGTCGAGGACCTTGGCCACGGGGGCCAGGCAGTTCGTCGTGCACGAAGCGTTGGAGATGATCTGTGCGTCCGGAGTCAGCGTCTCGTCGTTGACTCCGAGGACGACGGTCGCATCGATCGGGTCCTTGGCCGGCACCGTGAGCAGCACCTTGGGCGCGCCGGCCTCGAGGTGCATCGCGATCTGATCCCGCTTGCGGAAGATGCCCGTGGACTCGACCACGAAGTCGACGCCCAGGTCCTTCCAGGGCAGCTCGGCCGGGTTGCGCTCGCCCAGCACCTGGATCGAGCGGCCGTTGACGCGAATCGTGTCGTCGTCGACGGACTCGACCGAACCGCCGAACTTGCCGTGCACCGAGTCGTACTTGAGCAGCGTCGCCAGGCTTCCGGCGTCCGCCAGGTCGTTGACCGCCACGACCTCGATCGAGTCGCGGGCGTCCATCACGCGGAAGACCAGTCGGCCGATCCGGCCGAATCCGTTGATACCAACACGGATGGTCATGATGTCTCTCTCCTCCAGCGATTTCTGGGATGGGTGTGTTCGTAAGGGAACGCAAGTCACATTACGCCCTTTTTCAGGAGTTTCAACCTCTGGCGCGATATGATGCGCCGCGATGCGAGACGCTCCGGCGATCCCCTGGCTGGCCCTGCTCCTGCTCGCCGTCGGCTGCCGGCCGCCGCTGCCGGAAGCGCCCACCAAGATGGACGACCTGATCCACTTCTTCCACCAGAACGTGGACAGCCCCGACCCACTGCACGTGGGTGCCGGCGCCGAGAACCTGGACGCGTGGTTCGACGCGAGCCCCGCGGTCGAGGACGGCTGGGCGAGCGGTGCCGTCTCCGACCTGAGCGAGGACGAGGTCGGGCTCCTCGCCGAGATGACCTGGGCGCCCGATCCCACCCTGGCCGTGGGGGTGTACATCGCCACCGTGGTCGACTGCAGCCTCGATCAGATGATGGAGATCTACCTGGAGCCGGACCAGCTGTCCCTGTTCCCGGGGAACTACGACGCGTACGAGCGATTCTTCGACAGCGATCCGGACTGCTTCGCGGATGGCACCTGTGACCTGGTGGAGTGGCACTCGGAGGTGGAGGATTCCATCGTCGGGCTGTCCATGGCCTACGGTCTGGTCACGGACATGAGGCGCTTCGAGTACGAGGACGACGACGGCGAGGCGACCCAGGTCGTGCTCGGCCGCAACTACATGCCCGCCCCGGCCGAGGAGAGCGTGGCCGCCGGCGGGTTCGAGCAGAGCTACCACATCGAGGCCTATGTTCCCCGCGGGGCGGGGCAGACCCTCCACCTGTACGGCCTGTGGAATCACGGCTTCCTCGACGGGGTCTCCGAAGAGGCGCCATTCTGGGAGAACCAATACAAGGACGGGCTGGTCGAGTGGGACGAGAGGATCCAGGAACTGTGTACCGAGGTGCTCTGATCGCCATCGCGGGCGTGGGGGCCGTGGCCCTGGCCGCGTGGCTGGCGTCGTCGACCTGTCATCCGGCCCCCCCCTCGGACTCCGGGGAGGCGGCCGTCACCCGTCCGGCGGAACCCGACGGGGCCCTCCGGGACGAGGATCGCTGGTCCTCGCCCCCCGGCCTCTTCCACCCCGACCACCCCCTGGGGGTCACGACCGGGGTCGGGATGATCCCGCCGCGGCTGTTCAAGAAGTTCGATCTGGCCGACTGGCCGGCCAAGGCCCACGGGGACGCCGAGCGCCTCGCGGCCACCGGCACCGGCTGGTACCGGCACCACTCCAGCCACTTTCCCGGCTTCGACCAGCAGACCCTGGAGCGCCGGGACTACGACTGGACCTACCACGACGAGCTGGTCCGCACCGTCCAGGCCCACGGCATCGACATCCTGCTGATCATGGGCCGCACCAACGGCATCGCGTCGTGCCGCCAGTTCACCCAGCACCTGCCCGAGACCTACCTGCCCGGCGACGGGGAGGAGGAGGCGAACTACCGCCACTACGTCCGGACCCTGGTCGAGCGCTACGACGCCGATGGGGTCGACGACATGCCCGAGCTGAAGGCCCCGATCCGCTGGTTCCAGCTGGGCAACGAGAACGACCTGCACTACGAGACCTGCGTGGAGGCGGGCCGGGACTACGCGACCCCGGAACAGTACCTGGAGCTGGTCCGCATCACCCGCGAGGAGATGCGCGCCGCCAGCCCCGACGCCCGCCTGGCCGCGTCCATGACGTATGGCCACGTGACCGAGAACAAGAGCGGCTGGACCGAGCGCCTCCTGGGCCTCGAGGACGGGGCGATCCTCGACGACGTCGACGCCCTGGACATGCACGACTACAGCCGCAAGCTGCCCATCCAGCGCCAGCGCATCGACATGCTCCACGACCTGGCCGGCGGAAGGGTGCCGATCTGGATCACCGAGACCAGCGTGCCCGGCGATCCCGAGGCGGCCGACGGCTACGACCGCGAGCGCCAGACCCGGATGCTGGTGTCGCTGGTGGGCCAGGCCCTGGCCAGCGGCAAGGTCCAGCGGGTGTTCTGGCACGCCCTGCACGACGGTCCCCCGGTGAGCAAGAGCCGGCAGTGGCGGGTCTTCGGGACCAACAGCCTGTTCGGCTGCGAGGATCCCACGGCCCTGCCCAAACAGCCCCCCCGCTGCTCCGGATTCGCCATGAAGCCGGTGGGGCGGGCGTTCTCGCTCCTGTCGGGGCAGCTGGAGGGCTGGGAGGAGGTCCGGCGCCTGGACGGTGACGCGGGCTACCGGGTGACCCGGGCCGAGGGTGGAGACCTGCTGGTCCTGCAGCCGGGCAGCGGGACCTTCGACGCCGCCGGGGCGCTGGGGGTCGAGTCCGTTCGGGTGTGGGACCTGGTGGAGGACGCAGCGGACACCCCCGACGAGGGCGAGGTCGCCGACGGCGGGGCCGTGGTCCGCGGCGAGGATCCCCTGCTCGTGCTGGCAACGGACAGGTGAGCCCGGGATGAGCATCATCGTCCAGAAGTTCGGTGGCAGCTCGATGGCGGATCCGGACCGGATCGGCAAGGCCGCCGATCGGGTGGTGGCCGCCCGGCACGCCGGGTACGGCGTGGTGGTGGTGGTCTCGGCGATGGGACAGACCACGAATCAGCTCCTCGCGCTGGCCGATCGGGTGACCCCCGAGCGCTGCGACCGGGAGCGGGACATGCTGGTCACCGCCGGCGAGCGCATCGCCACGGCGTTGCTGTGCATGGCCCTGCAGGCCCGGGACTGCGAGTCCATCTCGTTCACCGGGAGCCAGGCCGGCATCCTCACCAACGACCGGCACCAGGACGCGCGGATCATCGAGGTCCGACCCGTGCGCGTCGAGGACGAGCTGGCCCGGGGCAAGGTCGTGGTGGTGGCCGGGTACCAGGGGGTCAGTTACAAGCGCGAGATCACCTCGCTGGGCCGGGGGGGGTCCGACACCACGGCGGTGGCCCTGGCCGCAGCCCTGGGGGCCGAGGCCGTGGAGATCTACAGCGACGTGGACGGGATCTTCAGCGCGGATCCCCGCCAGGTGCCCGAGGCGTCGCGGCTGGACGAGCTGGATACCGACGCCATGCTGGCGCTGGCGGAGGGGGGCGCCCGGGTGCTGGCCGCGGACGCGGTGCGCTACGCCCACCGCGCCGGGATCGCCCTGTACTGCCGGGCGACCGATCCGGCGAAAGGTGAGGGGCAGACCATCGTCCGACGCTTCCCGGCGGAGGATGCGGACGTGCCCCGCGTGGTCGCCCTGGTGGGGGAGGGCGGGGAACGGTCCGCCGTGGTCTGTCCGGCGGTGGCGCTGGACGATCTCCTGGGCCGCCTCGGGGACGGAGCCGCGGCGCGGATCGTGGCCCTGGGCGACCAGGCCCTCGTCGAGGTGGTGCGGGGGCCGGCGCTCGTGGACCTCCCCGGCGGCTGTGTGATCCACGATCCCGTGGGCCGTCTGACCCTGGCCGGCGAGCAGCTGGACCGGGCCACCTGGCCCGCCCGGCGCCTGTCGGCCCTCCTCGCCGATCGGGGATGCCGGCCCCTGGCGCTCGTGGCCGAGGAGCGGGCCCTTCGCGCCTGGATCCCCGCCGACCGCGTGGACGAGATCCTCGCCGCTGCTCACGCGCACTTCCTGTCCCCCTGACCCCCTCGAGGGCGCCCGACGGCTCCGGCCGAATACTGAAGCGAGTGGAGAATGGTCCCGGCCGGCCGGTGGCGAACGGGAGACTGCGTGCTAGCGTGGGGATCGGGAGCGGCTCGGAGGAGCCGATGAAACTCGCTGGCATTTCCCTCGCAGCCCTGGCGCTGCTGGTCGTTACCGTACCCCATGACGACGACGACGACGCGGGAGGAGGAGGTTGCTCCGCGTACACCTGCGCGCCTCCGCCCACCTGGGACGAGAACTGCGAGTGTGTCGACAACGACTGCTGGCCTGGCGACGACGACGATTCAGCCGGCGACGACGACGCGACCGCGGACGACGACACCACCGGCGATGACGACGACGATTCCACCGGGGACGACGACACCGTCGGGGACGACGACACCGTCGGGGACGACGACTCCACGGGGGACGACGACTCCACGGGGGACGACGACACCACGGACGTCTACGGTTGCGAGGACTTCTGTTTCATGGAGCAGGGGATCTGCATCGACTGGGCCGGCAGCGGCTATACCTGCGCTGAGTTCTGCCCGCTGTGCATGAACCAGGGCACCCTGGACTGTCTGTCCACCTGCCCCGCCAGCCCGTACCAGGACGGCTGCTCGTGCGTCTGGACCTGCCTGGCCCCCTACATTCCCAGCTGATCGCCCTCGGGAGGCGGCCGCGTCAGGCGTTGCGCGCCAGGCGAATCCCCAGGAAGGCCAGGGGTTCGGTGGGCCCACCCACGTGACGCCGCGCGGCCCGGACCTCCTCGACGGGGTTGAAGACCGACCCCCCCCGATGGACCCGCAGCGTGCCCTTCAGCGGTCCCACGGGGTCGAGGCTCGGCCCGCCGGTGGGGTAGGGCGCGTACACATCCCACACCCACTCCGAGACGTTGCCGCACATGTCGTACAGCCCCATGGCGTTGGGGCGCAGGGTGGCCACGGCCTGGAGGCGCGTGCCGCTGTTGCCGGCGTGCCAGGCCACCTGGTCCGGATCGTCGCCGCCGGCATAGGCCGCGGGCCCCCCGGCCCGGGCCGCACACTCCCACTCGGACTCGGACGGCAGCCGGAATCCGTCCGCAGCCCGGTCCCAGTGCACGCCGCCGCGCCCCACCCGGTACGCGGGAGTGAACCCCTGCATCGCCGACAGGTCGTTGCAAAGACGCAGGGCGTCGTACCAGCTCAGGCCCGTCACCGGCAGATCCTCGTTCTCCCGCTGGCCCCCCGCGGCGTCGTACAGCTCCCGCCACTGGCGCCGCGTCAGGGCCGTGGTGGCCAACCGGAAGGGCCGGGTGATGTGCACCGTGTGGGGATCCTCGTCCCCCTCGCGGCCCTCCTCTTCCTCGTCGCTGCCCATCCGGAAGGTGGCCGGACCGATCTTGACCAGGGCCAGGCCCCCCGACCGTGCCGGTGCGTCGACCTCGCCCTCGCGCACCAGGTAGGGCGGGAGGGACTCCTCGATGGACGGCACCTCGACGACTTCGGGGAACTCCCGGGATAGGCTCAGGTCGCCGGCGGCTCCCCGGGCCGTGACCTCCGGGTAGCGGGTGTCGCCCAGGGGCCAGACCTCCGCCGTGTCCCCGGTCGCCCTGGACACCCCCTCCTCGGTGACCGTGAGGTCCTGGGGAGGCTCCCCGGTGGCGGCGAGGTCTGGCGGTGGCTCTTCGGTGGCGGTGAGGTCCGGCGGGGGCTCCTCGGTGGCGGTGAGGTCCGGCGGGGCCTCCCCGGTGGCGGTGGGGTCCGGCGGCGGCTCCCCGGTGGCGGTGAGGTCCGGGGGAGGCTCCCCGGTGGCGGTGA
>CAZITQ010000292.1:0-9881 GCA_964542165.1 uncultured Rickettsiales bacterium
CGTTCCAGCCGTAGTGGGGCGGGGTGAGGTCGGCGTACTGGATGAAGCGCTCGCGGGGGACGTCGAGCTTGCCGCGGATCTGGAAGGCGCGGGGGGTGGAGAAGTCCTTTTTGACGTACTTGGGGGGCAGGGGGATCTCGTCGAGGGATGCGCCGGTGTCGGGGTCGACGAGGGGCTGTTCGCTGTCCTCGAGGTCCTGGAGGTGCCAGGTCTTCTTCCAGGCGTCGAGCTTTCGCAGGCCCTCGGCGGTGTAGAGGCGGTACGGGTTGTCGGGCAGCGCGTTGTCCTGGAGCAACTTCTCGGCGACCAGGGTCAGGTCCACGTCGCCGGTGCCGGCCCAGACCCGGGCGGCGGCGGCCACGCGGGGGTCGCGCTGCCAGGCGGAGACGACCTCCTCGAGGCGGTAGGGCCGGGGGGTGGACAGGGGGCCGTCAGGGTCGTCGTCGGCGGCTGGGGCGAAGAGGTCCTCGAGGCGGTCGAGGAGCCAGGAGCCGGCGGCCTTGACGGCCTCCTTGTGCAGATCCGGGGTCTGCCAGCGGCGCTTGTAGGCGGGCTGCTCGAGCAGGGCGATCCTGGGGTTGGACTCGATGACCTCCATTCGGCGGCGGATCCGGGCCCGGTGCTCGGCGCCGTAGTGGTCGGGGATCTCGGTGACCTTGTCGTGGCCGTGGCGCTCCCACCAGGCGGACCGCTCCTCGGGATCGGCCTTCTCGTCCTGGCGGGCGAAGAGGATCTCGAAGGGCCGGTGCCCCGGGGCCAGGGCCTCGACCTCGTCGGGGCCGACGGAGAGGTCTTCGTCCACCAGGCCGTAGGAGTGGTAGGTGAGCCAGTCCAACTCCTCCTGCAGGGCGAACATGCGATGGGTCAGGTGGCGGTACTGAGATCGGGCTGTTGATAGCCGATCAGCGAGGTCGCTTCCGGTCCAGGCGTCGCGTTCGAGAACGTGAATCGGGAGGAGTTGTGAACGCGCAGTTGCGACCCAGTCTAGTTCGCGTGCCAAGGTGGTACGAAGAGCACTGTCGGAGTCCGTGATTGGGGCCTTCTTGAGCTTGGTGGAGTCGTACTCGAAGAACTGCTCCCACGGTTCGGTCTTGATTCCTTCCCCGACTCCCTGCGCCCCCTTGGAGTGGAAAACCTGTCGCATCCAGAACCCGAGCGTGCTGCTGTTGAGCAGTCCCAGAAGCTCCAGATGGTCCTCCTCGGTGGCGTCTGGCGGGAGTTTGATGACCGGGGCGGACTGCTTGAACACCTTGCCGCCGCGGTCGAGGACGAAGTGGTTGTGGGTGGCGACGAAGGCGAAGGTGATCGCGTCGGGCGTCTTGTGCTTTCCCTTGGGAAACTGCGGCAAGGCGTGAAACGGAAGTCCGACGTCGCTCATCCTCGTGCCGCCGGAGACCCAACGACGAGCGAGCCACGATCGATCGCGCCAGAGGAAGCGTCCCAATCCCGGTAGATCTGCGATATCGATCAGCTCCAGATCGTCGTCGTATGGTACCGGAATGAGCAGGCGCGGGGAGAAATTGAAATCACGGATGTCCTCGCCACAAATATAGTCACGTACGGCCGATGGCTCGACACCTAGTCTGCAGTAACTTCTCGCTGGCATCTCGATTAGTTCGGATGCACGGGTGATCGTGTCCACACCGATCGATTCGATCGAATTTGACAGGAGAAAATCGCATCCAGACTCAAGTTCGTCCGCGACTTCCTTGTTACGTCCCCCCCCAAGAGACCACGGGTGTTGGTGGAATATCTCTGGAGAGCGAGCATCGAAGGAGACAAACGCGGACTCGGCACCCGGATCGTCGTCGAACGCCCGAATGGCGGACCACACGAATCCCCTTTCCGGGCGCTCTGGCCGTTTTGGCTCACCTTTGATTCCGAGTACGCACTCCACCTTCTCGCCGGTCTCAGCCCGGCTGCGCATGAATAAGATGACGGTGGGGGTCCCGTGCCCTGGAATGTAGGCACCGCTCGCGTCAACGACACGAACGAGATCCCAGCGCCTCAACACGGTCTCGACGAGTCCCTTGCCAAACTCCCGCTTCATGAATGAGTTAGCCGTGATTTGGCCGACGAAAGCGTCGGGGGTGCCCAGAGCGAGCAGACGCTCCACGAACGGTGCGCTCATAGCGTACTTTCGAGTAGCACTCTCCGACCAGAATGTCCGGTAGTCCGCGTTCTTCTTCTTGTCCTTCGGGGTGATGTAGGGCGGATTGCCAACGACTGCGTGGAAATCTCGCGACAGGAATTCTGCGCTCAGTCTTCGTCCACCGTTGGTGCCGTAGGTCGAAAGGCGATCATGTCCTGGGAACAGCTCCCGCTGTCCTTCGCGTAGCCTCTCCCACGGGATCAACGAATCCATCGCCCGCAAGTTCAGCTTCAATCCCGCCCACCGCTCCAAGTCCACCACCCCCGTCCGCGCCCGGACCTCGAGTAACAACCGAAACCGCGCGATGTCCACCGCATGCGGATTGATGTCACACCCCCAGACCGACTCCAGCGCCCTCTCAGCGGCGTCCCAGCTCTCCAGACCCTTGCCTTCCCAGTAGTCGGCCAGCCGATGGAAGGCCCCGATCAGGAAGTGCCCGGAGCCGCAGGTCGGATCGATGAGTCGAAAGGTCTCGCCGCGGTCTCGCAGGTCGGAGGGGTCGAACTCGTCCAGGGCCGGAGTGAGGGTGTGGTCGAGGATGTAGCTCTCGACGAACTCGGGGGTCTGGAGCAGGGCATAGCGCTTGCGGACCTCCTTGTCGAGGTCCTGGTAGAGGTCGCCGAGGAAGCGGCTGTCGAAGCCGCCATCCCCTTGGCCTTCCCCATCGCCATTCTGCCACTCGTAGACCAGGTGCCCCCGGCCGTCGTCGCGGTGCCACAGCTCCCAAAGGGTCTGGCAAAGGTCCTCGGACGGGAGCGGCAGCTCGTCGGGGCCGGGGGTGAACAGGGCCGGGAAGTCCACGGCCAGGTCGCGGAAGGTCCAGGCCAGGTAGGAGCGGACGCGCAGGGCGGGGGCGACCTCGCGGAAGGCGGCCAGGCCCCAGTCGCCGCGGATCCGCACCGGGCGCAGGGCGCCCAGGTCCTCGAGCACGCGCACGTACACGGTGCGCAGCAGGAGCTGGACAGCCGAGCGGCGGGCCGCGAGTTTGACGAAGTCGTCCAGCCGACCGCCGGTCTCGGACGCCTTGTGGCGCTCGGCCATCAGCGCTTGCAGGGCCTCGCTGCCGCGCACGGTGGCCACGTACTCGATCACCAGCTTCTTCTGGATCTTCTGCAGGTCCTTGAGCAGCTTGGCGTAGGTCTCCGGGGTCATGGATCGACCTCGTGCTCCAGGTACACCGCGGCCATGTCCGGGGTGTAGGGGAGGTTGTGGGTCTCGTTGAGGCGGACGCGGTTGTCGTGGATCCCGCCGGGCAGGGCGAGGACGACCAGGCCGAAGCGGCCGCCGCGGGCGCGGTCGTAGAACCCGCCGAGCCAGGACATCAGGTCCAGGGTGCCCAGCAGGGACGGGCGGCCGAGCACAGTGACCTGGCCAGGGCGGCCGGAGGCCAGGGCCGCGTCGAGGGCGTCCTCCAGCTCGGGGCGAGCCCAGCTCCAGTCGGGGTCGCGCTGGGCCTCGAAGTCGCGCACGTAGTCCCAGTAGTCCTCGCGTTTGAGCGCGTCGATCAGCAGGCGGTCCAGGTCCAGGTAGCGGACCCGCTCGGGACCCAGGAGGTCGGCCAGCCAACCGGCCAGGGCACAGGAGAGCCGGTGGTGGCTGGCCGGCGGCAGGGCCACGACCCGCAGGCCGCCCAGGTCCGCGGCCGAGGCCAGGGCCTGTACCGATGGCGGCGGTTGGTCGGCCACCCGCTCGCGGGGGATGGCGTCGTCGACTACCGGCGCGGGCACCGGGGCGGCCCCCTCGATGCGGTCCTTGTCGACCCAGCGGCCGTCCACGGGGCGGTATCCGGCGGCCTGGATGGCGGGCGCCGGATCCCCGTCCCAGGCCACGGCGGTCAGGGCGTCTTCGGCCCGTGCGAGCAGGTCGGCCTGGTCGAGCAGGGGCGGCAGTCCGGGGCGGAGCCAGGCCAGGGCCTGCTCCAGGGGCACGGGCGGGGTGTACAGGCCCCCGCCGTCGGTCACGGCCACGGTGTCGGAGAGGCGGAGCAGGGCGTCGAGCAGGCCGGCGGCGTCGGCCCCGCAGCGGGCCAGGGCGCGCTGGTGGCCATCGTCGAGCAGATCCCACAATCGGACCTCGACCTCGCGGCGAGGGCGCGGCGGCCAGTCGGCCAGGGGCGCCAGCTCGGCGAGCAGATCGTGGACCCCGTCCTCGGTCCAGGGCTCGCGGAGGACGAGCTGGACCTCGGGGGCCTGGCTGGCCACGCCGTCCTCGCGCATGAGCAGGGCCCCCAGACGGGCAAAACCCTTTGCGCACAGGCCATCGTTCTCCGACACCGGGAGTCTACGAACCAGGGCGTCCGCGATCGCATCGAGGGTGCTGATGCCCGCTGGAGGCATCACGGCTTCGACATGGGCGACGAGCTCGCGGCAGCAACTGCCCGGCTGGCGCAGACGGCGAAGGTCGGTGAGTCGCGAGACGCGAAGACGATCGGGGAGATCCGTTGTGGGGACGGGTTGATTTCCGGTAAGTCCGAAGGCCGACTCCAGCGCGTCGTATGTGGGTTCGCCGACCTCGCCGCGCAGAAGGGCGGCCATCGCGGCTTCGTGGCCGACCTCGTCGCGTAGCGCCGCGTCCAGCTCGGCCAGGGATCCGAACCCGCTGTCGAGGCCCGCCAGGCGGCGCAAGCCGGCCCGAAGCTCGACGACGTCCGCGTCCTCCACGCCCTCGAGGTCCTCGAGTGCATCCGGGGGGACTCGCGCCAGATCTCCGATGGTCCGAAGCCCCATTTCTTCGAGCCGAACCGCCAGGACCCCAACCATGATGTACCCGGCATCGGCCAGCAGTGACCCGTAGGTCAACGCATTGAGCGATCTCGCATCGTCGGCCAGAGGCGGGAAGAACCGCTCGAGCGGTCGCCGCGCTGTCGCAGCGGCCCGCTCGAGATCGGGCCAGCGTCCCAGCACCATGTCTTTCAACGCGACCAATTCCCGTACCGTCTTGGTACCCACGTTGGACAGGGATCTGGCGCGCTGGGGATCCAGATGCGCGACCTCGGCCACGGTCGAGGTCCCGAGCCGGGCGAGGGCACCGCGCCCGCGAGCCGACAGGGGTAGGGAGGCGACGGGCAGGTCAAGTTCGAGGTCGCCGGGGTAGATCTCGCCGGTGAAGGGAAGATCCCCGGGTGGCCCCGCCGAAACAAGCGCGGCCTCGATGCCAGCCAGGGCGGCGGGTATGTCCGCCGGCCGCTCCGCACGGGACGTATCGAGCGCGCGGTGGAAGAGATCATCGAGCGCGAGCGAACTCTCTCGATCCAGCGTGTCGGGAAGAAGTTCGAGCTCGATCCTGGGCTGGGCCGCGGGATCGGGTACGCCTGTCCCGAAGGGGTGGTCGCCGGTTAGCAGCTCGTAGAGCACCAGGAAGGCCGCGTACTGGTCGTTGGCCGGGGTCCAGCGGCCCTCGTCGTACACCAGGGGGTCCTTGTAGCGCACCGAGCCCACCGCCAGGTCGCCCTCGCCGGCGTCCACGGGCCGGGCCAGGCCCGGATCGATGAGGGTCGGGTGGGCGTCGGGCTCGCTCAGCATCAGGTTGGTGGGCTTGACGTCCCGGTGTAGGTAGCCGCCGGCGTGGAGGGCAGCGATGGCGCCGAACAGGCCGCGGGCGACGCGGAGGATCCGCGGCGGGTCCAGGGGGTCGCCGGCCCCGGCCCAGAGCTCGGCGGTCACGCCCTCGACCAGCTCCAGCACGAGCACGTGGCCGACCTCGGTGGGGGCCAGGTCGAAGAACTTGACCAGCGAGGGGTGGTCGACGGCCTCGAGGACGCGTGCTTCCTCCTGGAGGGTGGCCGCGTGGGCGGAGTCGGCGATCTTGAGCACCCGCGGCTGGCCGGTCTGCCGGTGGCGGGCGCGCCAGGTGGTGCCGATGGCGCCCTGGCCGAGGCGCTGCTGAAGCTCGTAGACCTCGTGGATCACGGCGCCCGGACGCAGGGCCGGGGTGCGGCGCGCGCGGCGCAGGTCGTCCAGCACGCCCTCGATCGCGTCGGCGACCTGGCCGGCGTCCGCGGGGCGCGCGGCGGGGTCGGGGGAGAGCAGGCGCTCGACGACCTCGGCCGCGGGGCCAGGGACCGGGCGGTCGTCCACGTGCAGGGGCGGGACCTGGTAGGGCCGGAGCACGTCGTCGACGGTGGCGAACAGGGGGCGCCCGCAGAGCAGCTCGAACAGGGTCGCTCCCAGGGAGAACAAGTCCGACGCCGGCGTGGCCTCGGCGCTGCGCACCACCTCGGGCGCGATGCAGCGACAGGCCGACCGACCGAGGGAGGAGCCGGTGATGGTGGGCGCCTGGCCGGTGACATCGCGGGCCAGGTCGAAGGCGCAGAGGCGCACCTGGGCCGGGTCGTCCTCGTCGGAGACCAGCACCGCGTCGGGGGAGAGGCGGCGGTGGATCAGGCCGCGGTCGTGGACGTAGGCCAGGGCGCGGCCCACGCGGGCGGCCACCTGCAGGCGGGCGGTCAGGCCCGGGGAGCGGGAGGCGACCCAGGTGTCGAGCGGCTGCAGGGGGGTGGTGTCCTCGAACTGAAGGACGATCCGCTCCAGGGGATCGGGCGCGGTGAAGTAGGCCTGGTAGCGCAGGATGTCCGCGCCGCCCTGGAGCCGACCGACCAGGGTGGCCTCGCGCAGGGCCAGCCGGCGCACGTGCTCCCGGTCCTTGCGGGTGGGGCCGGTGACGGCGTACACGTGGAGGATCCGCTGCTCGTCTGTGAGTCGCGCGCGGGCCAGCCAGGACTCGTACGGGGCGTCGTCCGCCGGGAGCCGCTCCACCAGGTCGAAGTCGCCCAGGCGGTCCGGGGCGCGCACGGGCTTGCCGTCGGCGAGGATCCGCTCGACGTGCTTGAGCTGGCCGCGGCCGGGCAGGCGGTTGAGGCCGAGCCAGGCGCGGTCGGTGAGGGTCGCGCGCAGGGTCTGGCGGGTGAAGACCAGGCTCTCGAAGTCGGGGCTGATCCGCGGGTGGGCGTCAGGCGCGGTCAGGAACACCAACCCCTGGACCCAGATCGCCTCCAGGGAGCGGTCGTGGGCCTGAAGGAAGCCCTTGAGCACCCGGGCCTTGGACAGGATCAGCGGCAGGGGCGAGCGGACGATGGCGCCGTCCTCGAGGGTCCAGCGGTCGCGGTTGCCCGTCACCTTGCCGCCCCAGCTCTTGAGCTCGACGGCGAACACGGCGTGGGGCGCGATCACCACCGCGTCGTGCTCGTACGTCTGGCCGTCGCGGGCGCCGGTAGGCAGCTCCACGTTGGAGAAGACCACGTAGCGGTCCGGCAGCGCGCGGACCAGGGCGTCGATGCCCTGGGCCTCACGGTCGTGGACGGGTTTGCCGACGGGCACGTGACGGGCGGGCATCAGCGGTCCTCCCCCGGGTGCAGGCGGGCCTGACCCGCCAGGTAGCCGCGGCGCAGCAGGCCGGCGGCAACCCCGGCCTCGACGCAGGCGAGGTCGTGGCCCTCAGGCGGGGCGAACAGGCGGGCGGCGAAGGCCTCGGCGAGGGCCCAGGACTCGGGGACCTCGGTGCGGTCCCGGTCGCGCAGCTCGTGGGCCAGCAGCCAGGCGTAGGCCAGGGAGTCGGGGCGGGAGCGCTGGGCGTGGGCCTCGTGGGGCGACGCGGTCTGGTCGCCCCTTTCCAATCGTAGAACGCCCGCCCGCGCGAGGACGCGCTGCAGGGTCGAGCGGGTCTTGGGGAAGGACGCCGGGCCGGTGCTCTCGTGGAGCGTGTCGCGCAGGAAGGCGTCCCAGGCGTCGCGGGGCACCCACGCCGCGTCGTGGGGCGCCAGGGGCTCGGCGGCGCGGTCCAGGGCGGGCCACACCAGCGCGTCCAGCGTTCGGTGGACCAGGGGGCGCCCGTAGAGCAAGCGGCCGTACAGCAGGCCCAGGCGGCGGTGGGGGCTGCCGTCCTGGACCAGCCTCAAGAACGCGCTGTCCGCGATCCGGCCGTCGTCGTGGTCCAGCAGCTCGTCGCGGACGATGCGAATCGTCTCAGTGCGGCGGTCCCGGCCCGTCTGGGGCAGGATCCGGTGGCCCAGCTCCCCCCACTCGTCCAGCGCCATGCAAGGGCGCGCCTCGTCGAGCAGGGCAAGGGCGTCCTCCTCGTTCAGGGTCCGCGTCCAGGACGTCAGCCGGGGCAAATCATCGCTCACGCCCAGCGCACCTCCAGCCCCAGCTCGTCGGCCAGGGCCGCGCCGCGCTCGTCCCCGCGGACGCCGAACACGCGGGCGAAGGTCTCTCCGTCCTCGATGGCCTGGCGAAGCTGGTCGCTGGTGAGCACCCGGGGCGGGTTGGCCCTCAGCTCGACGGCTGCGAGCCCCACGAGGACTCGTTCAGCGTCCGTGTCGGCCACGAACAGGAAGGGATCGTGGAAGGACAGATCGTCGTACTGCAGGCACTGGTAGGCCGCGATCCGTCCCCCGGAGCCGGGGAGTTCGAGTACCGCCTGCCCCGGCTGGGCCCGAGGAAGGTCCGCGATCTCCCCTCCCCCCTGCAGGCCCATCGCACGCGCCGCTTGGCGCAGGAAGGTCAAGGTGTCCGCGTCGTCCGGCTCCACCGCCGCGAGCACGAGGGCCTCCGCCTCGCCTTCTTGCAGCCCGGCGCGCGGATCCTCGCCCCACGACGCCAGATCGAACGGATATGGGAATGCGTCCGCCAGATCCTCGAACAGCAGGGCGATCAGGTCCCGCCACCCAAGCTTTCTCCGCATCCGGTGCCACTTCTCGTGCCCGGGCTCTGTGAGACGGGGAGGACGGACGTCGCCTGCTCGCTCCAGGCGGGCGATGGCGCGGAGGGGCCCAAAGAGAGGATGGCGGGTTGGCGGCAAGGGATCACCTCTTCCCGGTCAATCGGAGAGAGTACCAGGGCGGAGGCACCACGGACAGAAATCGACCATCCAATTGCACGGCGGCAATGTTCGCTGGTAGCGTCGCACCTGTAGGGGAAGAGCCACCGATACAAGGGGAGAACGCTCCCAACTGTTGTCACGCTCCTCGCGTGTGCGTCGGCCGGCAGAACCCGCGGAGGTGTCCGTTCCATGGCTAGCCAGGCATCATCATTCTCGCCCGTGTCCGGGAATCGCAATCCATGTTGGTGGATTGGGACATCTCTGGCGACGCTCCTCGCTCTGGTGGCGCTGCCCGCAACTGCCCAGGAGTGCGTGGATTGGTACCAGGACGCGGACGGAGACGGGTATGGCGACGAAGACATCACCCAGAGCGTGTGCGACGGCTCCGATCCCGGATCCGGGTGGCGTCTCATCGCAGGCGACTGCGATGACAGCGCGCCCCTGGTCAACCCAGCGGCGCCCGAGATCTGCGACGATCTGGACAACGACTGCGATGGAACGGTCAACAGCGGTCTGCCCCTGTACGCGTACTACGAGGATCGGGACGGGGATGGATTCGGAGATCCGGCCGCCCTTCTCCCCGCATGCGGATTGATATGCCTGGAGGTCTGCGTTGCCGACGTTTGCTCGGATGTCTGCGTCGCCGACAACGGGGACGACTGCGACGACGCCGATCCCCTGGTCCATCCCGACGCGGAGGAACTGTGCAACCACGTCGACGACGACTGCGATGGGGCAGAGGACGAGGGACTGCGGCCTACGCTGTTCCTGGACCGAGACGACGACCTCTATGGCGACGACTCCACGGGTACGGACGGCTATTGCGGTGCGGACGACGAACTCCTCGACCTCTCGCTTGGCCCGGGTTTGACAGTTGCACCCACATGATCCGGGTATCTCCGGAATCCGCCCC
>CAZITQ010000293.1:0-4325 GCA_964542165.1 uncultured Rickettsiales bacterium
ACGACACCGGGGACGACGACACCGGGGACGACGACACCGGGGACGACGACACCACCGGGGACGACGACACCGGGGACGACGACACCACCGGGGACGACGACACCACCGAGGCCTGCTGCACCGATCTGACCTACCCGGGCTACGTGGTGGACGGGATCTCCATCACCCAGTTCCTCGAGAGCGATGTCTACAACGAGTTCCTCTCGGGGATGATCGAGGACGAGGGTCTGCCTCCGGACGGCGACTCGGTGATCCTGCTCTTCGGCCCGGACGCGGATCCGGACGGCATCTCCAGCTTCGCCGGAAGCTTCGGCGTCGGCGAGCCCACCGGCGACCTGTGGAGCTGGGATCCCAACGGGGTCCCGGCGGTGATGGACTTCACCCAGGACGGGGACCGGAACATCGAGAGCCTGGACGAGGGCCAGACCCTCAACCTGGCCTTCGGCGCGATGATCATCCCGCTGTACGACGGCGGCATGGGCGGCCAGTTCGCGGTGGACTACCAGTCGGTGGACCTGCTGCTGTACGGCGCCATGGTCCAGGCGGACATCGAGGACATCGAGGTGCCGGGGGTGGGCACCCTGATGGAATTCATCGACGATCGGGAGATGGACGTGGACCTGGACGGGGACAACGTGAACGACGCGTGGAGCTTCGTGATGGAGCTGCACGCCTTCCAGTTCGTTCCCTGAGTCGTCCCGCTCTCACCGCTGACCGCTGATCTCATTTCGCGGGCGGACGCCTCGCCCCCCGCGCAGGGGGACGCCGCATGAGCGAGGCCCTCGACATCATCCGCAATCTGGTCACCTACCGGCGCAACGGCCGCCTGGACCGGGAGAGCCTCGAGGCGCTCCAGCTGCGGGCGTTTCGGGACATGGTCCGCCACGCCATGGACCACACCGAGTTCTACGCGCGGCTCTACCAGGGGGTGGACCCGGACAGGGTGGTCCCGTCGGACCTGCCGGTGGTCACCAAGGACGACCTGGTCGCCAACTTCCACGACTTCCTGACCGACGACTCGCTGCGGCTGGACGAGATGCAGGCCTGGGTCAAGGATCCGGCCAACTTCGGCAAGTACTTCCAGGACGAGTACGTGGTCTTCCACACCTCGGGCACCACGGGCCAGGCGACCGTGATGGTCTACGACCGGGAGGCGTTCTCGCGGATCAAGGCCGTGGGGCTGGTGCGGGGCTTCGACCGGCCGGCCTCCCCCTGGACGGCGCTCAAGGCGGCGGTGAATCCCGACAAGTCGAAGTTCGCGATCGTGGTCATCGACGGCGGGCTCTACCCGTCGGTGACCAACTTCATGTACATGCCGAAGGCCACCAAGGTCTTCTTCGAGCTGCGGATCTACTCGCTGTTCACCCCCCTCGACGAGCTGGTCCGGGAGCTGAACGAGTACCAGCCCTGGTTCCTGATCGGCTACCCGTCGGTGATCGCGGCCCTGGCGTACGAGCAGAAGGCCGGCCGGCTGAACATCCTGGACGGCCCGCCGAGGCGCTCCGTGGCCACCCTGTCCGAGCCCCTGCTGCCCCAGGTGCGGCGGCTGGTTCGGGACACCTGGGACCTGCCGGTCATCGACACCTACGGCACCGGCGAGTGTCTGCCCCTGGCCCGGGGCTGTTCGACCCACGGCAACATGCACATCAACGAGGACATGGTCCACGTGGACGTGGTCGACGAGGCCCTGAACCCGGTCCCCGCCGGGACCCAGGGGCGGTCGATGCTGGTGACCAACCTCTTCAACCACGCCCAGCCGTTCATCCGCTACCAGGTCAGTGACATGGTGACCCTCTCGCCGGAGCCCTGTCCCTGCGGATCCCCCTTGACCATGCTCGAGTCGGTCCAGGGGCGGACCGAGGAGATGATCTGGCTGCTCGACGACAACGGGGAGCGGGAGCTGCTGCACCCCTACCTGTTCGTGGTGTCCATGTTCCGGGTGCCCGCCGTGCGGGAGTACCAGGTGGACCAGACCAGCGGCCAGCATCTGCTCGTCCGCGTCGAGGCCGCCGAAGGCGAGACCCTGGACATGGACGAGGTCCGCGCCGAGGTGGGCCGCGAGCTGGACCGGACCCGGCTGCGAACCCCGCTGGAGATCACGTACGAGCAGGTGGACCGGATCGGCCCCGATCCCAAGACGGGCAAGGTGCGGCGGGTCCTGCCGTTCGTGGGGGACTAGCCCGCTTGTCTCACCACGCGCGGCGTGGCGAGGAGTCGCAGGCGGTGTTCAGGTGCGCTGGCGGTGGGCGAAGGCGGGCTGTTAGCCCGTCGAGGACGCCGACAGTGTGCATGAGCGCCGAAGGCCGCCAAGCGGCCGACTGCGGCCCACAGTAGGCGTGGGTGGTGAGACAAGCGGGCTAGGTTTCCGGGTCTAGATCCGTCTTCGCTTCAGTCCACGATCGCCTTGGTCCGCACCAGCTCCCCCCGGTCCACGTCCATCAGGAACCAGAACGGCCGTTTCCGCTGGGCTGGGTGGAGGCGGAGCCACAGGGCGTCGGGGAGATACGAGGTGGCGTCGCAGTACTCGCAGGTCAACAGCCGGGGCGAGGCACCGTCGACCTTGAGCGCCGAGCCGCAGCCCAGACAGGAGAAGAGGATCGCCTCGTCGGTCTGGGGCTCGTGGAGGTCGCCGCGGGGGGCGGTCTCGCCGATCACCGCGATGACCTTGCGCTGGGCCAGCCGGTCCCAGCGACCCGGGCCGCGGATGGGGATCGCCTCGCCGCAGCCCGGGCAGAACGCGTCGACGTCGTCCCGCTCCCTGCGCACCTCCTCGGCCAGCGCCTCGGAATCGAGTTCGTCACCGCAGCCGTGGCAGCGGGGAGGGTGGTCGTCCACCTCCAGCAGGATCGCCTGGTGGCGCCGGTACAGTCGTTTGCCGCGCTTGCGGTAGGCCAGGAAATAGTCGAGCGCGGCCACCGCCTTGTTGTTCATCAGGATGCCGTGCTCCATGCACTTCTCACCGCCGCCGTAGCGCAGGATCCGCTTCCAGGCCAGCTCGCCGGACAGCTCGACCACCGCCTGGCAGCTGCCGCACAGCACCTGGGGGACGACCCCGTTGACCGGGATCGGCGACGCACACTCGGGGCAATCCAGGGTCACCCGCATCCGGGCGAAGCGGATGCCCGCCAGACCCTCGAAGCGGGCGGGGTGTTTCTCGGACATGGACTCTCTCCCAGCGGGACCTTCCTCGATCGGCATCTCCGTCGGGTGCTGCGGGCTAGATCGCGCAGCCGGAGCCCGCGAGGCGGGTGGCTTCCGTGCCCTCGACCCGGTACAGGGTGGTGTCCCACCACTCGTAGCCGGTGGACGTGACGACGATCTCCAGCTTGCCGTCCAGGTCGATGTCGGTGAACCCGGCCAGCTTGCCCGCGGCCAGCTCGGGGAAGCCCTTCTCCCAGTCCACCGTGCCCCGGTGTTCCCACAGGGTGACCGTGGCCACCTCGCTGCCCTGGACCACCTTGCGCAGGCCGACGACGGAGTAGGTCTCGTAGACCGCGGATCCGTTCGCGTCGGTCATCGGCCGCTCGCCGCCGTGGCTGTCGGCGGCGAAGAGCACCTCGTCGACCCCGTCGTTCTCCAGATCCACCCGCAGGAGCTGGATCAGCTGGATCTCCTCGATGCCCAGGGCCTCGCCGATGAGCTTTCGGTAGCGGGCGTGGTCGGTGGGGAACTCCTCGATGGCGCCGCCGACCTGGCCTCCGCCGGCCTCCTGGCCCCGCAGGGAGCGCAGGTCGGGGCAGGGCTCGACCGAGCCGGGGTCGACCCATACCGATCCGGTGCCGGTGGGGATCGAGATCATCCCCGCCTCGGGGGGTACCGGTCCCACAGTCCGCACTCGACCCACCGGGCAGTCGTAGCCCTCGCGGATCTCCCCGCCCACCCGGCAAGCGATCACCTGGTCGCCGTCCACGAAGACGGTGCCGGCCCAGGGCTCGTAGCGGGCGGTCAGCGCGATGGAGTACCCGTCACTGGTGCCCTGCATCACCCGCGCCTGCTGCCCCACCAGCGCCGCGATCACCGGCGCCATCACCAGCTCCCGCTTCTCCTTCTTGCGCTTCTTGGTCACCTCGACGACCTGGAACACCACCGTGGTCATCGCCCCCCCGGCGGTGTCCTGAAGCGGCTCGAGCACCACCTCGACCTCGAATGCCCCGCCGTCCGGGATGTCGATCCGCTTCATCTCCTGGGGACCGGGTTTCGGTGCCTCGACGGCCCAGTCGAGCGAGGCGCCGGAGGGCTGGTGCTCGAAGGAGAGGTGGAGGAGGTCGGGGAGGGGAGGGGGCGGGTCGGGGGGCACAGGCCGACGGCGCCACACCCCGAGAGAA
>CAZITQ010000293.1:4335-6355 GCA_964542165.1 uncultured Rickettsiales bacterium
GGGCCCGGCTGCCATGGCAGCCGTGCCGAACGCGCATAGCGAAAGAGCAAGAAACATGTGAGCGAGCCGCATGACTCGTCAGTATACGGTCACCATCGTCGTAGCGTGCCCGGTGTTGTTGAACTCGTTGGTCTCGTCGACCAGACTCAGGTAATCGGCGATGACGCCGAGGTAGTACGTGCCGGGGGAGACCCACGGGCAGTACTGAGTGATGTAGTACGACTCTGACTCTCCGTTTCCAAGGTCCGCGGGTGTGGCTCCGTACCAGATCAACTCGTCGCTGATCGAGATGGTGTCGTTCACGGAGAGCACGATGTAGATCGAGTGCGCGGGCGCATCGTGTCGGCCGTTGTTGTGCTCCGTCCAGTGGATCTCGATCGGGTCCCCCGGAGATACCGTGTAGATGTCGGCGCTCACGTCGGTCACCTCCAGTTCGATGTAGGGGCAATCCGGCCCTGCGAGCAGCGGATCTACACCCAGGCAGTCACAATCATCACAGTCCGTGGACCCGTCACCATCGTTGTCCAGCCCGTCGGAGCAGTCGACCTCACGGTCGATCTCGCCGTCTCCGTCGTCGTCCACGAGCCAACCGCCGCTCCAATCGACCAATTGACAGTAGTAGGTGTTCGCCATCGAGCCGCTGTCCGGCAAGATTCCGAGTGGCGATCCCGCACAGTCATCGCGGTCGTTGGCGTCGACGGATGATTCGTCCCATCCACAGAACTCGAGTGGGCCGTAGCCGAACCACTCCTCACCTCCAATGACCTCGATTCGATCGTTGTCTGCGAATCCGAGGTTTCGGTCAGCTAGGACCTCGGCGTACTCAACATCGCCCAGACCGTCGTAGTGGTCAGGGAAGTTTGCTCCCGCCTCAGCGTAGTTGGCATGTTTGTCTTCCCCGACGTATACGACGGGATGGTCGCCATTCACGGAGATGATTGGGAAGTAAGGTATCTGGGTGTAGTACCACTTCGTTGCATCTGATCCCGTCTTGAAGTGCGAAGATAGGAGAACCTTCTCGGCCTCCCAGCCGCCCTGTTGGCTGCCCGAGATGTTCACGACGACGAACTCCGTGTCACCCCGGTGCTCTCCCGCTCCTTCGATGCCACAATCCTCTACATAGGCCAACGCGTAGAATACGGAGTACTCGGCGGAGTAGAGCCCTTGCTCGACCGCCCAGTAGGAATCACGAGTGTTGCATTCCTCACCGGAATCGAATCTAAGCTCGGGTCGGAATCGTTCCGCCAGGTAGAACTCCAAGTCGTCGTTGAGCCCATCCCCATCTTCGTCGGCGCACGAAGGATCGGATTCGCAGTCGTCGTCGACGCAGTCGAGATAGCTGTCGCCATCGTCATCCACCCCGTTCCCACAGTCCTCCACCACCTGCACACAGGCCGGATCATTCACACAATCCGGATCGTCACAGTCCTCGTACCCATCCAGATCGTCGTCCAGCGCGTTGTCGCAGATCTCGGGCGGGGCGCAGGCTACGTGGGCGTCGCAGTCGGGGTCGTCGCAGTCCTCGGCGCCGTCGCCGTCGTCGTCGTACTGGTTGTCGCAGACCTCGGCGTCGGGGAGGCAGGCCGGGTCGGCGCCGCAGTCGCCGTCGTCGCAGTCGACCAGGTAGTCCCAGTCGTCGTCGATGCCGTTGTTACAGGCCTCGGTGGCGTAGAGGCAGGCCGCCTCGTACGCGCAGTCGGCGTCGTAGCAGTCGGTGTACCCGTCCCCGTCGTCGTCGAACCCGTTGCCGCAGACCTCCTCGGGCACGCAGGCCGGGTCGTAGGCGCAGTCGGGATCGTCGCAGTCGTAGAGCCCGTCCTCGTCCTCGTCGATGTTGTCCGAGCAGTTCGTCTCGGCGCCCGGGGGGGAGGGGTTCAGCTCGAGCAGGTAGTCCCCGGTCTCGCCGGGCATCTGGGTGGTGACGATGGCGGTGTACACGCCGGTGGCGGGCAGGGTGTATTCGATCTTCGACTCCTCGCCGGGGCCGCCCTCGGTGTAGGGGGCCACGAACCTGCAGTCC
>CAZITQ010000293.1:6365-9762 GCA_964542165.1 uncultured Rickettsiales bacterium
GGGGTGGTGGTGCGCTGGGGGGCGGGGGCGCGGGGCGGCGGGGGCGGGGGGGCCCCCCCCCCACGACCGTGCAGTCCTCGTCCAGCAGGTAGAGGATCCGGTCGAAGTCGGCCGAGGTGATCTGCAGCGTGATCTCCTCTCCTGCACCCCCCTCGAACTCCATGTCGTCGAAGTAGTAGCCGATGCCACGTGGGCCGTCCCAGTCGTCCCAGTTGGCCACCAGGTAGCCGTCGTAGCTGTCCTGCGGCAGCTCCAGGACCAGGGTGTCGCCGTAGCAGCAATCTCCGACTTCGCAGTTCTGGCAGTAGGGCTCGGCGGCGCAGTCGGCGTCATCGCAGTCCTCGTCCCCGTCCCCGTCGTCGTCCACGCCATTGTTGCAGTCCTCGACAGCGACACAGACCGGGTCGTTGGCGCAGTCGGGATCGTCGCAGTCCTCGTCCCCGTCCCCGTCGTCGTCCACCCCGTCGTCGCACGCGGTCTCGGTGGCAGGCAAACAGCCCTCGTCCACCTGGTTGTCGCAGTCGTCGTCCTCGTTGTTGCCACAGATCTCGGTGGCGTCGGTGTTCTGGTCGGGGTCGTAGTCGTCGCAGTCGCTGTCGTTGAACACGTAGCCCGACACCTGGCCGCAGGTCAGGTCCAGCATCACGTCCGGGTTTCCTTCCCCGTCCCCGTCCCAGTCCCGCCACTGCAGCTCCCAGGGCTCGTCGTAGGGGTTGCAATTCTCGTCCTCGTAATCACAGTGCTCGACGATCCCGGGGTTGATGTGGAAGTCCGTGTCGTCACAGTCGGTGCCGCCGCAGGCCTCGTCCGGGTAGCCGTCGAAGTCCGCGTCCGGACAGCCCCCTGGGCAGCCGACCAGGACCTGGGCGTCGATGAGATCGCTGACGCCCTCCTTGCCGTCGAGAACGAGGAACACCTGCTGGCCGGCGTCCAGGTACACGCTGTCGGTGGCCGGCGAGTTGTAGTCGGCGTTCCCATAACCCAGGCAGGTGCCGTAGCGGCAGGAGGTCTCGGCGTCGAGCACGTGCATGTCCAGGTCGTCGCTGGGGCCGCCGTAGGCCTGGACGGTGATCGCGAAGGTGTGGTCGCCGGCGCTCGGGGCGGTGAAGCTCAGGACCTGTTCGGTACCCAGGTAGCCCTCGGTGGTGCAGGGGTACTTCCAGTAGTCGTCCGTTCCCGAACCGACGTCGATGGCCATGGGTGAGTTGCAGCCGATCACCCCGGTGGAGATGCAAGGGCAGTAGTCGTTGCCGACGCAGTCCGCGTCGTCGCAGTCCACGTCCCCGTCCAGGTCCTGGTCCACGCCGTCCTGGCAATCGGTCTCCACGGCGACGCCGCCGATCTGGACGCAGGTCAGCGTGTAGGTGGTCGAGTCCTCCTCGTTGTCGTTGATGGTCTCGACCTTGATGACCCAGTCCCCCGCCTGGTAGTCGAGGGTCTCGTTGTCCTCCACCACCGGCGGCGTGTGGTCCCAGGCCTGGAACACGCCGTAGTCGTAGCCGTCCGGGTATCCGGCGTGGAACCGGTAGGCGGTCATGATGAGCCCGCCCAGATCGTAGGGCCAGTCCAGCGTGCAGCGGATCTCGACTCCCTCGGCGATCCCGTTGAGCCGGAACCAGTCCACGTCGTCGGTCAGGGCGCAGACTGCCCCCTCCGCCACCTCACCGAGGCCGATCACCTGCGCCGAAAACGCGTCGTCGTTGGGCTCGCTGGCCTCCTGGTCTTCTGGACGGCACCCGATCTCGAGGCAGAGGGGATCGTCGTCCGCGCAATTGGTGTCCCCGCAGTCGAACTCTCCGTCGCAGTCGTTGTCCTTGCCGTCGTGGCACTCGTCGCCCTCCTGCTCGAGCTGCCAGTGGGCGGGCGCGCCCACGTCCGGATCGTGGTCGTCGCAGTCGATGGACCAGTAGCTGCCTTCGCAGTCCTCGTTGAGCCACGTGTCGCGATCCGCGTCCGCGCAGTCCATCTCGTCGCAGCCGGTCAGCCCGTCCCCGTCTTCGTCCAATCCATTGAAACACTCGGTGTAGGGATCTTCGGCGGGGAGGGAGATCTCCACCGTGTAGGAGGTTACTTCGCTGCCGGTCAGGTGGAGCACGGTGCCCGTCGCCCATTCGGCCGTGTGGCCGGTCACCTGCTCGCAGCTGCCCGCGACCACCGTCGCGTCGTCCTCGGTGGAGGAGTAGACACCTTCGTCCATGCGGATCCACTCGACCTCGACGTCGCCGTCCGCGGCGCAGACCTCGTAGACCACGTAGGACTGGTAGGGCAGGTCTTCGATCGTGTAGTGGTCGTGTTCCTGTCCGGTTCCACACAGTGAGCCGGCGAAGGTCGCCGGGGCCGGGACCGGGGTTGCCTCGGGCTCGTCGTCGTTGGGTTCATACGCGTCGTCGACGCAGCAGGCAGGAGCCAGATCGCAGTCGCCGTCGGCGCAGTCCTCGCTACCGTCGCAGTCCTCGTCGCCCGGGTTCGCGCAGTCCTCGGCCCCCCCCAGGTACGCCCCGGCGTTCCCGTCGTCGCAGTCCCCCTGGCACTCGGCCTGCCCGTCCCCGTCGTCGTCGGACTCGTCGGACGGCAGGGCATGGTCGCAGTCGTTGTCGATGCCGTCGCAGATCTCGGGCGCCCCCTGGTAGACTGCCGGGTTGGTGTCGTCGCAGTCCAGCTCGCAGACCATGGCCCCGTCGCCGTCCGCGTCCTCCTCGGAAGCCGGCAGGACCTGGTCGCAGTCGTTGTCCACCCCGTCGCACTCCTCGGGGTTGCCCGGGAAGCGGGTCGGGTCCGTGTCGTCGCAGTCCCCGGCACAGGCCAGGACCTCGTCCCCGTCCAGGTCCTCCTCGTCCGGGGCGTTGGCCACCAGATCGCAGTCGTTGTCGATGCCGTCGCAGAGCTCGGTCGCCCCGGGATGGACGTCGGGCCGGCCGTCGTCGCAGTCGCCGGCGCACACCATGAATCCGTCGCCGTCGGCGTCCACCTCGTCGCCCGGCACGGCCAGATCGCAGTCGTTGTCGATCCCGTCGCAGAGTTCGGTCGCCCCGGGGAAGACCGCGCCGTCGGCGTCGTCGCAGTCGCCGTCGCACAACCTCACCCCGTCGCCGTCGCTGTCGACCTCGTCGGCGGGGATCGCCAGGTCGCAGTCGTTGTCCAGGCCGTCGCAGACCTCGGTCGCGCCGGGGTACGCGGATCCGTCCGTGTCGTCGCAGTCGCCGTCGCAGACGCTCAGCCCGTCCCCATCCGTGTCGGTCTCGTTGCCGTCGTCGAGGCCATCGCAGTCGTTGTCCACCACCCCGTCGCAGAGGGCGGGCGCACCCGGGTAGACCGCGTTGTCCCCGTCGTCGCAGTCCTCGTCCTCGTCCCAGCCGTCGCCGTCCGCGTCCACGGCGGCCGTGTCGTCGTCTCCGGG
>CAZITQ010000294.1:0-9725 GCA_964542165.1 uncultured Rickettsiales bacterium
CCGGCGCGGGCCATCCACTCGGTCAGGATGTTGGCCACCTGGCAGTCCCCCACCGCCTCGTGCATCGCGAAGGCCACCGGCGGGCGTCCGGGGGGGCGCTGGCCGGTGAGGGGCTCCATCCAGCCCGCTGCGTCGATGGGATCGAACAGCTGCTGGAGCAGCGCGAGCACCAGCTGCAGCTCCAGCGGCCCGTCCACCAGCTCGGTCAGAAAGCCCCCCAGGGTGTTGAACTGTACCGCGCGCTGGATCATGTGGGTCCAGGCGCCGCCA
Source organism: uncultured Rickettsiales bacterium (assembly GCA_964542165.1). Classification (GTDB taxonomy): domain Bacteria; phylum Myxococcota_A; class UBA796; order UBA9615; family CAYRNR01; genus CAYTBN01. Next base: position 271 of record CAZITQ010000294.1, read on the forward strand.
GGGACCACCAGGACCCCACGGGTGTACTCCGGCGAGGCGGCCAGGATGGGGATCCCCTGGGTCCCGCCGTTGGAGATGCCCATGTAGTGCACCGCGCTGGAGTCCAGCAGGGGTGTCCCGTCCTCCGCCTCCACCACCGCCGCGAGCTCCTCGCTGGCCAGGCGCGCCAGAAGGGTGAAGTTGGCCTGGCTCTGCATCTGCTGGGAGATGATCACGTCGGTGCGGTTCAAGTCGGCGCCCAGGATCGCGATGGTCGCCACCAGATCCGCCTCGTTGAATCCGATGAACTCGGTGGTCAGGGCGCTCATCCGCCACTCCCGCAGCCCGTCGTTGAGCGAGCTCCAGGTGGGCTCCTCGATGGCGGAGAAGAAGCCGTGGCCGAAGGCGATCACCGGTCGGGTCTCGTCGGCCACGGAAGCGGGGATGGTGAGCAGGAAGGGGGCATCGGCGGTGCCGTGGACCACCGGGGCGCCGTCCGCGTCCAGGACCACCCGTTGGTCCTCGCCCAGGAAGTCGGGGGTGGGGAAGCGCCCGCGGATCAGGCGGTTCTCGCCGTCCTCGTCCCAGCCGTCGCTGTCGACGACCCAGCCCTCGAGGGACCAGGCCGCGGCCACGTCGTGCATGGCCAGCAGGGGGGCGCGCAGCGCCTCGTCAGAGCGGGTGTGGAAGCTCCAGGCGAGGACCACCTCGTCGGGGGGCACCCCCGAGGCCTCGATGGCCGCCTGGACCAGGGCGAAGTCCCCCCGCTGGGACTCCACCTCGGGGCAATCCGTGGCGATGTCGTCTCTCAGCGCGCGGAACGCGTCGCTCACGGGCAGGGGATCTCCGCTCGGAGAACGGAGCCCGTCGCGGAGGATGACCACGTACCCGGTCGACGCATCCAGGGAGTCCATGGGCCGGATGATCAGGGCCTGCTGCGCCGGCGTCTCCGCGTTGGCGTCCAGCTCCACCAGCAGGGGAACCCGCTCCCAGCTCCCCTCGCGGACCACCCACACCGACGAGGCGTCGGCCATCGCAGCCGAGGGGTCGTCCGGATCCGGCAGCGTCTCGGGGTCGATGCCTCCGTCGAACCAGGCCAGCATCGCGGGGGCCCGTGAGAACCCGTCGGCGGCCTCGAGGGTCGATGCGGCGAGCAGGGGAGGGAGGGCCTCGTCCGAGTAGGCGGTCCGTCGTCCGGTGACGGTCGACTCGTCCGCGGTCAGGTAGAAGTCCGAGGGGAAGGGGTACATGGCCACGTCGGGGACCAGGGGGTTGCCGCCGGGCAGGTTGTCGATATCGGTCAACACCTCGGTGCTGTCGTCGTCGTCGGCCGGAGGATCGGGGTCCGGATCGCACCCCGCCGAGAGGGCCAGACAGGCCGCGAGCAGAGAAGCCAGGCGTTCGGTGCGAACGGGGAGGGTGAAACGGTGCACGGGGGACCTCCAGCCCCGGTGGTCGCCTTCCGCAGCCCACCAGGAATCCCGTATATTGTGCCTGGGTCGGTGGCGATGTGCTCGGGGCCACCGGCGGTGGGATGGAGGTTCGGTCGGACATGGCCAAGACGCTGACCCCCGACGACGTCGCGCGCGTCCTCAGGTCCGCCCTCCGCGCGCCGGTCGACCAGAACTACCCGCTCCCGCCGTACGAGACGCCGGATCACTGGGCCGACAGGGTGCTCGACGGGGTGGACGAACTCGCCCGCCGCGGTGCCCTCTTCGACCGCGACAGTCGGAAGAAGAGCCTCGCCAAGAGCCTGCTTCACGCCGCACGTGCAGAGGTCGCCCCGTCCCTGGCCACGGTGCCGGGGAAGATCCGCCTCCTGGGGGGGCTGATCCGCAACCTGGTCGATCCCGGACGCATCAACCAGGGCCACAAGGGCACCTGCGCGGTCACCTCACTGGAGAGCTACCTCGCCGACCGGCAGCCCGCCGAGTACGCCAGGCTGGTCACCGGGCTGATGTCTCCCCCGGGCAAGGTGAGCATGGCCAGCGGCGAGGAGATCTCCCGGGACGAGTCCTCGCTGGTCTGGTCCCGGACCGAGGCCTGGCGGAGCCCGGTCAGTCGCCTGTTCCAGGTGGCCGCCATGGAGCGGGCCTACCCGGAGCTGGACTACCGCAACACGATCGACGGCCACTTCGAGGTGGGCTCGAACCTGGACGCCAGCATCAACACCGGCACGGGCGTCGACCTGACCGCCTTCAACCGTCTGCTGGAGTCCCTGAGCGGCCAGCGCTGGGACACCCTGTCGAGGGAGGCCGCGCGCGCCGCCGCGATGCTGGCGAGGCTGGGGCTGGACACCTCCAGGGCGCCGTCGCTGGAGCGGGATGGCTGGGGCATCCTCACCCGCTCGCTGGCGGGGGGCGATCCGGTCTTCGTCACCCTGGACACCGGAGCCCCGCTCAAGCACATGGATCCCGAGGACTTCCCCTTCGTGCTCCCCCACAAGGTGAGGGTGCTGTCCTACCAGGAGGAGGAGAACCGGGTGGTCTACGAGGATCCTCTGGACCCCACCGAGTCGTGGATCCCCGGAGCGGACACCCGCGTGGAGGACGACTGCGGGCGTTGCTCCATCGCTCGCGACGACTTCGAGCGGCTGATGGACGAGATGAGCTACCGGCCGCGCTACCTCGAACCGCACGGCGACGAAGGCGGGGCGTGACGGCCAGCGGCTCCTCCAACGACCCCTGGGCCGAGGCCGTCGCCGGGGGGCTACGGCGCATACGCGCCTCGCTGGGTCCCCAGCAGCGCGCCGCCTTCGACGACCTGACCACCCGCCTCGATCTCGACGACTCCGGTGGCGCCGCCTACTTCCTCGATCCCCGCGCCTTCCCCGTGGTCCAGCTGCCCACATGGTGCGTGGACCGGGCCTCGTCGGGGACGGAGGCGCTGCCCGACGGGGCCCGGGCCCAGCTCCAGGAGGCCACCCTGGCGGGCTACCTCCACCACCGCCACCAGGACGACCTGCTGGACGAGGGGCGGGGGGATCCCGCCGGCGCCATGCTCCTGGCCGAGGCGCTCCTGGTGCGACACCTGGCGCTGGTCCACCGGATCGCCGGGTCCTCGCAGGCCTTCTCCGCGCTGGCGGAGAGCCGCTGGAGCCGGTACGGCGAGGCCATGCTGCTGGAGGTGGAGGTGAACCGGGGCCGCGCGGCGCTGGACGAGGAGGCCGCCCGGCAACTCCTGGATCGGTCCCGACCGCTGGTCCTCCCGGGCGCGGCGGCCCTGGCGGCGGCGGGGGCCGACGAGGCGCTGACTGTGCTCGACGCCTACGTCGTCGCGCTGGCGGATGGGCACCAGCGGTTCCACGACCTGTGCGACGCCGAGGCGGACCTGGTCGCCGGTCGGCGGACGCGGGTCACGGAGCGGTACGGTGGGGGAGGGGATCCGGCGGTCCTGCGGCAGCGTCTGGTCCTGGGGGGCGGCTACGACGCGGTGGTGGGCGAGGCCAGGACCTCCCTGGAGCGGGCCGCGGGCCTGGCCAGGGACATCGGCCTGCAAGAGGCTGCCGCGGACGCGGAGCGCCGGATCGCGATGATGGCCGAGACCCAGCGGGCCCTGTTCGAGGGACTGTTCCACGCGATGCTTGAAAAGTGATGACGGCTGGCCCAACATGGTCCGCGAGGAGGCACTGAGATGCCGAAGAAGGGTTACGACGAGCTGGTGGGGCGGGCCGTGAACAACCCGAAGTTCCGGGCACGGCTGCTCAAGGACCCCGAGGGGGTGATCGCGGACGAGGGTTTCGACGTCCCTGCGGATGTGATCGAGACGCTCAAGAACATCGATCCTGACACCGCCGAGGCAGCCATCAAGGCCGCCGAGGCCAGCGTGGGCGATCGCCGCGCAGCGACCTGATCTCCGGGCGGGTCACCCGGTTTCAGAGATGAAGGATCTGTGAACGGGTCGCCGTGTCCAGCGACTCGGTCCCCAGCAGTCCGCGGATCCGCTCCTCGTACGGCTTGAGGTTGCAGTCCCGCGCCAGCATGAGCGCCGTCTCCAGGTGCGAGCTGGCCAGTTCGTGCTCCGAGTCGTCGTCTAAAAGACACCGTCCGGCCTCGTAGTAGGCCTCCACCAGCATCAGCTTGGCATCCATCTCCCGCGCCGCCTCGATGGCCTCGGAGAAGCGCGCGCGCCCGATCGTGGCGTCCGCGGCCCCACAGGAGCAGGCCCTCGGCCAGCAGCGCCGGTGAGCGATAGTTGCGGTACCGGCGCGCGAGACGCAGGCCCCGTCGCACCGGGCGTCGCGCCGCCTTGAGCGCGGCCGGATCCCCGGGGCGACCGGCCCGCCGGGCCTTCTCCAGGATCGCGCGGGCCAGCAGGGGGTACATCCACACCAGCCCGTCGAACACCAGCCGGTGGTCCTCCTTGAGCGTGCGCGCCCGCTCCAGCACCTCGAGGGCCTCCTCCGTCCGGCCCAGGGCCAGCAGGCCGTGCCCGGCCTGGACCAGGGCCAGGTCCAGGGTGATCAGCTCCCCGGACTGCTGGAGGAAGTCGATCATCCGCCGGAGGCGATCCAGCACCTCCTCGTCTCCCTGGAGCGCCCGTGCCCAGTCGTGGGCGGTGTACATGCCCGACGCGGTTTTCAGCGACCCTTCGCGCTCGATCACCTGCAGGGTCTCGATGGCCTCGGCGGCGCAGTGGGCCGCGGCCTCCACCTTGCCCTGGTACATCAGGGTGTAGAAGTGGCAACCGTGGGCCCACACCAGGAGGGCCTCGTCACCCCGTACAAGGAAGGACTTGCGCGCCCGTAGTGCCAGGGCGGCGCCGGCCTCGTATTCACCGGTGAACAGGTGGCAGTAGGCCCGCTGGGTCAGGGCATAGGCCTCGTGGAACGGCGTCTCGAGCTCCTGGGCGATGTCCACCGCCCGGTCCAGGATCCGGGTCCCGGTGTCGTACATCGTGAGCATCAGGTACAAGAAGCCCACGTTGCAGTAACACTCCACCAGCTCCTTGGACGACCGGACGCGCTCGGCGAGGTTGGTCGCGCGCAGGACGCACAGCAGCATGTAGGCCGCGTCGGTGACGAAGTACCCGTCGGTCAGCCCCAGGTAGGCCGCGGACAGCTCCAGAGTGCGACCCGCGCGCTCGGGATCCGACTCGGTCCTGATGGCCCGCGGGAATGCGCGGTGCAGCAGGTGGATCGTCAGATTCCAGACCAGACCGGCGGCGAATCCGAGGTTGCCCCTCACCCGGCGGCCGCCCAGGAGCTCGACGGCGTTCCACTCCTGGGCGATGAGCTTGTCCATGTCCCCGGTCTGCCAGTGCACTCGGCCGACCTTGCGCTCCAGGCGGGCCAGGACCAGTTGGTCCTCGGTGCTGTCTGCCACCTCGGAGCAGCAGGCCAGGCACTCGTCGTAGTGCCCCGTGAGCAGGTAGAGGTCCGCCAGCTTCTCGGTCAGGTCCCGCCGCAGCTCGGTCTCGCCGTCGGGCAGCATCTCCAGGGAGCGCCGGAAGAACTCCACCGCCAGCTGGTTCTCGTACGCATCCTTGGCCCGATCGCCCGCGGCCTGGCAGTAGCCTGCGGCCTTGTCCAGCCGCCCGGCGTGCCAGGTGTGGTCCGCCAGAGCGTACAGGTGGTCGTCCAGGGTCTCGGGGTACTGCTCCTCGATGGCCAGGGCGATGTCGCCGTGTAGGCCCCGGCGGTGCTCGTCGGCCAGATCGTCGTAGATCTGCTCGCGGATCCGGTCGTGGGTGATGTGGTAGGCCAGCTCCTCGCCCGGCTGCCGAAGCACCATCTGGCGGTGATCCAGCTCGTTGATCGCGCCGTAGAGCTCGAACCGGTCCAGCCCACAGGTGGCGGTCAGCACCCGCACGGGGGCCGGCCGGCCCTGGACCGCCATCACCTCGATCACCCGGCGCGCCGCGACGTCCAGCCGCTCCAGGCGCCGCTGGAACACGTTGGTGACCGAGGCCGGGATGTCCAGGTCGACGATCTCCTCGCTGGCGGCCCACTGCCCGCGCTCGATGAAGACCGAGCCGTTCTCGACCAGCGAGCGCATCACCTCCTCGACGAAGAAGGGATTGCCCGCGGTCTCGGCGAACACCCGCTCGGCGAAGGCCGCCGGGATGCCCTCGAGGCCCAGCATCGACCCGAGCAGGCGCGAGACCTGCTTGGCCCCCAGCGCGGTGAGCCGGATCCGGGAACCCTCCCGCTTGGCGAGGTTCTCCAGCAGGGTCTCCAGGGGGCGTCCCGCCGCCTCGTCGTCCCGGAAGGAGCCCAGCACCGCGACGCGCACCGGCTCGCCGCGGCTCTCGCGGATCGACACCTGGCGGACCACGTGAACCAGCACATCCACGGTGCCGGCGCGGGCCCAGTGCAGGTCGTTGAGGTAGAGGATGTAGGGGTGGGCGTCCGCCACTCGCACCAGGAACTCGGCCACCTGCTCGAGCATCCGGGCCCGCTGGCGTTCGGGGGAGGCATGGAACGCCACATCCTTGAGGGTCAGCGTCTCGGCCAGGGAGGGATCCAGGGTGCCCAGGGCGCCCCCGTACTCCTCGAGCAACATGAGCTGACCGCTGGCCTCCGCCAGGCGCACCACGTGCTCCAGCGCTGCGTTCAGCGGGGCGAACTCGGACGCCACCCCCTCGTAGCAGTCGGTCTGCACGTAGCTGTGCCGAGCCAGCTGCGCCCGGTAGCGCACCTCGCGCATCAGGCGGGACTTCCCGATGCCGCTCTGGCCGCCGATCAGGAGCATCGGCGGTAGCTGGCCGAGGCCCTTTCGGCGCCCACCCACGAAGTCGTTGATCCGGGTCAGCTCCGTCTCGCGCCCCACGAAGCGCGACGACAGGATGTAGCTCTCGCGGGTCTCGTCGGTGTCCAGCTCGTAGTCGAGCCCGCCCTCGCGGGAGATGGCGACGATCACGTCGTTGGCGGTGCGGAAGCGGTCCGCCGGCTCCTTGGCGCACAGGCGCTCCACCACCGCCCGCAACCACACCGGCAGGGCCGCCAGGTTCTCCTCGTCGAACTCCAGGTCGGTGTAGCAGTGATGGAAGGCCAGGGTGACCACCGAGTCACCCTCGAAGGGCAGCCGACCGGTGAGCAGCTGGTAGGCCATGATGCCCAGGCAGTACAGGTCCGCGCGGTGATCCACGTCCCCGCCCATGGCCAGCTCGGGGGCCATGTACGACGGGGTACCGAAGGCGCGGCCGCTCCCGGCCCGGGCCCGGGCGCCGGCGAGGCCGAAATCGAGCACCTTGACCTGCCCGTCGTCGGTCACCAGCACGTTGCCCGGCTTGAGGTCGAAGTGCACGACCTCGCGGGAGTGCATGTAGGCCAGCGCGCGGCAGACCTGCACGAGCAGGTCCACGATCCGGCGCCATTCCCCCTCCCGGGTGGCCTCGTAGATATCGCGGCCGGGTACGAACTCCAGGGTGAACAGGTAGTCGTCGCTGTCCGCCGCGGCCTCGAAGTCGTAGACCGAGGCGATGTTGGGGTGGCGCAGCTGCGCCATGGTCTCGAACTCGGCCTTGAACATGCCGAGCCGGTCCTCGTCCAGCATCTGGGCCAGGATGGTCTTGAGGGCCACCGGTCGATCGGGGTGGAGGGGGTCGTCCACCCGGTACACGACGCCCATGCCCCCCTCGCCCAGGACCTTGCGCACCACGTAGCGGCCGTTGATGGTCGCGCCCACCTTGAGGCGGGGGCGCTTGGCCTCCCTGGGGCTCTCGTCGCTCCAGGACCCGGCCGACAGGGTCGGCGCGCTGGGCGGGATCGTCCGCGTACGAGTCGGGTCGCTGTGGGAATCCTGGTCGCTCACCGGTCCTCGGTCCCCCGCGGGGCGGGCGCGCTCGGGCGCGCTGGGCGCATGGTACCACGCGTGCGATGGAGGCGTTGGCTAGCTGTCAGCGCGTTTGCGCAGGTCCAGGGGCAGGGACACCGCCAGCCCGTCCAGCTCCACCAGGAACCCGTCTTCGACCACGGAGTCCAGGGCTTCGCGCCAGGGCGCGCGCGAGCCCGAGGTGCACAGGGCCTCGATCACCTCGTCGATGGGCCGCTCGCGTCGGCAGTGATCGAGGATCGCCGCGGCTTCCGGGGACAGGCGGGTGACCTCCCGACGGGCCGCCGGGCGGGTGTCCACGACCGTATCGGCGGCCTCTCCGCCCCCGAACCACAGCAGGCCCGCGTTGGGGTGCTCGGACCGCCAGCGGCGCGCGTCGTCGAGCAGATCGTCCCCGACCGAGGCGAATCGGCGGCGGTGTGCCTCGGGGAAGGCGAAGTAGTAGCTCAGATTGAGCAGCACGTCGTCGGCGAAGGGGTACACGTCCCGGTAGGCCGGGGCCGGGGTCAGGGGGGCGAGCCCGAGCTCTTGGGCGCCCTCGACCATCGGGCTGAAGCGGTGCAGCTGCACCGGTACCGCCCGGAACGGCGGCGTCAGGTGGCTCAGCAGGGGGAGGCGGGCCAGCAGCCCCGCGTAGGCCTCCAGATCCTCTCCGGGGAAACCCCACAACAGGTTCCACTCGACACGAAGACCCAGCTCCCGGGCCGTGCGCAGGAACCGCACGTTGCGCGCCGCCGTGGTGCCCTTGCCCACCAGGCGCAGGGCGTCGCTGGACAGACTCTCCACGCCCACGATGAAGCGGGTCGCCTTCAGTCGTCCCATGTCCCGCAGCTGGTCCCTCCCCAGGGTCGGACGGATGCCCAGGTAGACCGGCGCCTCCGGCGCAAGCTCCCGCAGGCCCGCGCCGAAGTCCCGCAGGAAGGCGGGGGTCTGGTTGTTGTCCGCCAGCGCGATGCCGTGGGAGCCGTGGCGCGCCAGCAGCTGCCGCAATTGGTCGATCGCGCGGTCCACGGTCTTGCTGCGGAACTGCAGGTAGCGGCCGTTGAGGCCGCAGAAGGCGCAGCGCGAGCGCAGGTTCCACCAGCACCCCCGGGAGGTCTCGAACATCAGCACGGGGGGGTACTCGGGGGGCACGTCCGCGGCCTCGAACTGCGCGAAGAAGTCGTCGTACGACGGCAGCGGGAGCCGGTCCAGCTCCGCCAGGTGGGCCGGGGGTGGTCCCACGGGGAGGGGGGTCACGTCCCGTCCCGCCAGGCTCGATCGGGTCACCACCCGCTCCAGGTCGTCGAGGGTCTCACGGGCCGAGAGCCGCCGGACCAGCTCGGGGAACACGGCCTCCCCCTCGCCGTCCACCACGGCGTCCACGAAGGGAAAACGCCGCATCAGCTCCCGGCCCAGGGCGTCCTCCACGTTGGGGCCTCCGAAGACGATCGGGAGCTGGGGGTGCGCCGCCCGGATCCTGCGGGCCAGCGCCAGGGCGGCGGTCTGTTGCATGTACACGTCGGTGAACCCGACCAGGTCGTACTCCTCCAGCCGCAGGTCCGTCAGCAGCCGGTCGAGGAAGTCACCGGCGCCCCTCCGGGCCCGGGCCACACCCTCGCAGAACGCCTCCACGTCCTCGTCGACCAGCCCCACGACCTCCGGTGTGCTCTCCCGCACCCGGTCCAGCAGCCGGTGCCCCGGGTCCGGATCCTCGTCGAA
>CAZITQ010000295.1:0-9585 GCA_964542165.1 uncultured Rickettsiales bacterium
GGACGACGACACGGGCGATGACGACACCGGGGACGACGACACGGGAGACGACGACACCGGCGACGACGACCAGGACGACGACCTGGGCTACGCCTGTGACGTGGGCTTCCCCCAGCTCCCCGCGCCGCCCTCGGTGGACCGGTCGTTCTTCGCGCTGCCCACGTCCAACGGGTTCGTCAGCGCCACCTACGCCGTGGACCTGACCGGTGTCCCCGCCACCTTCGCCGACGGTAGCAGCGGGACCATCGACCCGGCCCACCGGTTGATCACCTTCACCGATCACGTGATGGCCCAGCCGACCCCCTCCACCTGGACCCGGGACCTGCTTTTCGATCTCTACCTGGGGCTGCGCGTGGACGGGAGCGGAACCTGGCTCGGCGACGTGGCCGAGTCGGAGGCGGGCTACGTCAACGGCACGGGGATGGTGCGCCTGGTCCAGCAGGTGGGCGACGTGGAGCTGGAGACCTTCCTGTTCGCCCCGATGCACGGAGGAAGCTACGACCTGGTCGTGGTGGGGCACGCCACCAACACCGGCGGCGCCCCGGTCTCCGCCGACCTGTACTCGCTGCAGAACCTCCACGCAGGCGGAGAGGGGAGCGCGGACGGCGAGACGGTGTCCGAGTGGGGGGACGGGGTGCTGGAGACCCGCTACGGAGACCGGCTGTACCACCGCTCCATCGGCGCGCCGACCCACCGCTCCGCTGCCCCCGCTGGGAACGCGGACCACAACCCCTGGATGCTGCTGACGGCGGGCTCCGACCTGAGCGACCAGCTGGTGTCGGGGGACGACGTGGCCGTGGGTCTCCAGTGGGCCCTGGGCGGGGGCACCCTCGATCCGGGGGAGGAGGACTGGGCGGGATTCGTGCTCTCCCACAACGGCTACGGCGAAGACGACGCCAGCCTGGCCGGCCGGGTAGACGCCTTTTTGTCCGGCCGGTCGGCCGAGGACCTGGTGACGGACGAACAGGACTTCTGGGACGCCTACCACGCGGTCGAGACCCCCCCGCCCGGACTGTCCGCGGACGAGACCGCGGTCTACCGTCAGTCCACGGCCGTCCTCAAGATGGGCCAGGTGCGGGAGCCGGGGCCCGGGTACGGTCAGATCCTCGCCTCGCTCCCCCCGGGCGGCTGGAACATCAGCTGGCCCCGGGACGCCGCGTACGCCATCGTCGCCCTCGCCCGGTCGGGGCACCACGACGAGGCCCGCGACGCCCTGCAGTTCATGATCGACGGAGACGCCGGCCACTACGCGAGCTACTGGGGGCTCAACGACTACCTGATCTCCGCCTGCCGCTACTACGGCGACGGCACCGAGGAGAGCGACGGGGCCTGGTGTCCCGACGGCGCCGACGCCGGCCCCAACGTGGAGCTGGACGACTTCGGCCTATTCCTGTGGGCCTACGGTGCCTATCTGGACGAGTCCGGTGACACCCAGTTCCAGGCCGACACCTTGCCGGACGTGCTCGCGGGAGTCGCCGACGTGCTGGTGGCCGTGATCGACCCCAGCAACGACCTGCTGCTCCCCGACTCCTCCATCTGGGAGCGCCACTGGGGGGAGTGCTTCCCCAACGGGGCCAAGCAGTTCAGCTACAGCGCGATTCAGGCGGTGCACGGCCTGCGGGTGGCCCACGAGCTGTCCGGCGACGCGGCATACGAGCAGGCGGCCGACCAGATCCGTTCCGGGCTGCTGAACATCACCGACGGGCCGGTGTTCGAGGAGACCTTCGACGGGGAGGCCTGTCCGGTGCTCGGCTCGGCGCCCGAGGAGGTCTGCGGATTCTGCGGGCCGTACGACGCCTCGGTGATCGAGGCCGTCAACCTGGGGGTGTACCGTCCCGATTCGGCGATGGCCAAGGGCACCCTGATGGCCCTGCACGAGCACCTGGGGATGACCAACGGCAGCCCCGGATTCCTGCGCAACGACGACGGCACCGGCACCACCAATCCCCACCCCTGGTACGACGACCAGGAATGGGTGGTGATCGACCTGCGGATGGCCGCCGCCATGGCGCGGATGGGGGACGCCCTGGGCGAACCGGACCTCACCGCCAACGCCGAGACCATCGTCGACTGGGTCACGCTCCTGGCCCGTTCCAACGCCGACCTGATCGGCGAGCTGCTCAGCGACGGCACCTACACCCCCGAGGACGACGCCGACCACACCCACGTGGGCTGGGACGACGGGTACGAGTACCAGGGCAGCGTGCCCATGTGCGGCTTCGGCCCCGGCGCCTACCTTCTCGCCCTCGACGCCATCCACTGATCTCCCTCCGGGGCCCAAACGAAGGAGGGGCGGACCGAAGCCCGCCCCCCCCGGAGGTCGTCCCGCGTCTACGGGGCGCAGCAGTGCACCGAGGCGAACATCGGACGGGCGACGGTGAGTCGACCCGGGTGACCGATGTCGAACATGGCGTGGGAGGCGACCACGGCCACGTCCAGCTGACCCGCCACGCAGCTGGCCGTGAAGATGCCGGTCGCCGCGATGCCCTCGCGACCGGTGGCGCGGTTGTACAGGAAGCCCACGTACTTGCCGTTGATCCACACGTAGCCGCGCAGGTCGTTCTGGCGAATCCTGCGCGGGGCCAGCTGGTCGAGTGAGACCACGGCCAGTTCGGCGTTGATGGTCAGGCCGGGCCGCACCTCGTAGACGCTGGCGGCCATCAGCTCGCCGGCCCACTCGGGATTGCCCGAGAACAGGGACGCGTTGATGGTGGCGTCCGCGTACTGGTCGCGGTCGACGGCGCCGCAGGTGAAGTGGGAGGGCCCGTCCGAGGCGGCCAGGTAGAGGTCGTCCAGGTCGACGTCGATGTCTTCGGGCGCAACCAGTTCGATCTCGCCCTCCTCGAGCACGGACTCGAGGACCCACACGCCGGGCTGGACCTCCACGTGGTCGCCGAGCAGGTAGCCGTCGGCCAGGGCCGGATCGAACTCCAGGTCCCCCGGCTCGGCGAGGATGGTGTCCATCGTTCCATCGGTGGGTTCGGGGGTGTCGCAGCCGAGGGCGAACAGCGCGAGGCCAACGAGCAGTACCGAGGTGTAGCGGAAAATCGTCATCTCTCTCTCCTTCATCGTGTCCATGGTTTTCGAGCGTCGCGTCATGCCAGGGATCGCAGGATCGATGAGTCCTTCATCGTCGAGGTACGTAGGGCATCTCCCTCCTCTCCAGGCCGTCGGGGGTCGGGGACGGCGCCCCCCTTTCCGTTGGGCTGACCGGGCCCACGCGCCCGACCCCGGACCACCCGACCTGTTGGATTGCGTCCTCCCCCCGTTGCTGTCCTCAGGGAGTTGCAGGGGCCGTGCCAGATCCCCTCGGCGCTCGAGATGTCGCGTCCGGGGAGGGGAGGGGGCCGGGGGGGCGGGGAGAAGCGCGGAGATCGTTCACCGTTGTGGTCGACCCTTGGTCACCATTGTGGGCAGGACCTGACCACACCGGTGTGCGATGGGGCGGCTCCGCGGGGGAACTCAGGGATCCACGAGGCCGGGGGCGTACACCGCGGCGATCCGTCCGGGGCGGATCACGCCCACCCGGGTCATCTCGTCGCGACCGGCGTCCAGGAGGGCCTGGCCTTCGTCCCCCCCGAGGAGCTGCCCCCGGGCCATCCGGATCACGGCCGCGTGGACGCTCATGTCCGCCGCCCGGTACCCGGCCTCCGCCTCCTCGGCCCGGGAGAGGGCGCTCCCGGCGTCCCCACCCAGGCGATCGGCCCCGGCGAGGATCTGACCGCGGAAGGCGCCCGCGTGGGGAAAGCGGTCGGTCATCCTCCGCGCCAGGCGTCGTGCCCGGGCCAGGTTGGCCTCCCGGTCCACGTCGGCCACGGCCCGTGCCAGAGCCACGCGGGCCCGCAGGAACTGCATGTCCAGGCGCGCGATGGGGATGCGCGCGTTGGGGGCGGTCCGGATGGTCGGCCACTCCCGGTCGAGCAGCTCGCCAGCTCCCACGGAATCGCCGGCGTACAGGCACTGATCCACCTGGGAGAGCAGCACGTGGTAGTGCTGCAGCGTGATCCAGCCCTCGGGCCAGGTCTCCAGCACGCCGTCCAGCAGCGCCCGGGCGCCGGCGACGTCGTCGCGTGCGAGCCACACGTGGGTGAAGCGGCACTTGACGATGCCCTCGGCGAACCGGTCCTTGCGCAGCTCCGCGTCGCGCAGGTAGGTGTGCATCCGGTTGCCCAGCTCGTCCAGACGGCCCTGTTCCACCAGCGAGTAGAGGATGTACTCGCGGCACAGCACCAGCTCCCAGGACACGCCCTGGCACTCGTCCACGAAGCGCTTCTCGGCCCCCAGCAGGAGGTCGAGACAGGTGGCCCACTCGCCCACGTGCAGGGCGGCGATGCCCCGCTGCAGGTCGACGAAGGCGAGCACGTAGGGATCCTCGAGACGGTGGGCGAGCTGGATCGCCTGGCGTTCCAGGTCGCGGGTCACCGGGGTCCGCCGGCCGAGCTGGCTGGCGAGCATCATGGCCTCGGAGATGAAGGCGATCGCCACCCGCCGCGGCAGGCCGATCTGCAGGGTCCGGTGGAGCACCTGGACCCCCATGGCCGTGCACTTGATCGGGTCGAGCATCGCCAGGCCGCAGGCGGCCGACCACAGCGCATCCAGGGTCTCGATCTCCCGCGGAGGGATCTCCTCCACCGACCGTTCGGTCCAGCGGAAGCCACCCAGGCGGACCCGGGCGCGGTACCACAGGATGGTCGCGATGGCGGTGCCGGTGGACCGGGGGAGCTTGAGGCCGTGGGCGGCCAGCACCTCGGCGGTCACCTTCAGGCCCCGTTCGATGTAGCCGGTCTTCAGCAGCTGTTCCGCGCCCTGCCGCCGCAGGCGCAGACAGGGCCCCTCGCTCGGCCCCTCGGCAGCGGCCAGGTAGGCCTCGGCGGCCTCGGCGCCGCGGCCCGCGTTGACCAGGCAGTCCCCCATGGACTCCAGCAGCTCCTGGGAGCGCGGCCCCTCGGGATCCGTGTACCTCAGCGCCATCTGGTAGAGGGTGGCCGCGCGCTCGAAGGCCAGGTTCTCGGCGGCCTGGACCGCCGCGTCCTGGGCGTACTCACCCGCCCGGTGCTCCTCGCCCGCGGCCTGCCAGTGCCGGGCCAGGGCGGCCACGGGGGCCCTCTCCCACCTCTCCAGGGCCGCGGCCAGGCGGCGATGGCGCGACCGGTCGTCGTCGCCAGCCATCTCGGCCAGGATCACCTCCCGGATGCGGTCGTGGTGTACGTCCAGCCGTTGTTCGCTGCCGGTCCCCACCTCCCGGATCAGGCTCTCGACCCGCAGCCGAGCGATGGCCCGCTCCAGCTCTCGGGGGTGGCGTTCGATGGCGCTGGCGAGGACCTCGCGGGGCAGGGGCTCCCCCGAAACGGCCAGCAGCTTCACCAGGTCCTCGGCCACGTCCGGCAGCCGTCGCATCCGCGCCCGCAGCACACTCTCGAAGGTGACGGACAGATCCCCGCTGGCCGGGAGACTGCGGGCCAGCTCACCATCCGTGGACGCCCGCTCCGAGGACCGCTCCCCGGTGGCTGCCGCGGCCCGCGCCATGGCATAGCGGCACAGCTCGCCCACGAACAGGGGGCTCCCGCCGGTCTCGTCCGCGAGCTTGCTCACCGCCAGCCCGGGGGCGTCCGGGTTGAATCCGCCCCGCCGGAGGAGGCGCCGGGCGAGCTGGGCGCTCTCGTCCGAGGTCAGCGGTCCCAGGGGTAGGCGGCGCACGTCCGCGCGTTCTGACACACGCGCGAGGAACGCCCGCAGCAGGGGTGCGCTCTCCACCTCCTCCTCGCGGAAGCAGGCGATCAGCAGCAGGCGGGGTAGCCCAGGCGGTCGCCACAGGTCGGCCAGCAGCTCCATGCTGTCCGCGTCCGCCCACTGGAGGTCGTCGAGGACCAGCACCACCGGGCGATCGGTGGACAGGCGGGACAGGAGCTCGCGCAGCACCTCGAAGGCCCGGGCCCGACGCTCCTGGGGATCCAGGATCGTCGGCCTGTGACGCGGGGAGTCGGCCACGCCCGGAACCCTCTGCAGGACCGGAAACAGTCGGGCGAGCTGGTGGGTGTCCGCGGGTACCCGCTGCCTGCGCTCCTGGCGGGGCATCAGCAGCAGGGCGTGGCTCAGGGCGTCCACGATGCCGTCGAAGGCCTTGTAGGGCACGTTCTCGCGCACGTAGCAGCGCCCGGACAGGACCAGGGGCGCGGGCAGTCCGGCCGGCGGTGCCCGGCGCCAGGTCTCGACCACGTGGCGCACCATCCGGGTCTTGCCGATCCCCGACCGCCCCCCCACCAGCACGCCGACGCCCTCCTCCTCCCGGGAGTCCAACAGGGCCTGCTCGAGCAGGCGGAGCTCCGCCTTGCGGCCCACGAAGGAGGAGCGCCCCGACGACTCCGGAGAGTGCAGCCGTTCGCTGGTGCTCTCTTGCGGTGCACCCAGTCGGGTGAGGATCTCGTCGTACCCAGGGCGGGCATCCGGGTCCCGCTGGAGCAGGTCCAAACACAGCAGCTCCAGCTCCGGGTCCACCGGAGCGGGCAGCTTGAGGGCCGACGGCGGGGCCGGCTCCCCGGTCAGCTTGGCCATCAACGCCTTGTAGGTGGGGCCCTCGAAGGGGACGCGCCCGGTGAGCGCCTCGTAGAGCACGGCACCCAGGCTGTACCAGTCGGCGGCGGGGCTGGCCCGCCGACCCTCCACCTGTTCGGGGGCCATGTATGCGGTGGTGCCCAGCAGCTGGGCGTCGGTGCTCTGGCGGGTGTCCCCGGAGATGTCGGTGACGATGCCGAAGTCCAGGAGCACGACCCGCCCGTCGCGGGCGACCATCGCGTTGCTGGGCTTGATGTCCCGGTGGACCCGCTCCGAACGATGCAGCGCCCCCAGGGCCCGCACCAGCTGCAGCAGCGACGAGATCAGCCGACGAAGGTCGTACAGCGGCCGCAGGCGCCCCGCGCCACCCACCAGCGTGGGGTCCTCGGTGCCCACCGTCTGGCCGACGCGACCCGGCGGTCGGGTGGACACGTGGGTCAGCAGGTCCGTCCCGTCGATGAGCTCCATGGTGAAGAACCACAGGCCCTCGTCCGAGATCAGCTCGTACAGGGTCACCAGGTTCGGGTGGCTGATGTCCGCCAGGACGCGGAACTCGCGCTTGAAGCGGTACAGGGCGGTGGGTTCCATGTCGCGCAGGGTCTTGAGCGCGACCCGCATCTCCCGGTCCCGGTCGTAGACCTCGTAGACCACCCCCATGCCGCCCGCACCCAGGCGACGCACCTTCTCGAAGCGCTCCGTGCCCCGAAAGCTGCTCATCGGTGGACTCCGATCCCGGACGCACCGTCAGGGGGTGCCCGGAAAGGATTGCAAGAAAGGCGCCGCCGCACCAGCGCCGGTTCTGGCACCCGGATTGCAACGCTTCTGCGGTGTGGGCCCTGAGGTCCACGGTGGGATCCATGCCGGATCCCCGGGAGGGAGACGAGATGTTGGAGCGAAACTGGGCAATCGACGGCGTTCGAGGAATCGCGTGGCAGATCGGGGCCGGGCTGCTGGGGGTGGGGGTCCTGCTGGTGGGCCTTGCGGGCTGCGTCGAGTCGGCCGGGGAGCTGGGGGAGACGGAATCGGCCTTCGAGATCGGGCTGTCCCCGGACCTGGCGCTGGACACCATGGAGTTCGAGGTCACCATCGCACCCGAGCTGGAGAGCGTCCGGCCGGTCCTCGCGCCGCCCAAGGTGACCGCCTACCAGGTCGCCCTCAGCTGCGCCCCGATCGATCTGAAGTCGATGATGGTGCAGTTCAACACCTACGGCACCCCCGAGGAGCTGGCCCACTCGCCCGGGGTGATGCACGTCACCCAGCGGGGGCGGCACCTGTTCCACTACCCGGACGGCGCGGGGGAGTTCGTCGACCTCCGATTCATGGGAGACGACGCTGCGCACATCCATCCCATGCCCCACGCGGCCCTGTTGCACGCCGCCGAGGAGATGCTGGACGATATGGACGCCCTGGACGTGGGACCGGTGACCCTCGCCCGCAAGGGGGTCTACGGCCGCTACCGCGAGGCCGGTGGCTCGGCCGGTGACCATGCGCTGCTGACCCACCAGGTGGCCGTGCTCGAGCAGCGGATCGACGGCCGCAAGGCCTTCGGCCCCGGAGCGCGGGTGGAGGTGGTCTTCCCCGGCGACGACTTCGCGGCGGAGTTCTCCCACGGCATCCGCTGCCTGGCCGCGGACGAGATCGGCGTCGCGCAGCCCCCCGGGGACGCCCTGCGCTCCTTCGTCAACCGGGTGGAGCGCGGCGAGCTCTGGGACCTGCTCGGCCAGCAGCTCGACGACGTGGAGACCCTGAGCCTGAAGCGGGTGCGGCTGGGCTACTACGTCCCGCGCATCGGCGAGCCGGCCACCGTGGTGGACCCGGTGTACGAGATCACCGGCATGGCCAAGGGATGGGGCGCCGGGACGGAGCCGATCGTGGACGAGTTCCTCTGGTACGAGCCCGCCATCGCCGGGCGGCCGCTGCCGACCACGGCGCCCCAGGACTGACCCCCCGTCACCCTCGCCCCAGAAGAGACGAGTCCTCGTTCAGCTGCTACCCTTCGGTCTGTGGGAGGCGAAGCGATGCCCGGCCGGATATGGGTTGTGCTGGCGGTCGTCGCGCTCACGGGATGGGGGTGCCCGGGCGCGATGCTGGTGCAGGATGACGACGCGACGGGGGACGACGACGCGACGGGGGACGACGACACGACGGGGGACGACGACACGACGGGGGACGACGACACTTCACCCGACGACGCAGACGGCGACGGCTTCACCGTCGAGGAGGGCGACTGCGACGACTCGGATCCCGCCGTCCACCCCGGGGCGGAGGAGGTCTGCGACGGCGTGGACAACGACTGCGACGGCTCCCTGGCCGCGGACGAGGCCGACGGCGACGGGGACGGCCAGGCCCCCTGTCAGGGGGACTGCGACGACGGCGACCCGGCGGTCTACTCGGGCGCCCCCGAGCAATGCAATGGCCTGGACGACGATTGCAACGGCGACGTGCTGCCCGAGGAGCAGGACGGGGACGGGGACGGCGTCCGTGGCTGCGAGGGGGACTGCAACGACCACGACGATCGGGTCTACCCGGGCGCTCCGGAGGAGTGCGACCACATGGACTCGGACTGCGACGGCGCCCTGGGCCCCGAGGAGATCGACGACGACGGGGACGGGATGGACGAGTGCGAGGGGGACTGCGACGACGGGGATCCGGACGTGCGTCCCGGCCTGCCCGAGGCCTGCAACGGCCAGGACGACAATTGCGACGGCCAGCTGCCCCAGAACGAGTCCGACGTGGACGGAGACGGCTACATGGCCTGCGGCGGCGGGCCCGACGGCGGGGACTGCAACGACAACGCCGCCGACGTGTACCCGGGAGCCCCCGAGCTCTGCAACGGGCTCGACGACGACTGCGACGGCGCGCTGGGCGCCGACGAGCTCGACGACGACGGCGACAACTGGCTGGTGTGCGAGGGGGACTGCGACGACGGGGACTTCACCGTCCACCCCGCCATGAACGAGCAGTGCTCGGACGGCGTGGACAACGACTGCGACGGGCTGGTGGACCTGGACGACGGGGACTGTTCGGGCTGGA
>CAZITQ010000296.1:0-9505 GCA_964542165.1 uncultured Rickettsiales bacterium
GGCCGTCCCCGTCGTCGTCGACCTCGTCGACCGGCACGCTCAAGTCGCAGTCGTTGTCGATGCCGTCGCAGACCTCCGCGGCGCCCGGGTAGACCGCCGGGTCGTCGTCGTCGCAGTCGTCCTGGCACACGGACAGCCCGTCCCCGTCCCCGTCCACCTCCTCGTCCGTGAGCGGATCACAGTCGTTGTCGATACCGTCGCAGACCTCCTCGGCGTCCGGGTGGATCGCCGGGTCGTCGTCGTCGCAGTCGCCGTCGCAGATCGAGAACGTGTCGCCGTCCTCGTCCACGTCCCCGTCGCAGTCGTCGTCCTCGCCGTTGCAGTATTCGTCCGCCCCCGGGAACTGGTCCGGGTCCGCGTCGTCGCAGTCGGTGAAGTCGGCCACGTGGTCCGCCGGAGCGTCGCAGGCCTCGGTGCCCTGGAGGATGTCCCCGAATCCGTCACCGTCGGCGTCCAGGTACCAGGTCAGGATGTCGAGAGCGTCGTCCTCGTCCACGTCTCCGTCGCAGTCGTCGTCCTCGCCGTTGCACAGCTCGTCCGCGCCCGGGTACTGGGCCGGGTCGGAGGGATCGCAGTCCCCGTCGTTGGACACGAAGTCCGGGGGCGGGTCACAGGCCAGCGTGGAGACCGCCGGATCCCCGAAGCCGTCCCCGTCCAGGTCCGCGTACCAGGTGGCGGCGTCGACCGCGTCGTCCTCGTCCACGTCTCCGTCGCAGTCGTCGTCCTCGCCGTTGCAGTACTCGTCCGCCCCCGGGAACTGGTCCGGATCGCCGTCGTCGCAGTCCCCGTCGTTGCCCACGAAATCCGGGGGCGGGTCGCAGTCGACCTCGACCACCGCCGGGTCCCCGAACCCGTCGCCGTCCCGGTCCGCGTACCAGGTGGTGGCGTCGACCGCGTCGTCCTCGTCCACGTCGCCGTCACAGTCGTCGTCGATGCCGTTGCAGTACTCGTCCGCGTCCGGGTTGACGTCCGGGTCGCCGTCGTCGCAGTCCCCGTCGTTACCCACGTGGCCGTCGGGCTGGCCGCAGGCGACCTCCGTCGCGTCCGGGTCGCCGAAGCCGTCGGCGTCCAGGTCTGCGAACCAGGTGAGGGCGTCGGCCGCGTCGTCCTCGTCGATGTCGCCGTCGCAGTCGTCGTCGATGGCGTTGCACAGCTCGGTGGCTCCGGGGTACACGTCCGGATCGGCGTCGTCGCAGTCCGTGCCGCCGTAGTTCACGTCACCGTAGCCGTCCCCGTCCAGGTCCGGCACGTAGTCGACGACCGCGGCCCCGGCCGCACTCATCACACCGCTGGCGTCGTCCACCAGCACCAGCAGGTAGGTGCCCCCGACCAGGTAGGTGTCGATCTCCTCGGTGGCGTCCTCGCTGAAGGCGACCTCGGTCAGGTAGCCGCCCGCGTCGTCGAAGATCATCAGCGTGGCGTCCCCGGCCGAGTCGATGGTGATCTCGGTGCCGGCGATCCCGGTGATCGCCGCCCCCTGCCAGGCGGTGGCCGCCAGTCCGGAGGGGCCCGCGACCGGGGCGGGCGGCTCGAGGCCGTCCACCCGCAGGCGGCCCTCGCCGCCGTCGCCCGAGTAGTACTCGGTGGCGCCGCCGCTGTGGCCGCCGTAGCCGCCGGTCAGATCGATGTTCGCGTCGGTCAGTCCGGCGATCGAGGGGCTGACGAGCTGGATCCCGCCGCCGGATCCGCCCGCGCCGCCGGTGGACGAACCCGGGTTGACGCCGTTGGTGGAACCCCCGCTGCCGCCGCTCGCGTCGATCAGGCCGGAGAGTCCGAGGGTGATCGAGTCCGCCTGCAGCAGGAGCGATCCACCGCCTCCACCTCCACCTGCGCCGTCCCCGGTGCCGGAACCCGACTCGCCGCCCGCACCGCCCGAGCCCCCGGCCAGGGGCACCAGGGTGTCGTCGCCGTTGGCGTAGCCCGCGCCGCCGGTCTGGAAGCTGATCGGGCCGTCACCGACCACGCCCATGCCGTTCTCACCGTCGGTGCCGAAGCCGCCACCGCCCGCGCCCCAGGAGCTGGCATCGCAGTGACCGGCACCGCCGCCACCGCCGAAGCCGCCCACACCGGCGACCACGTACGCCTCACCGCCGCCGCCGCCCGTGCCCCAGGGGGCGCCGGTGCCACCGCCCGAGGCGCCGGCGTACCCGACGGCGCTGTTGTCCACCGTGGTGAAGAGGCCCTCGCCACCGTGGGATCCGTCGTTGATCTCGGCGACGCCGATCCCACCGTCCACGTAGTCGGTGCAGTTCGCGGCCGTCAGGCCCCCCCCCCCCGGGAAACCCGCCCCCGGCCCGGGCCGGTTGGTGTAAAATCACATTACCCCCCCCCCCCCCGGGCCCGTTCGGGGGGGCTGGGGGGGGGGGGGGCGCCGCCGCCGCCGGTGAAGCCGTCGCCGGGCAGGGCCGTGTTGGTGAAGTAGCAGTTGCCGCCCACGCCGCCACCCGCTCCGCCGGGCCCGCCGTCGCCTCCCGAAGAGGCCACCTGGTAGGCGTCCTCGCCGTCGGCCCCCGCCACCTGCAGGGTCCCCTCGATCAGCGCGTCGCCGTCCACCAGCAGGATCGCCGGTAGGAAGGCCTCGTTGCCCGCGCTCGCGGGCACCGGGTCGCTGGTGTCGAAGACCAGGGTCTCCCCGTCCGGCACGACCAGCGAGTCCAGCACCAGCGTCCCGCCGTCGGTCCGCAGGCTGGAGCTGACGGTGATGATCCCGTCCACCGCGCCGTCCGCGTCGCCCACGCCGCCGTCCACGGGACCCGGCTGAGGTGCCGAGATCGTGAACAGGTTGTCGATGCCGTCGTTGAACGGGTCGAGGGCGAACCCGTCGACGAAGACCGAACAGTCGGCGTCCGCCGCACCTTCGTCGATGAAGAACACCGTCGACAGCACGCTGCCGACCAGGGGGTTCGCCGGGTCGGCGGCCCGGTCGTGTACCGTCACCGGTCCCACCGCGATCTCGGGGCAGGACGTGGTGATCAGCTCGAAGCCATCGAAGCCACCGGCGTCGCGCAGGATGTTGACCTGCACGGCCATCCCCGGTGCCCCGGCGTCGGTCTGCAGGAAGTCGACGGCTGCGGCGGGGGTCGCCAGGCACAGGGAGAGCAGGGCCAGGGAAAGGCACGGGACCGGGCGTGGCATGGGTTCCTCCTCGGATCCGACGAGTGTACGTGGCCCGCCGGGAAATCAGTACAGTGACCTGGGCGCCCGAGGTTCCCCCACGAACTCGAGGTACTCCAGCGCTGGCTCGAAGCCGATCGACCCGTAGAGGGCCACGGCAGCCCCGTTGTCGGCCTGGACGTTGAGGGCGACGTGGTCGACGGTGCGCAGGAGGTGACGGCAGAGGGTGCCGGTGGCCGCTCGGGCGTGGCCCTGCTGTCGATGGTCGGGGTGAGTGGCGATGTTTCCCAGGGCGGCGACCCGGGTCTGGGGGGAGTGGACGTGGATGCCGGCCACGGCGATCAGGCTCCCCCCGCGGCGGACGCCGAAGTACTCACCGGTCTCCAGCATCCGCGGGTCGAAGAAGTTGTCGGGGTAGGCGAGGTCGTAGAGGGCCCGGAGTTCGCCCAGATCGGCGGTCGTGAGCTGCTCGGCGTCGCCGGAGTCCTTCTCCGCCAGCCGCTCGAGCGAGGTCAGCCCCATCCGCAGGAAGCGCCCCCGGGGCGTCAGCGCCCATCCGCCGGTCAGCAGGTCGTCTAGCCCCTCGGTCATGTGGATGTTCAGGGCCCGCGGCAGGGCGGGCCGGAGCGCCTCCAGCAGCTCCCGCATCCCGTGCACCGAGCCGCTGGTGAACGCCAGCAGGGAGGGGCGGGCCAGGCCCACGTAGATCAGGCAGACCTCGGACAGCTCCCCCCGCTCGCGTCTGCCGTACCAGACCGTCCGCTCCCAGAAGAAGGGGTCCAGGTCACCCAGGGCGTACACGTGGCGCAGGGGATCGCGGCGCAGGAAGGCCTCGAGCTCGTCGCGGTCGTGGATCGAGAGCAGGGAGGCCGAGGTCATCGGCGGGGCAGGCGCCTCCGGAGCAGCGCGGCGGTCCCGATCAGGAGTGTGGCCAGTGCGGCGGCCGGTCGGTCCCCCGGCGCCGAGGAGCAGCTGCAGTCGTCGGGCTGCTGCAGGGCGAAGTCGTCGTCGTCGCCGATGTCGTCGTCCGCCTCCTCGCACTCGGGGAGGTCGTCGATCCCACCGTCGCAGTCGTCGTCGACGCCGTTGTGGCACAGCTCGGCTGCGCCCGGATTCACCGCGGCGTCCCCGTCGTCGCAGTCGATCACACCGCTGGTGGCCCCGCAGGTGTCGTAGCCGTCCCCGTCCGCGTCGTCCACGTTCAGCGTCGCGTCGCCGTCGTCGCAGTCCCCCTCGCAGGTGGAGCTGCCGTCGCCGTCCGCGTCCTCCTCGTCCGCCGGCAGCTGGCCGTCGCAGTCGTCGTCGACTCCGTTGCACAGCTCCGCAGCGGCCGGGTAGCGGTCCGGATCGGCGTCGTCGCAGTCCCCGTCACAGGGAGACTGGCCGTCCCCATCCCCGTCGTCCGGATGCATCGCGGGTTCGGTGTCGTCGCAGTCGTCGTCGCAGGTGGAGTAGCCGTCCCCGTCCAGATCGTCGGGTGTCAGGGTCGCATCGCCGTCGTCGCAGTCCGAGGTGCAGGTGGAGAAGCCGTCCCCGTCCAGGTCGTCCAGGTTCAGCGTGGCGTCGGCGTCCTCGCAGTCGCCGTCGCAGGTGTCGTAGCCGTCGAGGTCCAGGTCGTCCAGGTTCAGGGCCGGGTCGCCGTCGTCGCAGTCCCCCTCGCACTCGGCGAGTCCGTCCCCGTCCATGTCCAGCTCCACCAGCGGCACCGCGCCGTCGCAGTCGTCGTCGATGGCGTTGCACAGCTCGGGCGCGTTGGCGAAGCGGGTGGGATCGTCGTCGTCGCAGTCACCGCCTCCGCAGTGCTGGTCGTCGTCGCCGTCGCCGTCCACGTCCACGCAGCCGGCGGCCCAGGCCACGGCCTCCTCCAGCAGCAGGTCGCCCTCGCCGGTCCGCAGGGGGGTCGGGTTGCCGCCGCTGGCGGCCATGTACACCGGCGCCAGGTAGACCACGCGTCCCGCGCCGTGATCCCGCACGGCCACCCCCCAGTCGCCGTCCGCGGAGCTCATCAGCCCCACCCCGCCGTTGGCCAGGGTTGAGGAGGTGTCCATGTAGGTGTCCGGGTCCAGGGTGAAGTCCCAGATCTCGTCGCTGACCGGATGGCCGGCGTCGACCAGCGACAGCGACTCCTCGTCTCCCACGCTCTCGTCGCAGTCCACCGGCAGCATCGCCGCCACGCCGGGGGCCAGCGAGCAGATCGTGGCGCGGGCGCCGTAGCCGGTCACCACCAACCCGCCCCCCCCGGTGACCCAGACCTCGAGCTCCACCTCGAAGTCGGCCCAGTCGGCGGTGCTGAACCCGCTGTCGCCCAGCACGATCACGTCCCAGGAGGCCAGCTCCGCGGCCGTGTCCAGGTCCTCGGCGTGCACCACCTCGGCGAAGAAGTCGAACCAGGTGTCGTCGTTGAGTTGCTCCGCAGTACCCTGCGGACCGGTCCGTCCTCAGAGCCCGCAGTCGGCCGCCGGTTGCTCCACCCCCACGCGGATCTCGGTCGCCGCCGCAGGGGCCGCGAGGGTCGTGGCCAAGACCAGGCTGGCCAGGATGTTCGGGAAGCGCATCACTTCGCTCCTTGGGTCGGTTGTGCGGTGGACAATACCAGGTGCACCAGCTCCGGTGCGGTGAACATGCCCGGCCAGCCCATCTCCTCGGGCCCCAGCGGGCCGTCGAGGTCGACGCGGTGGACCTCGCCCTCCCAGCGCAGGAACAGCACCAGCCGGACCTTGTCGGGCACGGTCCCGTCGCCGTGGTAGAGGATGCGGACCCAGCCCTCGTCCAGCCGGTCGGCGGCGGGCAGCGCCGCCACTGGGTACAGCCCGCCGAGCCACACGGTCTTGCTCGTCGTCCGCAGGTCGTCGGCCACGCCCTTGCGTCCGGCGTGGGCCAGGGCGGCCTCCCACTCGGCGATCGACCGGGACCGCAGGGTCCAGTCGGCGCCGTGGCGGTCCTCGAAGGCGAAGGTCCCCTCTTCCGAGGCGCACAGAACGCCGAGGTCGAGTCCGTCGACCACGGCGGACTCGGGCTCGCCGTCACAGCGCAGATCCGCCCGCAGCAGGGCGCTGCGCGCCGCGTCGTCCTGCAGCGCCCAGGCCGCGAACCGGGTCGCCATCTCCGCGTCCATCGAGCGGACCGTGCTGACCATCACCACCCCCTCGGTGAGCTGGATCGGGGTGCCGGGCTCCAGGCGGTAGGCCATGGACTCGATCTCGTCGGCCACCAGGTCGGTGGGGTCCCGCTGCCGCAGCGCCTCCAGGGCCGCGTTCGCGCCGACGCGGTCGTTCATCAGCATGTGGACCCGGGCGCGCTCGCGCAGCAGCGTGAGGGTGGGCTCCTCCAGGCCCTCGCAGGCGGCGTCCAGCACCACGGCGGCGCTCCCCCAGCGGCCGGTGTCCGAGAGCTGCAGACCCAGGGCGTGCAGGGGGTTGGGCTCGCCGGGTAGCAGCCACACCGCGTGGGCCAGGGCCTCCAACGCCCGCCACGAGTCGTCCTCCTCGCGCATGTCCAGGCCCCGGCGGTACCAGGCTGCACCGGACCGACAGGCCTCGCCATACACCGCCGGGAAGTCGACACGGATGGCCATCTCGTCCCCGTCCCGGTGGCCCGCCCGGACCACGGCGCTGCGGGCAGCCAGCGCGGGGTCCAGATCGGGCAACGACCTTCGCAGCGCCGACGCCAGGGCGTTGCGGGCCCGCTCCTCGGCCTCCTCCTCGGTGGCGCCGTGGCCCTTGGCGAGGATCTCGTCCCCCTCCTGCCAGACCATCTCCCGTCGCTCCCACCACTCCTGGGCCCCCGCCCCCGGCGTCACGGCCCACACCACCAGCAGTAGCCCGACACTCGCGCGCATCTGCCTCTCCTTCCCGACGTCTCCAGAGCGCTCCCCAGGATACCTACAACGCGGCCCCGAGTGGCGTGGTCGAGCGTCCGTGGGCGTAGATTTGAATTCGTGCTCCCGATCCCACGCGGGTTATGCTCGATCGGACCCCATGCGCGCGCTGCGGGCGGCGCGGGGGCAGGAGGAATCCGAAATGAGACGCACGGTCGCCGTGGTCGCCGGACTGGTCCTTGTCGCGGCCCTGTCCTGCAACGAACAGACGGTGGAGGACGTCCCCGTCCCACCCAGCGTGACCATCCTCGAGCCCGACGCCAGCGACACCCTCCCCGAGTTCGTCCTCGGTGAGCCCGCGGTGTTCATCGCCTACGCCACGGACAACCAGGACGCCCCGGAGGACCTGGTGGCCAGCTGGTCCACCTCCTGGCTCGACGAGGACGCGGTCCCCCAGATCGAGGAGCTGGGGGAGACCGTGATCGACGAGCAGGGGCGGACCTCGCTGACCACGACGGAGCTCGTGGTCGGGGCCCACACCGTGGAGATCGAGGTCACCGACAGCGACGGCCAGGCGGGGTACGCGTCGGTGACGGTGCAGGTGATCGAGGTGAACGATCCACCGTCGGTCGAGATCACCGCGCCCACGGACGGCGACGTGTTCGACGAGCACGACGCGGTCAACTTCTCGGGCATCGCCGCAGATGACCACGACGTGACCCTGCTGACCGTGGTCTGGGAGAGCGACCTGCACGTGTCCGCCCTGGACGGGACGGCGCCGGCGGAGAACGGGGCGGTGGGTTTCCAGACCGATCAGCTGGTGCCGGGGGACCACACCCTCGTGGTCACCGTGACCGACGCGGGCGGCCACGAGGCCAGCGACAGCATCGGCATCACGGTCATCCCCGAGAACCTGCCGCCGTCGATGCCGTCGGTGGTCATCGATCCCCTGGGCCCGGACACCGAGGACGATCTGACCTGCCAGGCGTCGGGATCGGTGGACCCCGAGGGCGAGCTGGTCGCCTACGCCTACGCCTGGGACGTGGACGGCACGAGCTACCCCTGGACCGGTCAGATCATCGACGCCGCCGAGACCGAGACCGGTGACCAGTGGACCTGCTACGCCACCCCCTCGGACCCCAGCGGCCTGGAGGGGGACACCGGGTACGCGACCGTGGTGGTGGGCAACACCCTGCCCAGCTACACCTCGGTGGTCCTCACGCCGACGACGGCGTACGAGGACTCGGTGCTGGAGTGCACCCCGTCGGGGTGGTTCGATCCGGACGGCGATCCGGAGGGGGCACTGTACGAGTGGTGGGTCTCCGGCGCCCAGTCGGCGGCCGCGGGGGACCAGCTCACGGGGACGGACTTCGACCACTTCGACGACGTGTACTGCGTGGTGATCCCCTTCGACGGCTTCGACCAGGGCCTCCCGCTGACCTCCAACACGGTCACCATCGACAACACGGTGCCGGTGGACCCGGTGCTGCAGATGGATCCGTCGCCCCTGCACTACGACGAGGATCTGGAGTGCCAGGTGGTCACGGCGGACCCGGACGTGGACGGTGACTCGCTGACCTACACCTACCAGTGGACCCGCAACGGGACCGCGGAACCCACCTACGTGGACGCGATCATCCCGGCCGCGGACACGGCGCTGGGGGACGAGTGGGCCTGCGAGGTCCAGGCCTCCGACGGCACCGACAGCTCCGGCTGGAGCAGCGCCACGGCCTGGGTGGTGCCCTACGAGGGTGACCTGGTCATCACCGAGGTGATGATCGACCCGCTGGCCGTGGACGACGGTGCGGGGGAGTACGTGGAGGTCTACAACGCGAGCCTGGAGACCCTGCCCCTGGACGGCTTCGAACTCGGCGACGGGGGCGCGGACCAGCACGTGATCACCAGCGGCGGTGCCGCGGACGTGGTCCCCGGGGACTACTTCGTGTTCGGGATCAACGCCAACGACGCCACCAACGGCGGCGTGGAGGTGGACTACCAGTACACGGACTTCGAGCTCGATGACGCCCCGGACACCATCACCCTGTCCTTCCTGGGCGTGGTGCTGGACAGCGTGACCTACGACTGGGGCAACCTCTTCCCGGCGGCCAGCGGCCAGGCCATGTCCCTGGATCCGGGGCTGGTCGACGCGGTGTCCAACGACGACGGCGCCTCCTGGTGCGCGTCCACCCAGCCCCTGTTCGAGTGGGGGGACTTCGGGACCCCGGGGGCCGAGAACGACAGCTGCGATTGTTACTACAGCGACGGGGACGGCGACGGCTTCGGCACGGACGTCTCCTGCCCCGGAGACTACCTGGACTGCGACGACGGGGACGCCGGGATCAACCCGGCGATCTACGACGTGTGCGAGGACGGTATCGACCAGGACTGCGACGGCGCGGATCGCACCTGCACCTGCGCCGAGACCGACGCGGACGGCGACGGCTACGGGACCGCGCCGGACTGCCCCGAGATCGACTGCGACGACGGGGACGCGGCGGTGTACCCGGGGGCGACCGAGACCTGCAACGGGATCGACGACGACTGCGACGGCACCGCGGACGACGGCCTGACCTT
>CAZITQ010000297.1:0-9463 GCA_964542165.1 uncultured Rickettsiales bacterium
GTGATGGTCAACGGCAAGCTCCAGACCCGGACCCGTACCGTGCGAGAGACCGAGTGGTTCACCCTGGATGGGGAGCACCACAGCTACCACAACCGCTATCTGGTCAGCGGGAGCCAGGGGCTGCCCCAGGATCTGGCCGACGCGGTCATGCCCTACGACCTGGCCCACCTTCACCGCTTCAAGGAGAGCTTCCTGGCGGGCTGGACCGCCGAGACGCCCTCGGTGGAGCCGGACGCGGCGTACGAGGTCTCGAACCAGCGGTTCTACGAGGAGGAGAAGAAGCGGGTGGCGTCCCTGCTGCCCGGTGACACCCACCGCGGATTGCGCGTCCAGACCTCGTTCAGCCAGGCCACCCGCGATCTGCTGCTGTTGCCCATGTGGCTTCTGGTCTACGACTACAAGGGTGAGCGGTACCGCTTCGTGATGAATGGCCAGACCGGAGCCATGTCGGGGACACGCCCCAAGACCTGGTGGAAGGTGGTGGTCCTGGTGCTCGGCATCCTGGCCCTGCTGGGGATCTGCGGCGGTGGGCTCGTCATGGTGCTGGCCCTGCTGGGGGCGCTGGCATGACCGGACCCCAGACCGCAGAGCTGCGCCGCTGTGACCGCTGCCGTAACCTCGTCGATCCCGAGGATCTGTTCTGCGGCAACTGCGGCAACGAGGCCCCCCTGCACGAGCACGAGGCAAGCGCCCGGTCGCACCACCCCGAGTGGGAGGTCTTCTCCTTCCGCTGCGACGGGTGCGGCGCCACCATGAGCTTCGACGCCCGGCAGGGGGCCCTGACCTGCCCCTTCTGCGGGGCTTCCGAGGTCGAACCCCGGCCGCCCACCGAGAGTGTGGTCTACCCCGAGCGGATGATCCCCTTCGGCATCGACCGTGACAACGCTGTGGACCGATTCCGCGAGTGGCTCGGCAAGGGGTTCTGGCGCCCCGGGGACCTCGAGGAGTCCGCAGCCATCGACAAGATGAAGGCCCTCTTCTTGCCTTGCTGGAGCTTCACGGGGACCACGGACACCCACTGGGCGGCGGACGTGGGCGCCAGCACCCGCAGCGGCTGGCGGCCCCGGTCCGGGAGCCAGCAGGCGGCCTACAGCGGCGTCCTCGTGCCTGCGAGCCACGGCCTCGGCCCCGGCGAGCTGTTGCAGGTGGACGACTTCCGCTTCGAGGGGCTGATCCCCACCCAGCACCGCTACCTCCAGGGCGCCGCGGTGGAGGCCTTCGGGTTGACCCGCAAGGGCGCCCGGGAGAGGGCCCGGGCGGCCTTCGAACGGGTGGTGGCGTCCCGGATCACCTCCGAGATGCGCTCCGGCAAGGTGCGCAACCTGCACTGCAACGTGCTGCTCTCCGACCTGACGTCGGAGCCGATCCTGCTGCCCCTGTGGATCTTCGCCTACCGCTACCGGGGCAAACCCTACCGCTTCGTGATGAACGGACAGACCGGCACGGCCATGGGCAAGGCCCCCTTCAGCTACGCCAAGCTGGTCGCGATCCTGGCTGCCGCCGGCCTGGTCCTGGGGGGGATCGCCGCCCTGGTTGCCTGCGCCGGTGTACTCAGCCAGGCCCTGTGAGGACTCGCCGATGCCACGTCTCCCGCTGGTCCCGCGGCTTCCCGCGCTGGCCCTCCTCCTCGCCCTGATCCTCTCGGCGCCGCCGGCCCGGGCCGAGGAGGCCGCGTCGGCCGAACTCATGGCCGCCGACGAGGCCTTCGGCGAGTACAACTACCAGACCGCCCTGGACCGCTACGCCCTGTGGCTCCAGGCCCAGCCCGATCCCCTCTCCCCCGAGGCGGTCGAGGTCCAGCACAAGATGTCCCTGTGCCAGGTGTTCCTGGCCCAGTACGACGGCGCCTTGAACCGCCTGCGGGAGCTGGCGGTGGCCGACGGCCTGGACATCGTGCTGCGGGCCGACGTGGAGCGGTCTCTGGGCGAGCTGTACTTCTCCCTCCCGGGCGGTGCCTACCTCCGCGACGGCCAGCTGCACTTCGATCCCGACGAGTACGAGGGGGAGTACGTCTGGCGGTGGGATCAGAACATGCGGGACGGCTTCGACCACCTGGGTCGCGCCAAGCTGCTCGTCGACGGGGCCCTCCGCGCGCAGCGCGCCGGATCCTACGCGTCGGACCAGGACCTGGCCCAGGGGGTGATCGACTTCGACCTGGAGCTCGCCTCGCGCCTCGAACAGAACCTCTACAGCTACACGCCTGGTCCATCCCTCGCCCCCGACGACGGAGGCGCCGGTGCGCCGCTGCCCGCGGATCCCACCTTCGATCCCCGCTGGCCGGAGTTCGTGCAGATCCTCCACCTGTTGCAGGAGGCCGAGCAGCTCGCCGCCGAGAAGGGGGACACCTCCCAGGCTTCGGGGGCGCTGTACCGTCAGGCCCTCTTCCTCTCCCAGCGGTTCCCCGCGCCCACCTCCGCGGAGCTCGTCGGCCTGCCCGAGGACGTGCTCCCGTTGCCCGAACTCCCCGAGCCGCTGCCCGAGCCCACCGAGGTCGTCGAACGCCTCCTGAAGGCCTACCCGGGCGAGGAGCGCGAGGACCTGTTCGTGTACAGCCACGCCCGCTTCCTGCTGGACAGCGGCGCCGCCCTGGAGGCGGAGGCCGAGCTGGAGGCCTTCGTCGAACGCTTCGGGGACAGCGACTGGGCCGGCGACGCCCGCAGCGATCTGGAGGGACTCCGCCATCCCCAGCTGAACGTGTCCGCCGTCAACGTGATCCCCCCCGGCGGGGGCAGCGAGCTGCACGTGACCGGGCGCAACGTGGACCAGGTGCGGTTCAAGGCCTTCCGGGTCGACCTGCTGGCCGTGCTCGGCCACGGGGGTCGGTTGCGCAATCCCCACGTGAACTTCGCCGACTTCGAGCGGAACTTCGGCTCCATCGACGGGGTGCGCAAGCACTACCTGGAGCAGGTGGCCACCTGGGACGTCGACCTGGACGATCCCGGCGACCACTCCCACCTGGAGGCCATCAGCCCGATCCCGCTGAGTGAACCGGGGGCCTACGTGGTGGAGTCCACCGGCGGCAAGGTCGACCACGCCTTTGTGGTGATCGTCAGCGACGTGACCGTGCTCGTGCAGCGGGACGAGGGCGGATCCCTGGTCTTCGTGGCCGACGCGAAGACCGGAGAGCCGCTGGAGGCCTTCCCGCTGATCGTCAAGGAGACCTACTGGGACTGGCGTGGGCGCGGACGGTACCGCGCCCGCCTGACCCGGGCCCTCAGCGGTCCCGACGGCACCTACCGTCACCCCGACGGCCCGGACGACATGGGCACCGACACCCTGGCCGTGCTCGCGGCCGAGGGGGACCGGTTGGCGGTCACGGGGGAGATGTGGCTGGGTACGTACTACGGCGGCTGGGGCGAGGGGGAGAGCTTCAAGGCGTTCTCGACCACCGATCGGCCCGTGTACCGGCCCGAGCAGGAGGTGCACTTCAAGCACCTGATCCGCGCGGTGCGGGATGCGGCCTACGCCAACGTCCCCGGGGTGAAGGTCCGGGTCAAGGTCCTGGATCCCCAGGGTTCGGAGGTGCTGAATCAGGTCCTGACCACCAGCGAGTACGGCTCGGTCCACGGTTCGTTCACCCTGGGTGAAGAGCCGCCTCTGGGGGTGTACAGCACCGCGCTGGAGATCGTGGAGACCGAGCAGGTGGTGTACCTGTCCTCCGGGTCCACATTCCGGGTCGAGGAGTACCGCAAGCCCGAGTTCGAGGTGGCCGTGACCGCGGCCTCGACCGAGGCGCGGCCCGGTGACGAGGTGCCGGTGGAGATCCAGGCCACCTACTTCTTCGGCGCCCCGGTGGGGGAGGCCCGGGTGGTCTATCGGGTGTTCCGCACCTTCCTGCACCACCAATTCCACCGTCCGGGTCCCTACGACTGGCTGTACGGCCCCGGCTACGGGATCGTGCACGAGCGGCCCTACGTGGAGGGAAAGGGGCTGGTGGACGAGGGCGAGCTGATCACCGACGAGGACGGCCGCGCCACCTTGCTGCTCGAACCCCCGGAGAACGACGAGGCCGACTACACCTACGAGGTCCACGTCGAGGTGACGGACCTGGCCCGGCGGACCCTCGAGGGGGTCGGGACGGTGAAGGTCACCCGCCAGCCGTTCTACGCGGGGGTGTTCACGGAGCGGGGCTTCTTCAGCCCCGGCGACACCGTCGAGATGGAGCTTCGGGCGGAGACCCCGGGTGGTGTGCCGGTGGCCGCCGAAGGCACCCTGCGGGTCTACCGGGTGACCCACGAGGACGTCCCCGCCGGCGATATCGCGGCGGACGGAACCGGGGCGACCTGGCGTCCGGGGCCGGAGACCCGCGAGGTGCTCACCCTGCTGGACGAGCGCCCCGAACCGCTGGACCCGGACGGGCTCGCGTTCGCGACCTTCGTGCCCGACGAGGCGGGTGCCTACCGGGCCGTGTACTCGGCCCCGGCGGGTGAAGGGCTGGAGGACGTCGAGGCCACCCGAGACCTGTGGGTCTACGACGAGACCTTCCCCGGAGTGCGGCTGCGCTTCGCGAACCTGGAGCTGATTACGGATCGCCGCCATTACGAAAACGGCGAGACCCTGCGGGTGATGGTCCAGTCGCCCTTCGCCGACCCCAGCGTGCTGCTGACCCTGGACGGTGCGGCGGACCTGATCGAGCACCGGGTCCTGACCCTCGAGGGGCACTCGACGGTGGTCGAGATCCCCCTGGACGAGGCCCACGTCCCCAACTTCTTCCTTCGGGCGGCCCTGGCGCGGGAGTACCAGGTGTTCCAGACCGATCGGGAGATCTTCGTGCCGCCGGCGGATCGATTCCTCGACGTGGCCGTGGAAGGGGACCGGCCGGATCAGCGGCCGGGCGGCGAGGGGATCTTCACCGTCCGCGTGAAGGACCACGAGGGCCAGCCGGTCCAGGGTGAGTTCTCGCTGGCGGCGGTCGACGAGGCGGTCTACGGGATCCAGCGGGAGACCGCCGGCGATCCCCGGACCTACTTCTACGGAGACCGGCGCTTCAGCGGCGTGCAGCTCCAGCACAGCCGCGCCTACTACGCCTACGCCCTCCAGCGGGACCGGAACCGCTGGGGGAGCCACTCGATCACCGGGCTTCCCTACCAGGGCTACGGATTCCGCGGGGGCTGGGGCGGGACCATGCTGTACCGGGGCGGAGGGGGCGACGACGGGTTCGGGGGTCTGTCCGGAGCCTTCGACGCCTCGCTGCAGACGGTCACGGGGGCCTACTCCTTCGCGCCGCCGGCCACCCCGTCCGAGGCCCGGACCGGGCGTAGCGAGTCCAAGAAGTCCAGGGACGTTCTCGAGCCCTTCCCGGCGCGTCCGGAGCTGGACGAGGCTGTCCTCGCGGGGGACTTTGGCGCGGCCACGCTCCCCGGCGCGGCCGGGCTCGACGTCCGCGTGCGTTCCGACTTCCGGGACACGGCCCACTGGGAGCCGGTGCTGGTCACCGGCGAGGACGGCAGGGCCACGGTCACCGTGCAGTGGCCCGACACCCTGACCACCTGGGACGTGGTGGTGCGAGGGATCGACGGGGACACCCGGGTCGGTGGCGCCCGGATCGACGCGGTGACCACCAAGCCCCTGCTGGTCCGCCTGCTGGCGCCGCGCTTCGTGGTCGAGGAGGACCGCCTGCTGCTCACGGCGGTGGTCAACAACCGGGGTCTGCAGGACGTGGAGGCCACGGTCGAGTTCACCTTGCCCGACGACCTGCTCGGCCCCCGTGCGGCCCGGGACGGCCTGACGCGCCAGGTCCACGTACCCGCCGGGGGCCAGGTCCGGGTGGACCTGCCGGTCACGGTGCTGCGACCGGGGGACGCCGTGGTCACCGCGAAGGTGATCGGCGGCGACGAGGGGGACGCGGTCCAGGGGACCTTCCCCGTGTTGACCTGGGGCGCGGAGAAGATGCTCACCCGCTCGGCGGTGCTCCGCGACGGCGGCCGGGAGGTGCTCACCTTCGACGTGCCGAAGCAGCGGCGGGTCGACACCGCGGTGCTGACCGTGCACCTCAACCCCTCGCTGGCCTCGGTGATGCTCGACGCCGTGCCCTACCTGATCGACTACCCCTACGGCTGTGTCGAGCAGACGATGAGCCGCTTCATGCCGGCGGCCCTGGTGGCCGACACCCTCGACGATCTGGGGGTGGATTTCGCCGACATCCGGGCCGCGGCCCAGCAGCCCGGCCTGCTGGGAGAGGAGGCCGAGCAGCTCGCCCGCTGGGACGACCATCCGGTGACGAACCGCGCGGGCCTCGACCGGGTCGTCCGCCGGAGCCTGGCCCGGCTCTACGCCTTCCAGCGCGCGGACGGGGGCTGGGGCTGGTGGCGGGGTGGGGACAGCGACGTCTACATGACCGCGTACGTGGTGGACGGGCTCCAGGTCGCCAGGGACGCGGGATATGCCGTGGATCCCCTGGCCCTGGGGAGGGGCGCCAACCACCTCAAGCGGCGCTTCTTCCAGGACGAGCGGCGGGGGGATCCCTGGTGGGATCACCGGCGGGTCTACATGGCCTACGTCCTGGCCGGGCGGGGGATGATCGCCCCGACCGATCTGGACGACGTCTACGAGTCGCGCAACCAGCTGAGCACCTACGGCAAGGCCCTGCTGGCCCTCGCGCTGCACCGGCTCGGTGACGCCGAGCGGGCGGCGAGGGTCGTCGAGAACCTCGCGGAGCTGGCCCGGGTGGACGAGCGAACGGGCAGCGCCAGCTTCGACCACGACGACGCCGATGGCTGGTGGGCCTGGTACCACGACCGGGTGGAGACCAACGCCTGGGCGCTGCGGGCGTTTCTGGCCATCGCCCCCGAGGATCCGCTGTGCGACGGGCTGATGCAGTGGCTGGTGGTCAACCGCCGGGGCAACCGCTGGAACTCCACGAGAGACACCGCTCAGGTGGTCCGGGCGCTCTCGGACTACATCCGCAGCCGGGACGAACTCTCCCCGGACTACGGGCTGACCGTGCGCCTCAACGGCGCGGAGATCCACGAGGTTCGGGTGGATCGCAGTTCGCTGTTCCGCACCCGGTCGCAGATCGTGCTGACCGGCGATGCCATCGTCGACGGGGAGAACCGGGTGGAGCTGGAGACCGCCGGCAAGGGCTCGCTGTACGCCACGGCCTACCTGACCTACTTCACCAAGGAGAAGCGGATCACCGGCAGCGGCCACCGGATCCACGTCACCCGCGAGTACCACAGGCTGACGCCGAAGGTGGGGCAGCGCGAGACGGCCCACGGGCCCATGGACGTGCTCGAGTACGACCGCACGCCGTTGCGCAACGGCGCCCGGGTGGAGTCCGGTGAGCTGGTGGAGGTGTCGCTGCGCGTGGAGTCCGACAACGTCTTCGAGTACCTGGTGTTCGAGGACTTCAAGCCGGCGGGCTTCGAGCCGGACGAGGTCAAGAGCGGGTACCTGTACGACAACGGGACCTGGTTCAACAGGGAGCTGAGGGACGAGAAGGTGGCGTTCTTCCTCGCCCGGCTGCGCCAGGGAGAGCAGGTCCTCGACTACCGCCTTCGCGCCGAGACCCCGGGCACCTTCCGCGTTTTACCCCACTCCGCGTACGCCATGTACGCGCCCCGGATCCGATCGCTGTCGGACTCCTTCGAACTCACCGTCGTCGATCGGCCGGAGCCTTGACGGACACCCATGGTGAAGCCGGCGGCCCGGCCTTGCCAGGACCCCCGGGCCCTGACATGCTGCGACCAAGGGAGTGGCCGGGAAGACACCCGCGGGGGCGCGGTTGTCGACGACGAGGAAGACGATGACTCGCGATCGCGACCCGGGCTCCATTTCGCCCGAACCCACCGAACCCTCGACCTCCGTCCGGCCGACGCGCAAGACTCCCCTGGAGCGCACGGAGGTGCGCGAACGTCCCTCCGGGGACGAATCGGACACCCAGGTCTCGACCAAGACCGATACCGCCCGCTGGTCCCCCCCCAACGGCGTGGCCGGCGGCAGGCTCAGCCCGGGTTTCGTGGGCGGGAGCGTGCCGGAGATGCTCCGCAGCATGGAGGTCTTCGGAGACCTGGATCTGTCGTCGATCAAGCGCCTCGCCGGCCGCATGGAGGAGACCCGCTTCGAGGGCGGCACCGTGGTGATCCAGCGGGGCGAGCCCGGCGACTGCATGTACGTACTGGCCAGCGGCGAGGTGGAGATCCCGATCACCGGCAAGGGGCGCGGGGACTACACCGTGACCCTGGGACCGGGCCAGATCTTCGGAGAGATGGCGCTGCTCACCGGTGAGCCCCGCTTCGCCGACGTGGTCGCGCGCACCGACTGCCTCTGTCTGCGCCTGGACAAGGACGATGTCTACGAGCTGATCGGAGTGGAGCCCACGGTCGCCCGCCTGCTGACCACCATCCTGGGCAAGCGGCTGGTGGAGTCGGGGCAGATCGACAAGGTGGGCAAGTACAAGCTGGTGGGCGAGCTGGGCCAGGGCGGGATGTCCACCGTCTACGAAGGACTGCATCCTTCGCTGGACCGACCGGTGGCGATCAAGATGCTGTCCCACGAGCTGGTCTGCCGGCCCCAGTTCATCGAGCAGTTCCGCCGCGAGGCCCGGATCCTCGCCACCCTGAGCCACCCCAACATCGTCGAGGTCCTGGACACCGAAGAGGCCTTCGCGACGCTCTTCATCATCATGGAGAAGCTGGCGGGCGTGAATCTGGAGCGCTACATCGCCAACCAGGGCCGCTGCAATCCCGACCAGGCCCGGGACATCCTGCGGCAGGTGGCCTCGGCGCTGTACTTCGCGCACAGCCACGGCGTGGTCCACCGCGACATCAAGCCCAGCAACATCATGATCACCCCCGAGGGACGGGTGAAGCTCACCGATTTCGGCATCGCCGTCCACCGGGAGGGGGAGTCGTCCCTGGACGACGAGGCGGCGATGGACGAGGAGCCCACCGACTCGGTCACCGGGACGCCGGCGTACATGGCCCCCGAGCAGATCCTCGGCCAGCCGGTGGATGGCCGCTCGGACATCTACGCGCTGGGCATCGTCGGCTACAAGATGCTGGCGGGGCGGACGCCGTTCCGGGGCACCGACAAGAGCGTGCTGGTCCAGCAGGTCCAGCTCCCCCTACCGGATCTCCGCACCGTCCACGAGGACGTCCCCGACGACCTGGCCGAGCTGGTGGCCAAGTGCACGGCCAAGGACCCCGACGATCGCTACCAGAACGTCGCCGAGATCCTCGAGATCATCGGCGCCGCCCAGGAATCGGTCTCCTCCTCCACCCTCTCGGTCACCACCATGACCCTGCTCTACCCCCCCTGGCGCCAGGCCGCCATCGAGGCGCTGCTCGAGGACTTCCGCCGCCGGGCGGGCCGGATCCCCGATCTGCTGGTGCGCTGATCCCGAGCCGGTGCGACGCTAGGAGTCTGTCGGGCATAGCCGCCGCGGGCGGCGAGCCAGACGGCTCCTCCCGTGCCCGTGCCCGTGCCCGTGCCCAGGCCGAAGGCCGGTGCCCGATCAGCCATT
>CAZITQ010000298.1:0-9422 GCA_964542165.1 uncultured Rickettsiales bacterium
GTCGTCGCTGGGGGTCGCGCCGGGGAGGGGGAAGGGAGCGGCGTCATCGCTGGGGCTCGCGCCGGGGAGGGGAGCGGCGTCGTCGCTGGGGGTCGCGCCGGGGAGGGGGAGAGTTCACGGTGTTCCTGTTCGTGGTGTGCTCGTGACCGTTGCCCCGCGGCCGTCCCGACGGTAGATCTGCTGGCGGGAGGCTGCATGTCCGCCAAGACACCCCGCTATGCGCTCGACGAGCGTCAGCGCTTCGTGATCGACGAGTACAACTGGGCGCGGTCGTTCCAGAACTTCCTGCCCGGGATCGCGGGCAAGTGGGGGATCCCCACCTGGTGCTACTACGTCAGCCGGCACCAGGGCATCTGCTCGATGGGGGTCAACGACAAGAACCACCAGATCCTGGAGTTCCTGTCGTTCAACAAGGCGGTGGCCCAGGTGGGTCGGGTGGGGTACCGGACGTTTTTGCGGGTGGACGGCGGCGAGGTCTACGAGCCCTTCGGCAAGGTGCGCGACCCGCAGGTGCACCAGCAGATGATCGTCTCGTCCGGCGAGCTGGAGATCCGCGAGGTCCACGACGGCCTGGGGCTGGAGATCCGGGTGGTCTACTTCGCCCTGGTGGGCACCCGGGTGCCGGCGCTGGTGCGCCAGGTCAGCGTCCGCAACGTGGGTGACACGGCCCGGGACATCGAGCTGCTCGACGGCCTCCCCCACGTGTTCCCGGCCGGTGTGGACCAGGAGATCATCCACGTCATCCCCCGCCACATCGAGGGCATGATCGAGGTGGCGGAGCACCGGGGCGTGCCCCTGATGCGGCTCAAGCAGACCCCCGGGGACGTGGAGCAGGTGTCCCGCATCGAGGGCGGCAACTTCTACGCGGCGTTCGCGGACGGAGCGCCGGTGGACGATCTGCTGGTCGACCCCGCGGTGGTCTTCGGCCAGGCCGAGAACTACGACGTGGCCTGGTCGTTCGAGGACGCGACCCTGGCCGACCTGCGGGCCCGCCGCCAGATCCGCCGCAACCGCACCCCCTGCGCGATGGTGCCCCGCGCCCTCCGATTGGAGCCTGGAGCCGCGACCGAGATCTGCGCCTACCTGGGCTACGTGCCCCGGGACAAGGACCTGGATCCCTTCCTGGACGCGGCTTCGGACCCCTCCTTTGCCCCGGCCAAACGCGCCGAGCAGGAGCGACTGCTGGCCAGCATCAAGGACGTCTGCCTCACGGTCACCGACGACCCGACCTTCGACGAGTACTGCCAGCAGACGTTCCTGGACAACGTGATCCGCGGCGGGATGCCGCTGTCGTTCGACACCGCCGACGGTCCATCGGCGTTCTATCTCTACTCGCGCCAGAACGGCGATCTCGAGCGCGACTACCACTACTTCGTGGTCGACCCGACCTACCTCTCCCAGGGCACCGGCCACTACCGATCCGTGCTGCAGAACCGGCGGATGGACACCTGGTTCTTCCCCGAGATCGAGGACTTCAACGTCCGGATGTTCACCTCCCTGACCCAGCTGGACAGCTACAGCCCCCTGGAGGTCCTGCAGACCAGCTACGCGGTCGAGGACCGCGAGGGACTCGACACCTGGCTGGCGGATCTGGCTCCCGACCTCGGGGCGCGCCGGACGCTCGCTGCCGCCCTCGACGGCCCCTTCACCCCCGGCGAGTTCGTCATGAAGGTCGAGGACCTGACCCTGCTGGGCGACCGGGATCGGGAGGCCCTGGTCCGCGACCTGCTGCGCTTCTGCACCGAGAACGAGGTGGGTGGACGCCTGCACCTGGGCTTCTGGATCGACCACTGGAGCTACAACCTCGACACCCTGGAGGTGGCGCTGGCGGTCTACCCGGAGCGCCTCGAAGAGCTCCTCCTTCACCGGCGGGACTACACCTTCTTCGACAACCCGGACCAGGTCCGTCCGCGCCATGAGAAGCACGTGCTCGACCGGGGCCGGGTGCGCCAGTACGACGCCGTGGTCACCGACCCGGACAAGGAGGCCCAGATCGCGGCGCGCACGGAGCTGCCCAACCGGGTCCGGACCGGCGGAGGCGCCGGCGAGGTCTACCGCACCCACCTGCTGGGCAAGCTGCTGGTGCTGGTGGCCAACCGGGCCGGGACCCTCGACCCGGCCAACGTGGGCATCGAGATGGAGGGCAACAAGCCGGGCTGGAACGACTCCATGAGCGCGGTGGCCGGCATCTTCGGCTCGTCGGTGGGCCAGGCCATGGAGCTCAACCGGATGTGCGGCTTCCTGGAGAAGGCGTTCTCGTCCATCGGGCTGCCGGGGGGGGCCGAGGTGGCGCTGTTCGAGGAGCTGGTGGAGCTGATGGACGGCCTCGCCGGGGCCCTCAGGGAGCGGCTGACCAGCACCGAACCCGACCGCCGGTTCCGGTTCTGGGATCGCAGCCACACCCTCAAGGAGGCCTACCGCGACCGGGTCCGCATGGGGCTGTCCGGACGCGAGGAGGAGGTGTCCGTCTCCCGGATCCGCAGCTTCCTGGCCCAGGTGATCCGCCTGTTCGGAGAGCTGGAACAGCCGGCGAACCGTCACCTGATGTTCGACGACAGCGGCGTGCCGTACATGTACCTGAGCTACGACGTGCCCGGGTACGAGGAGCTGCTCGACGACCAGGGCCAGCCCCGGCTCAGCCACCAGGGCTACCCGCGGGTGCGGCCCACCCACTTCGAGCGCCGCCCGATCAAGCTCTTCCTCGAGGGCCCGGTGCACTACCTGCGCACCTACCCCTTCCGGAAGGAGGCGGTCTACGAGCCGGTCAAGTGCAGCGACATCTGGGATCGGGAGCTGCGGATGTACAAGGTCTGCGAGTCCCTGGCCGACGAGACCTTCGAGATCGGCCGGGTGCACGCCTGGGGCGCCGGCTGGATCGAGAACGAATCCAACTACACCCACATGTCCTACAAGTACCTGCTGGAGCTTCTTCGCTCCGGCCTGGTCGAGGAGTTCTGGGAGGACGCCCGCACCGGGCTGATGCCCTTCCTGGACCCGGCGGTCTACGGCCGCTCACCCCTGGAGAACGTCTCCTTCGTGGTCAGCTCGGCCTTCGCCGATCCCTCCATGCACGGCCAGGGCCTGCAGCCCCGGCTGTCGGGCGTGACCAACGAGATGCTCCACATCTGGACGCTGATGATGGCCGGCGAGCAGCCGCTGACCCTGCGGGGCGGCCAGCTGGGCCTGCGCCTGCAGCCGAACCTGCCGGACTGGCTGTTCACCTCGTCGCGGCGCACGGTTCGCTGGCAGCTGAGCGAGGAGCAGCACCGGGAGGTGGAGATCCCCGGGGACTCGGTGGCCTTCCTCCTGTTCGGCCGCTGCCTCGTGGTGTACCGCAACCCGGAGCGCTGCTCGACCTGGGAGCGGGAGATGGAGGTCCAGCGCTACCACCTGCACCACGCCGACGGGAGCACGGAGACGGTGGAGGGGCCATCCCTCGGTCCCGACGACGCGCTGGCCGTGCGCGAGGGGCGCATCCCCCGCATGGACGTGGACCTGGGCGCCGATTTCAGCTACTCGGAGACCCTCGACAACGCCTGATCCAGGGCCTGGACCACGCCGGCCACCGCCGCAGGTTCCATCGGCCGGAAGCCCCGCTCGTCGTCGACCTCCCTCCTTGTCCCGGACGGGACACGGTCGAGAGCAACCACGGGTTGATAATCTACCGACCGGTAGTTAATCTGCGGATCCGCCGGGAGGGCCATTGTGATGTCGAAGATCCGAGACCCCTTGTGGATGGCAGCCCTTGCGTTCGCGCTTTTCCTGGGCTGCCCGACCGTCGACGAGACCGCCGATGACGACGACGACACGATGTCGGACGACGACAGCGCCGAAGGGGACGACGACGCCACGTCCGACGACGACAGCACGGGCGACGACGACAGCACGGGCGACGACGACAGCAGCGGTGACGACGACAGCACCGGTGACGACGACGACAGCACCGGTGACGACGACGACAGCACCGGCGACGACGACACCGATCCTCCGCCCGATCTGGCGGCGTCCGGCCCCTACGCCGTCACGGCCACGGCCGGCATGTTCACCCCGGAGCTGCTGTGCTTCATGGGCTACACGGTCTTTGCCCCGGTGGGAGCCCCCGCGGCGCCGACGGTGATGCTGGCCCACGGGTTTCAGCGCTACGCCGGCGTGATGGAGGGGCTGGCCGAGCACTACGCGTCCTGGGGACTGACCACGGTGACCATGGACCTGTGCCACGCCACGGTCATCGACAGCGACCCGCCGGCGGACGCGGAGCTCCTGCTCGAGCTGGGGGACGAGCTCGGTGTGTCGGACGTGATCTACGCCGGCCACTCGGCGGGGGGCCTGCGTTCGATCCTCGCCGCGGACCAGGACCCGGACGCGGTGGCGGTGCTCGGGCTGGACCTGGTGGACGGGGACGGCCTGGCGCTGGCGGCTGCCCCCTTCCTGACGGTCCCCCTGTACGGTCTGGCCGGCGAGCCGACCGACTGCAACGCCGCCGGCAACGGCCTCGACGTGTACGGCACCGCCCCGGAAGGCGTCGTGGTGCGGGTGACCGAGGGCGATCACTGCGACTTCGAGGAGCCCACCGACTGGCTGTGCGCCATGCTCTGCCCCGGCACCAACGACCAGTTCACCGACGACGAGATCCATGCGGCGATCCTGGCCCTGTCCACCGGCTACCTCCTGTGGCAGTCGGGGCTGGAGCCCCAGGGGGAGGACTGGTGGACACCGGGCTCCCCGGTCCATGATGCCTACCTGGCCAGCGGCGCCATCGTCTGGCCCTGAACCGCCGCAGGCCCGGGGAGGCCCCGTGCGTCGTCCCACATCGCTCGCGCTCCCGTTGCTGCTCGCACTGCCGCTCGCCGGCTGCCCCACCGATCCCGGGGGGCTGGGGGTCATCGAGGATGTCCGCGTCGAGGACAACCCCCACTCGACGATCTCGTGCTGGGTCCGCTGGACCACCGACGAGCTGACGCTGGGGCGCGTGGAATTCGGCGCCGGCGGCTCCCTGACCGCCTACCACGAGGACCTCGAGCCCACCACCGAGCACGAGATCCTGGTGATCGGCATGCGGCCGGACACCGAGTACACCCTCCGGCCGGTGCACACCGACGTGAACACGGGCGAGGAGCTGGCCAGCGCCGAGCTGACCTACACCACCGGGTCGCTCCCCTTCGATGACCTGATCGCCGAGCTGACCGAGCACGATCCCGCCCGGATGGAGCCCGGCTGGACCCTGACCAACATCACCGTCGACACGGTGTTCTCGCCCACCTACGCCGTGGCGCTGGACGAGGAAGGGCAGGTGGTCTGGTACCGGGGCTTCGGCCTGGACGAGGGCCGGATCGACATCGAGGTCACCTCCCTCAACGACCGGGTGCTCATCGGCGCCGGCGTGCCGTCGGGGATGCGGCCGATGGAGGTGGGCTGGGACGGCTCGGTGCTGTGGGAGGGGCCCCAGCAGGTGGAGTTGACCGAGTTCCTGACGCCGGGGGAGATGCACCACCGCTTCGACCGGCTCTCCGACGGCAGCAACATGGTCCTGAGCTACCAGTTACGGGAGCTGGACGGGGAGCCGGACCGGGGCTACGACCGGGTGGAGCTCATGGACGCGGACGGGACGGTGACCTGGTCCTGGGACTCCATCGATCACCTGCCGACCCCCGAGGACTACGTGTGGGGCAACGCCGTGGTCTTCGAGCCGGGCAACGATGCGTTCTACTTCAACTCCCGCAACTTCTCGTCCCTGTACCGCCTGGACGGGGACACCGGCGACATCGAGTGGACCTTCGGCGAAGGCGGCGACTTCGCCCCGGACCCGGACGCCGAGTACCCCTTCCCGACCCAGGCCCACGCCCCCGAGTTCCAGGAGGGGGGCACCGTGCTGCTGTACGACAACGGCGGCATGGAGCGGGGCTTCTCCCGGGTGGTGGAGTACGCCCTGGACACCGAAGCGATGACCTCGGAGATCGTCTGGGAGTACCCCGGGGAGATCGCTCACGACGACTGGTACAACTTCGCCATGGGCGACGCCGACCGCCAGCCCAACGGCAACACCCTGATCACTGCCTGCGCCCTGATCGAGTCCAACTCCCGCAGCCGGATCTTCGAGGTCACCCCCGACGGCGACACGGTCTGGGAGGTGCAACTCCACGGCACCGACGACCAGCTCGCCGCCGCCTACATGGCCGACCGGATCCCTCCTCCCCCCCGGCCCCTCTGAGCCCGTCGAGCTTGCCCCCGTCGGTCAGGGGCAGGTCGGGTCGTCGACGACCCAGCCGCCGCCGTGGAGCTCGGCGTCGTGGCCGTGGACCGTGGCGTCGAACAACGAGTTCCCCCCCGCCTCGTCCATCCTCCAAAGGGCCCGGGTGTCCAGGGTCACCTCGGGGATCGGCTCGGGGGTGAAGATCGCCAGGCCGTCGTACAGCAGGTGGGCGGTGAGCCGCAGCTCGTCGATCCGGCCCGGGAAGTGGAAGGCCACCGACCCGTCACACTCCTGCTTGGCGCCGATGGTGACCCGGGCGCCGGCGTCGTCGCCGCAGCGCTGGGTGAAGCTGCCGGTGGCCTCCAGGTGGCCGTCCAGGTAGGTCTTGACCGCGTGGGCCGATCCGTCCCAGGGGGCGATCTCGAAGGCCACGTGGTGCCAGGCACCCCCGCTGATATCGGTGAATCCCACCCGCTCCTCGATCTGGTTGCCGACCATCAGGTAGCCCGTGGACCGGGAGTAGACCACCTCCCACTCGGGGTGTTCGCAGTGGTCCTCCGCCCCCTCCACGGCCGCTATCCGCGCCCACTCGCACCACCAGTCCTCGCAGAGCCCGGCGCCGGCGACCAGGTCGAAGTCGGGCTTGATCCAGGCCTCGACGGTCAGGCCCGCGGCGCAGGGGAGCAGGTCGCCGGCGAACGGCGTGGTGG
Organism: uncultured Rickettsiales bacterium; assembly: GCA_964542165.1. GTDB lineage: Bacteria > Myxococcota_A > UBA796 > UBA9615 > CAYRNR01 > CAYTBN01. Next base: position 6,901 of record CAZITQ010000298.1, read on the forward strand.
CGATGGATTCGTGGAACCCAACGCTCGACTCGGCGCTCCCGTCGCAGTTGCTGTCGACCCCGTCACAGGACTCGGGGGCCCCCGGAAAGACGTCCGGATCCGTGTCGTCGCAGTCCACGTCTTGCCCGAACCCGTCGCCGTCCGCGTCCACGGACGGATCCGTGTCGTCGTCTGCGGTGTCGTCATCCCCGGCGGTGTCGTCGTCCCCGGCGGTGTCGTCGTCCCCGCCGGTGTCGTCGTCCCCGGCCGTGTCGTCGTCTCCGACGGCGTCGTCGTCCCGCACGAGCAGCGCACCCGTGCAGCCCTGGATCCCCCCCGCGACGAGCAGAACCAGGCCGGCCGTCCACGGCCAGCGCGCTCTCGGTGTCATCGCGGAATCCTCCTCGCATCCCATCTTACCAGCGCGGCGTGCGCGCCCCCCAGTCCTGTCCGGTACACTCGTCCCCCCGAACGAGGAGGGTGTCATGCGTGGGCGATGGATCGCGGTGTGGGGGAGCCTGCTGGCGGTCGGGTGTGGGGACTACAACATCTCCGAGTCGGACAACGACAACGACGGCTGGACCCAGGAGGAGGGGGACTGCGACGACCTGGATCCGGAGGTGCACCCTGCGGCCACCGAGGCCTGCAACGGCATCGACGACGACTGCGACCAGGCGGTGGACGAGGGGTTCGACGGGGACGGAGATGGGATCACGGTCTGCGGGGCCGACGGAGAGCCCGGGACCCCGGACGACGACTGCGACGACATGGACGCCGCGGTGTACCCCGGCGCCGACGAGGTGGAGTGCGACGGCGACGACAACGACTGTGACGCGGCCACCCCCGACGGCCCGGACGGGGACGGCGATGGGGCCGACGTCTGCATGGACTGCGACGACACGGACCCGGACCTGAACCTGGACGACGCGGACGGCGACGGCGTGGACACCTGCAGCGGCGACTGCGACGACACCGACGCGGACCTCAACGGCAACGACGACGACGGCGACACCTACACCACCTGCGATGGTGACTGCGACGACGGCAACGCCGACGTCTGGCCCGGGGCCGACGAGCTCTGCGACGGTCTGGACGGCGACTGCGACGGTGTCGTGCCCGGGGACGAGGTGGACGGGGACGGGGACGGGTACCTGGCCTGCGCCGAGTGCGACGACGCCGATCCTTCCGCCTACCCCGGTGCCCCGGAACTCTGCGACGGGCTGGACAACGACTGCGACGGGGCGGTGCCGGGCGACGAGGCGGACGGGGACGGGGACGGCTACCTGGCCTGCGCCGAGTGCGACGACGCCGACGCCGGGACCTACCCCGGGGCGACCGAGCTCTGCGACGGGGTGGACAACGACTGCGACGGGGCGGTGCCGGGCGACGAGGCGGACGGGGACGGAGACGGCTACCTCTCCTGCGCCGAGTGCGACGACACCGACGCCGACAGCTACCCGGGGGCCCCCGAGCTGTGCGACGGCGCCGACAACGACTGCGACGGCTCCCTCCCCGCGGACGAGCTGGACGGCGACGGCGACGGCCAGATGGGCTGCGCCGGGGACTGCGACGACGGCGACGCCGACGTGTACGCGGGCGCCCCGGACCTGTGCGACGGCGTGGCGGACAACGACTGCGACGGGAACACCGACCCCATGGAGGCGGACGGGGACGGGGACGGCGGCTCCCCGTGCGACGGCGACTGCGACGACGCCGACCCGGCCCTGAACGTGGTCGACGCGGACGCCGACGGCTGGACCACCTGTGACGAGGACTGCGACGACGGCGAGCCCCTGGCCAACCCCGGTCTGGCCGAGGTCTGCAACGACTGGATCGACAACGACTGTGACGGGGACGCGGACGGCTGCGGCCTGTACGGGACGATCTCGCTGGCCCAGGCGGACGCCACGCTGATCGGCGAGGAGGCGGGGGACAAGATCACCGACCTTCAGGGCATGGACGTGGCCGGCGATGTGGACGGGGACGGGTGGGCGGACGTGATCGCGGGTGCCCAGTTCCACGACGTGGCTGGCACCGACGCCGGGGCCGCCTACCTGGTCCTGGGCCCGCTGCAGGGCACGGTGGACCTGTCCGCGGCCCACGCCAAGTTCCTGGGGGAGGCCGACGAGGACCACGCCGGCTCGTCGGTGGCCGGAGTCGGCGACACGAACGGGGACGGGTACGACGACCTGCTCATCGGCGCCGGGGCCGACGACGGCGACGGCTCGCTGGTGGGTGCGGCCTACCTGGTGCCCGGGCCGGTCACCGGGACCGTCAGCCTGGGCTCGGCGCCCACCAAGCTGGTGGGCGAGGCCGACGGCGACCGGGCCGGGTTCCCGGTCGCGGCCGCGGGCGACGTGGACGGGGACGGCTACGACGACGTGCTGGTCGCCGCCCGGATGAACGACGCCGGGGGCACGGACGCCGGCGCAGCCTACCTGCTGCTCGGGCCCCTGCCGGGGGGCGAGGTCAGCCTGGCGGGGGCCGAGGGCCGCGGGCCGGGGGGGGGGGGCGGGGCCCCGGCCCGGCGAACCCGCCACCCC
>CAZITQ010000299.1:0-9352 GCA_964542165.1 uncultured Rickettsiales bacterium
GGGGCGGATTCCGGAGATACCCGGATCATGTGGGTGCAACTGTCAAACCCGGGCCTGAATCAGCCCCCCGGCGTACTTGAGACCGTACTCGCCCGGAACGATCACCGGCTCGCCCCCCGGCCAGCGGATCTGGCCACCGTGGGTGTGGCCGGACAGCTGCAGGTCCACCCGCAAGCCGGGACGCTGTTCGCCGAAGATCTCCGCCACGTCGGGATTGTGGCTGATCAGGAGCCGGGGGCAGCCGTCCGTGACGTCGCGGCTCGCGGCGAGGGGATCGGAGATATCGGCCATCAGGTCGCCGACCCCCATCAGGGCCAGGGAACGGCCTTCGGCCTCGACATCGACCACCCCGTCGGCGGTCAGCCAGCGCCGGTCGTTGTCCAGCAGGGGGACACCCAGCTCGGCGAAGCGGTCGCGGCAGGCATCGGCGCCCTCCCAGTGGTCGTGGTTTCCCAGCACGGCCACGGAGCCGTGACGGGCCCGCAGCTCGGCGAAGACGCCGATGCCGCGCTCGATGGCCCGCGGGGTCCGGTAGACGTAGTCCCCGGTGAGCACCGCCAGATCGGGCTCCTCGGCGCTGGCCATCGCCACGGCGCGTCGCACGTGGGACAGGGGGACGTAGGGGCCGAAGTGGGTGTCGCTGAGGTGGGCCAGCCGCAGTCCGTCAAGCTCGGCGGGCAATCCGCGGATCGGTACCTCGTATCGGCGCACGGCCAGGCGGTAGGGCACCACGCCGGTGGGCCAGGTGACCAGGCCTCCGACGGCGATCCCGGCGGTGGCCAGCCCGGCGCGGGCGATCCACGCCCGGCGGCTCTCCCCGCGGGCCGGGGTCTCCGCCGGCGACGCTGACGACCGACGGCGCCGCCGCGCGAGGACCTGCCACAGCAGGGCCAGGGGGGAACCGAAGAACACCGCCGCTGCCCCGAAGCGCACCGCGAAGTGCATCAGGCTGTACTGGTCGTCCACCAGGTCCACGGAGAAGCCGGCGATGGGTGTGAACGGCGATGCCGAGATCTCGGCGATCCGGTACGACACCGCCAGGGGCCACGGCTGCCAGTCGCCCAGCCGGGAGGCATCCAGGTGCAGACCCACGCCGGCGATCCACAGCATTCCCACGCACACCGCCCAGCGGACGGCCAGCTGCACCAGGAATCGGCCCACGGCACTCATGAAACAACCGAGTGTAGCTCGACCGGCGCGGAGGTTGCGTGGAAATCCCGTGTGGACTCACTCGTGTCCTGGAACCGAGACTCCCGGTCGCCACGGCGAGCGAGCACCTCCGTGGGAGGCTGGAAGGCAGGAACGGACCAGGGCTGTCCCCCGCTCCTTCCTTTCCTGCTCTGCTGCATCCCTCGGGGACCTCCTACCCGGGGGCCTGAGCACCAACTCCGCCCCTCCGACCACAACGTGAGAAAGGCAACCGAATTCCCTTTTACTACATATAGTTACACTGTTCTCCTCATGCAATACCTCATCATGACGGACGTGACCTGGGAGGCTGCGGTAGACTAGGCGGCCATGAAGCGCCATCCGCTGCTGGCCAAGGTCGCCCTCGCGGTCCTCGCGCCGCTGCTGTGTCTGGCAGCCATCGAGATCACCGCGCGCGTGATGTACCCACCGGACACCGTCGAACCGGAGCCCGTGGGCAACATCGTCACCCATCCGGTACTCAATCACACCTGGCGGCCGGACTGGGGGGCCCGTCACGCGGAATTCCAGCGGGTGGGCATCGAACCCTACATGCACCGCTACAACGACCGGGGCTGGCTCGAGAACTACGACGTGGAACCCGTCAAGCCCGACGGCACGTACCGCATCTTCTACCTCGGGGACTCCTTCACCGAGGGGACCTGCCCGATGGAGTCGTCGGTTCCCAGCCGCGTGGAGACGGGGCTGAACGAGCGGGCGGCCGAGGGCGTGCGCTTCGAGGTGATCAATACCGGGACCTCGTCCTACGCGCCGGTGCTCTACGACATCCTGGCACGCCACGTACTGGTGGACTACGCCCCGGACCTGCTGGTCATCGACGTGGACATGACCGACGTGTTCGACGACTTCCTGTACCGGGCGACGGCGGAGCGGGACGATGGGGGCAACCTGGTCGCCTGCCCTCCGGGCTCCCCCCTCAAGAGCGCCTACTACCGCACGCAGGGAGGGTTGGCCCGCAAGACGATGCGCTACCGGGCGGACGAGTGGCTCGGCGAGCGCTCCCGGTTCTACGCCGTGATGGTGTCGAGGATGCGCGAGCTCCGGGAGGCCCGGGGGGAGGCGCCCTCCCCTTCTCCCCTGGCTGCCCCGCGGGACGAGAGCCTGCCGGGCCTGTACGACTGGTGCGAGCCGGAGTGGGACGAGGCCACCGAGGAGCTGGTGGAGGCCTCGATGGGCACCCTGAGGCAGACCATCGAGCTGTCCCGGAGCGCGGGCTTCGAGATCGTGATCACCGGCGTACCCCACCTCGAGAACCTCACCGGCGAGTTCTCGGAGCGCCCCTTCGAGGCCCTGCGAACCCTGTGTGAGGAAGAGGGTGTCCCCTACCTCGACAGCCTCGCGGGGGTGCGCGAGCGCATCGGTCGCGGGGATCCGGCCGCGTACTTCATCCCCGGGGACATGCACTACAACGAGGTCGGGTACGGACTCTGGGCCGACGCGCAGCTCGCGTTCCTGACCGATCCGGACCGCCCACCCGTGCTCCCCCTGCGGCCGCCGGAGCCAGACTCCCCCGCCCCTGCGCCCATCGACGCCGGCGACTAGGTCGCATCTCAGCGTATTCGACCGCGCCCGCCCAGGGCCCTCCAGAGCCGCTGTTCCTCGGCCTCCATGGCCGCCCGTTCGTCGGGATCGTGGTGATCGTGACCCAGCAGATGGAGCAGGGCGTGGATCAGCAGGAAACGCAGCTCCTCGGACGGCTCGAGTCCGTGCTCGCCGGCCTGACGGTCGACGGCATCCACGTCCAGCACCACGTCCCCCAGCGGTCCAAGGGGGGGATCGCCGGGGTCGAGCAGGGGAAAGCTCAGCACATCCGTGGGCCGGTCCCTGTCCCGCCACTGCCGGTTGAGCTCCTGCATCCGCCCGTCGTCGACCAGCAGCAGCGAGAGCTCGACCTCGGCTCCGAGCCCGAGGACATCCAGAACGCGGAGGGCCTCGACGCGGACCACCGCGGGATCGAGCCGGCGTCCGGCCTCCCCTTCGGCGGACACCTCCACGGTGGGGGCGTCGGAGGACTCGGTCGGAGACACGGCTATCCGGTCTTGCCGCCGCCGGTGGGCGGTTTGGTGGTGCCGCCACCGCCCGCCTGGGACGGAGTGCCGCTGGCGATGCTGTCGACGTTGAGGCCGTTGGGGCCCGTGCCGGGCTCGCTGGCTCGCAGCGCTTTTTCGGCCTCGGCGCGGGCCACCTTGTCCAGGGGGTGGGGCAGGTCCGGGTTGGCTTCCATGGGGGGCAGCTCGAGGGTCAGCTTCTTGCTACCGCCCCCCTTGCCCTGGGACTTGCCCTGCCCCTTGCCCGAACCCTTGCCCCTGGGGGCCCCGTTGGAAGAGGCCTGCACCGCGCCCTGCGATGGACCGGCCTTCTTGCTCGTTCCTTCCGGGGCCGGCCTGTCGTCGGGGTACTCGATGCGGTGGTGGTGGATCCCCACCAGCACGCTGGTGAAGGTCTCGGCCACGATGGAGAGATCCTTGAGCGTCAACGGACACTCGTCCAGCTGACCGTCGATCACCACGCCGTTGATGACCTTCTGGACCTGCGCCGAGATGTTGTGTCGCGTGGGCTCCCGCAGGGATCGCGTGGCGGCTTCCACGCCGTCCGCGAGCATCACGATGCCCGCCTCCCGGGTCTGGGGCTTGGGGCCGGGGTAGCGGTAGTCGTCCTGGTTGACCCGGTCCTTGTCCTCGTCCGCCGCCCTCAGCGCCTTGTCGTAGAAGAAGCGGATCAGTGCGGTCCCGTGGTGCTGGGGGATGATGTCGAGGATCGCATCGGGCAATCGGTGCTGGCGGCCGAGTTCCATGCCCTCCTTGACGTGGTTGATGATGATCAACGCGCTCATCGGTGGACTCAGACGGTCGTGTACGTTGGTCGGGCCCTGCTGGTTCTCCACGTAGTAGTTGGTCTTGACCGTCTTTCCGATGTCGTGGAAGTACGCCCCCACCCGGGCGAGCAAGGCGTTGGCCGAGATCGCCTCCGCACCGGCCTCGGCCAGGGAGCCCACGAGCACCGAGTGGTGGTAGGTGCCGGGCGCCTTGATCACCATCTCCCTCATCAGGGGGTGGTCCAGGCTGGCCAGCTCCAGCAGCTTGATGTCGGTCAGAAAGCCCACGGCCTCGAAGACCGGGATCAGCCCCAGGGCGATGATGCCGACGCCGAAGCCGCACAGCACCGCGAACAGGATGTCGAACAGCGGGCGCGTCTCGGCCTCGTCGAAGTGGGGGCCGAAGAGGCTGAGGTGGATCATGGACAGCGTGATCACGAACAGGGCGTTGAGCACCGAGGTGATCATGCCCGCGCGGAAGATCTTTCCCCTCTCCTTGGCGTGGGCCAGGGCTCCGGCCCCCGCCACGGACCCCACCAGGAAGTAGGCCGCGAGCATCAGGTCGCCGCCGAGGGTGTAGGCGCAGGCCACCGAGATCACCGTGGCGAACACCAGGGCGGTCTCCGAGTTCATCAGGATCCGCACCATGACCACCGAAGCGGCCACCGGGATGGCGTAGTAGTAGCTGGCCTCGGGGATCACCGGGAAGGCCTCGGAGAGGGCGGCGGCCACCATCCCCCCGTGGCGGCACAGACCCACCGCGCGCCGGGCGACCACGGCCTGGGTCGCCACGTCGCGGGTGCTCGTGGCGTACTTGGAGATGAACCGCGAAGCGAAGGTGTACGAGGCGATCACGAGCAGCAGGATCAGCAGGGCCAGGGAAACCACGTTGAGCCACAGCTTGTAGCCGCCGCGGTGTTGATCCATCTCGGCCACCGCGTCCAGGTGGTCCTGCGTGACCCGCTCCCCTTCGCGGATGATCATCTGCCCTTCGCGGTACTCGTCGTACTTGGTGCCGACCTCCAGTGCGGCCTGCTCCCGGCGAACCCGTGTCTCCGAGGCGTCGAGGCTCACGTTGGCGCGGACCAGGGACCCCGCGATGTTGACCGCGCAGCTTCGGACCACCGCGTCCTGGGTCTCGAACTGCTGGGCCGCGAGCCGGCTCACCTCCCCCCGCGCGTCGTCCTCGGTCATCAGCTGAGAGAAGTCGTACACGGCCTCCTCGGACCGCTCCGCCCCCCGCACGCTGATCAGCGAGATGCCCAGCCGTTCCTCCGCAGGGAGGCCGCCGGTGTCCTCGATGATCATCCGGGACATGGCCCGGCGCACCATGGTCAGCACCATGTGGCGCAGGAAGGTGTCCTCCCCGTGGCTTCTCAGCGTCTCCCGATCGATGTCGGTGAGGGTGATGCCCAGTTCGGCCTCGAACTCGTCCAGTTGACGCTCGAACTCCACGGGATCGACGGGCGCCGGGGCCATCGGTTCAAGCGGGACCTCCGCATCTCCGGACTCTGCGGTCCCCTCTGCGGCCGCGCCCTCGGCCGCAGCCTCTCCGGCGGCTCCCTCGGCCGCTCCCTCTCCGCCGGCCCCTTCTTCCTCCCCGAGCAGGGGCGCCCGCGATTCGACCAGGAAGCTGCGAAGGTCGGTGAACGAACGATTCACCCGGCGGGCCAGCTCATCGACCACGATCTGGTCGTAGACGAAGACCGGCCGCGTGGCGTTCTCGGCCTGGGTCCGGGCCTCCACGGTGAGGTGGATGTTGGGAACCTTGAAGTCGGTCCAGGCGATCACGTCGCGCTCGGAGAACTCGTCCAGGGTGAGCTTGACCGCCGGCGTGCGCTGCAGGTCGGCCATCATGAAGGCCAGCGCGGTGCTCAGACTCAACGCCATCAGGGGGCGTTGCCAGCCCACCGTGCGTAGCCAGCCCGAGGGTGTCAGGGCGTCCGAGAGCCGCTTGCGCAGCCCGCCGCTGGCCTTCTTGCGCGCCGTGGCCACGTCAGGCGCCCCCGTTCTCGCCGCGGTCGTAGGCGCGGATGATCTCCTGGACCAGGGCGTGTCGCACCACGTCCTTGTCCGTGAAGTGCACGAAGGACAGCCCGTCGATGCCCCGCAGCAGGTGAGAGGCCTCCACCAGCCCGCTGGCCGTGTCCGGCGGAAGGTCGATCTGGGTCACGTCCCCGGTGATCACCGCCTTGGATCCCACGCCGAGCCGGGTGAGGAACATCTTCATCTGCTCGTGGGTGGTGTTCTGCGCCTCGTCGAGGATCACGAAGGAGTCGTTGAGGGTCCGTCCCCGCATGAAGGCCAGGGGCGCGACCTCGATCGTCCCCCGCTCGATGAGCCGCCCTGCGCTGGCGAGGTCCATCATGTCGTGCAGGGCGTCGTACAGCGGCCGCAGGTAGGGGTTGACCTTCTCCTGTAGGTCACCGGGCAGGAACCCGAGGCGCTCGCCCGCTTCCACGGCGGGTCGGGTGAGCACGATTCGCACCACGTCCGAGCGGTGGAGCGCGGCGACGGCCATGGCCATCGCCAGGTAGGTCTTGCCGGTGCCCGCGGGACCGATGCCGAACACGATGTCCCGCCGGCGGATCGAGTTGACGTACGCCTTCTGGGCGATGGTTCGCGGGGTGATCGGCCGCCGCCGGCCGCTGACGAGGATCACGTCCCCCAGGAACTCCTCGAGGTGCCGCGTGGGATCCCGCTGGAGGAGCCGCGTCGCGTGGACCACGTCGGTGGGCGTCAGCTCCCGCCGGCCGCCGTTGGACATCATCTCCTCGAGCTGCTGGAGCACCTGGGCGGCCAGGCGGGCCGCGTCGGCCTCCCCCTGGATCTGCAGGACGTTGCTCCGGCCGCCGATGCGCACACCGGCCTCCCGCTCCAGCACCTTGAGGTTGGCGCCGTGCTGGCCGCAGAGCTCGCGCGCGAGCTCCACGTCCTCGATGGCATGGCGGATCGACAGGGAACTCATGGGTCCACGATTCGGGCCACGTTCATGGCGTCCCGCCCCTCCCGACCAGCGACCCAGGATACCACGTTCGCGCGCGTTACCCGCGCGCGCTCAGGGGATGGCCCGATCGACCAGGACCACGACCACCGCGAGCATGCCGCCGCCGGGGTCCTGGTACAGGCCCAGGCCGTACTGATCGAGGCCGGACGCGTCGAGCTGGGGCAGCTCGGAGAGTTGGTCCACGCCGTCGATCCAGGCCAGGTCGGCCACCACCCGCTCCACGTCGTCCAGGTGGAACCTCACCTCCCCGGTGAGCTCTCGGATCTGGGGCTGGTCCAGGGCGGTCAGATCGCGGCGCCCGACCGCGTCGGCCCACCGCTGGGCGATACGATCCAGGGCGCGCTTGCTGTCCAGCGGGGGTTTCCCCCTCGCCTGGCGCGCCTGGTCGACGGCCTCCCTGGCCCTGGCGACCTCGAGCTCGCGGTCCACCGGGGGGAGCAGCCTGACCAGCTCCTGGGTGACGTACCAGGCCAGGGGTTCGCTCACCGCAGCGCCGACCCCTCCGTGGGTGATCCGGGGATCGCAGAGGTTCGATCGGTGGCCCGGGCTCGCCATGATCAGCGCGTGCGCCAGGTCCAGTGAGCGGGCCCGGGCCACGTTCTCGAGGACCCGGCTGTGGGGCAGACCCGTGCGGTCGATTCGCTCCGCCGGCAGGTCGGGGGAACGGTGCCCGAAGGCCAATCCGCCCCGGAGCTGCTCGCTGTGGGCCCGTGCCACCTCCGACAGCGCGGGGTGTCGCTCCAGCGGTGGGAGGCCGAGGCGCTGACGCTCCATGGAGACCAGGGACCACAGCCGGTCCTCGGCCGCCTCGACGGTCATCTCGCCGTCCTCCTCACCGCGGGGAGCTTCCCCCAGGGCCAGGGCCAGAAGCTCGCCTCGCGCCAGGACCTCCAGACGGTGGACCCCCCCTGCGGAGCTGGCCGGGAGAGTGCCCACCAGATCCTCTCCCTCGCCGCGGACGGGGATGGCGATCGCCCGCGCGTCGGGGGTCAGGATCCAGACCTCGGGCGGCTCCCCGTACTCCTCCGTCGCGCGAATCCGGATCGCCTGCTCGAGGGCGGGCTCCCACGTCACGGGCTCCACCAGCTCGACGGGCCGGCGCGTCAGGAGGATCACGGCGCAGCCCGGCGCGCCACCGGCCACCCCCAGACCGGCGTGGGTGTACTTCACGGAGGTGACCTGCAGCCCCAGCGCGCCTTCGATGGCCGCCGCAGTGAGCGCCCCATCGAAGCGGATGGCCAGGGTCGCCAGTGTGGGATCGGCCACGCCGCGGGACCACAGGTGATCCCGGGCGGCGGTGAACGTCCTCCCCTCCTCGTCCAGCACCTGCTCCCGCAGGATGTCCTCGGCGAGCGCCCGTGCCGCTTCGTCGAGCCTCGCGTCGGCCGCAAGGGGGCGACCGAAGGCCTCCTCGATCAGGGCGTCGACCCGGTCCCTCGGCGGCAGGTCGTACTCCGCGCCGCGGGCGGCCGGCGCGACGAGCAACGCAAGGGCGAGAGCGCCCGCGAGGGGGAGCTGCGTCGGGGTCACCGTCTCGCTACTTGCCGCGGTTCTTGAGACGGGACTTGGCGGTGGTGAAGATGACCGACGAGACGTTGCGGTTGCCCGCCACGGCCTTGAGGTCCCGGGGGAGCAGGTGACTGAGCAGGGTCATGGAGGTCGAGACCGGGGTCTTGGGGTTGTTCACCAGGGCCACCTTGACCTGGTAGTTGCGGACCCACTCCCGGTTGCGGGCGATGAGGCGAAGCACGTCGTCGTTGATCGCGCGGTTGGACGACGCCTTGACGACCTCGGGTTCGGTGAGCCGGCCGGCCTTGACCACGGCAGCCGCCACCATCTTGTTGGTGTCCTTGATCAGGATCTCGCGGACCTCCTTGTTGCCCAGGTAGGCGAGCTTGATCTTCTCGCCAACGCTCATCTTGGTGATCAGCTTGGCGATCGTGCCCCGCATGTCGTCGTCGAGGCTATCTCCGTGGTCCTCCAGCAGCGCCATGTCCCAGTCGTCCTCCCCGCCGCGGTCGGTGGCGAAGGAGAACTGGGCCCCTGCCATGCTGCTTAGCAGCGACGAGATGCCGAGCTCGTCACCGCCGGCATTCTCGTCCACGTCCACGTCGATGGGCTGCAGATCGATGGGGCGGCGGGGGCCGCGGTCGTCGGTCTCGGACGACACGCCCCGGTCGAAGTACTCGGGTTTCACCTCGATGCCCAGGTCGTGCAGCAGCAGCATCAGGGGGTCGTCTCCGGTGATGACCGGAGGGGGGGTCGGCTGTTACCCGGGGGGCAGTGCCCCGTGTTACTCGTGGGGCCCGGGGGTGGGCGCC
>CAZITQ010000300.1:0-9344 GCA_964542165.1 uncultured Rickettsiales bacterium
GGGGGGGGGGGCCCGGGGGGGGGGGGGGGGGGGGGGGGGGGGGGGGGGGGGGGGGCCCCGGGCGCGGGGGGGGCCCCCCCCCCCGAGGCGTCGGGAAGAGCTGAAAGAGAGCTGGAAGGCATCTAGAGGTGTTCGAATCGATCCAGTTCGAGTACCCGCGCTGGCTGTGGCTGCTGGCCCTGGCCCTGCCGTTGATGGGCATGGCCTGGTTCACCCGCCGCAAGATCGGGCCGGTGCGGCTGATCGTCGCCCTGCTCGCGCGCCTGCTGCTGCTGGCGGTCCTGGTGGCGGCCATCTCGGAGCTCTCCTACGGCAAGCTGGTGGACGACCTGGGTGTGGTGTTCGTCCTGGACCGCTCCGCGTCGGTGTCCGACGACTCCCGCAGGACCTCGGTGGCCTTCGTCCAGGAGTCGCTGGGCGCGATGCAGGAGGGCGACCGCGCGGGTGTGGTGGCCTTCGGCGCGGACGCCTACGTGGAGCGGGAGGTCAGCGACAACCCGGACTTCCACACGGTGGAGACCGATCCGGGTATCCACCAGACCGACGTGGCCGCGGCGCTGCGCCTGGCCCAGGCCACCCTGCCCGCCGACGCGGCCCACCGGATCGTCCTGCTCAGCGACGGGGAGGAGACCCGGGGTGACGCCCGGGGCCAGGTCACCCTGACCGCCCGGGACGATCTCGAGCTGTCGGTGGTCGCCCTGGGACGGGGCGCCCTGCCCGAGGTGGTGGTCGAGAGCCTCATCGTCCCGGACTCGGTGGAGCGCGGCGCGGGCTTCGAGGTGCAGGTGATCGCCCGCTCGGTGCGCGCTGGCAGCGGGCGGCTGCGACTGTTCAGGAACGACCGCTACCTGGGGGAGGTGCCCGCGGAACTGTCGGGGGGGAGGGCGGACAAGTTCACCTTCCGCCAGACCGCCGACGAGCCCGGTCTGTACCGCTACCGCGCGGTGCTCGAGGTGGACGACGGCGAGCTGGACACCCTGCCCCAGAACAACGAGGTCGTGGCCACCGTCAAGGTCTCGGGCAGCCAGAAGGTGCTGTATGTCGAGGGCTCCAGCGGGCAGGCGCGTCATCTGCTCGCGGCGCTGCGCGGCGACGGGCTCGAGGTGGACGTGGTCGGCCCCGCGGATCTCCCGCCGACCCTGTCGGCGATGAGGCCGTACGCCTCGATCATCCTCTCGGACATCCCCGCCCACATGCTCACCTCGGTGCAGCAGAAGGCCCTGCGCAGCTACGTGCGTGACCTGGGCCGCGGCTTCGTGATGGTCGGCGGCGAGAACTCCTTCGGTGTCGGCGGCTACTACAAGACCGAGGTGGAGGAACTCCTCCCGGTCAACATGGACATCGAGGACAAGAAGCACTTCCCCTCGCTGGCGATGATCCTGGCCATCGACCGCTCCGGCTCCATGGCGGGCTCGGGGCAGGCCTCGAAGATCGGGATGGCCAAGGAGGCGGCCATCCGCGCGGTCGAGCTGATGACCGAGCGGGACCAGGTGGGGGTGGTGACCTTCGACGCCGCGGGGTCGTGGGCCGTGCCGATGACGCCGCTGACCGACAAGCGGGCGGTGATCGAGAAGATCTCGTCGATCCGCGCCGGCGGGGGCACGGACATCTACCCGGCGCTGAAGATGGGCTACAAGGCCCTGGACGACTCGGGGGCGGCGCTCAAGCACGTGGTGCTGCTATCGGACGGCATCACCGGAGACGCGGCGTTCCAGCAGCTGATCCAGAGCAACCACGACGGTGCCCAGGTCACCCTGACCTCCATCGCGGTGGGTCAGGACGCGGACCGGTTCACCATGCGCCAGTTCGCCCAGTGGGGCGGCGGACGCTACTACCTGGTGACCGACCCCCACGCCATACCGCAGATCTTCACCCGCGAGACCATGCTCGCCTCCCGCTCGTTCATCGTCGAGGAGGAGTTCGTCCCCGCCCGCGCCGAGCCCTCGTCGCTGGTCAAGGGCATCGCCTCGTTGCCGTCCCTGTCCGGTCACGTGGCCGTCGATCCCAAGCCCCGTGCGACCGTGGCCCTGACGGCCACCGACGAGATGCCCTTGCTGGCCCACTGGCGCTACGGGCTGGGCAAGTCGGTGGCCTTCACCAGCGACTGCAAGGCCCGCTGGGCGCGCAACTGGGTCGGCACGCCCGAGTACGGCAAGCTCTGGAGCCAGATCGTGCGCTGGTCCATGGGCAGCGACCAGAGCGGCGATCTGCAGGTGGTAACCGAGATCGATCGCGGAACCCTGCGGATCACCGTGGACGCGTACGACGAGGCCGGTAACTTCCGCAACTTCCTGGACGGCAGCGCCCGGGTGGTGGCCCCGGACCTGTCGGTCAAGGAGCTGCCCCTGCGTCAGATCGCCCCCGGCCGCTACCAGGCCACCATGACCGTGGACAGGGACGGCTCGTACCTGGCCGGCGTGTCCATGTCGTCCGGAGACACCCCCATCGGCCAGGTGGTCGCCGAGGCGGTGCAGCCGTACTCCCCCGAGTACCGCACGCCGGCCTCCGGATCGTCGCTGCTACCCGAGCTGGCCCGGCTGGGGAACGGGACGGTGATAGCGGACCCGGCGGAGGTCTTCCGCCGGCCCGACGTGGCCCGCAGGGTGCCCCAGCCCCTGTGGCCCCCGCTGCTCATCGCCGCCCTGCTGCTCCTCCTCCTGGACGTGGCGCTGCGGCGCATGGACCTGTCCGCGTTGGGGGGTCCGTCTTTGGTGACTACGATCCATAAGGTCAGCGCCGCGGCGGCACCGCCGCCACCACGCAAGGTCCCCGAGGCCGTGGCCCGGGCGTCGGCCGCGGCGGAGACTCCGACGACGGCCGAGCGGGCGGCCGCGGCCGAGGACGAGGACGAGGAGCCGGCCCGCGTGGCGGTCACCCCCATCGGCGGGTCGGTGGACCCCGAGAAGCCCAAGGCCGGCGACGGCACGTACGTGGGCGGGCTGCTCGCCGCACGTCGCCGGGCCAAGGACCGGATCGAAGAGGACTGAGCCGGCGTGATCGACTTGTGGTCCCCGACGCTCGCCCCCGCGCTGCGCGAGCGCGCGACTCTGCTACACTGGCCGCCTTCGACGGGACTCCGATGGGCATCCGCGCGACCCTGATCCTCCTGCTCGCCCTGGCCGCGATGGCGACCTGCGCGCAGGCGCAGGATGGCGAAGAGGAGGGGTCGGCGCTCGAGGGATTCAACGAGTTCGGGATCCGGATGCGCGCCGAGGTCGTCTTCGACGGCCGGATCCAGACCAACCGCTGGTCCTGCGCGATGGTCACCATCGAGAACGTGGGCGACGCCATCGACGGTCAGCTCGTGCTGCGCGGCGGGACCACCGAGGAGGGCGCGGATCCCCACCGCTACACTCGCACCATCGACGTGGGCCACAAGTCCCGCAAGCGCGTCTTCCTGTACTTCGAGACCGAGGGCTGGGGCGGGGAGTGGACGATCGAACTCGTCGGCGGTGGCGGCCGTGGCGGCCTGCTCGCCCTGGCGCCCATGCGGACCACGACCACCGAGGCCGCCGACGTGGTCATCGCCGTGGTCGGCGAGGACCCGATGGGACTGAACGTGATCCGGGAGGCCTGGCCAGGGGCGGTGCCGGGTCACCCGGAGGTCTCCCAGTGGGAGCGGCGCCGGATCCACCTGTCCCTGGCGACCCCCGAGGCCATGCCGGACCGCTGGCTCGGGTACAACGTGGTGGACGCGCTGATCTGGGTCCAGCCCGATCCCACCGGGATGAGCGACGATCAGCTGGCGGCGGTGGCCCACTTCGTGGGCAACGGAGGCACCCTGG
The DNA here is from genome assembly GCA_964542165.1 of uncultured Rickettsiales bacterium. Lineage (GTDB taxonomy): Bacteria > Myxococcota_A > UBA796 > UBA9615 > CAYRNR01 > CAYTBN01. The sequence continues at coordinate 3,786 of CAZITQ010000300.1, forward strand.
TGGTGGCGGTCACCGACGGCTGGCAGCTGGTGCGGGACTCGGCGCTGGCCGATCTGCTGCCGGTGACCCTGCGCGGCGCGTCCGAGGTCGAGTCGGTGGCGCCGCTGCTGAACGCCCTGGACGTGGCCGGCGCCCCCGCCATCGAGGGGGAGCGGATCCTGGTCGCCGACGCTCGCATCCGAGGAGACGGGGCCGCCCGCGCCGTGGACGGCGACCGGGTGCTGTGGGCCGTGCGGCAGTACGGCCTGGGCCAGGTGGTGTTCCTGGGTGTGGACCCCTCGATGCGACCCATCAAGGGCAGCCCCGACCGGGGCGAGTTCTGGCGGCACGTGCTGTGGCTGCCCGAGCCCGCTGGCGGTCAGCGAGACCACATCAGCCGCGAGGACCTGCTCGGCGAGCAGCTGGGCGAGGCCTTCGTGGCCTCCTCGGAGGAGTACTACACCGCGGGCCCGTACACCCTCGCGGCGGAGCGGGCCATCACCGAGTGTGTCCACGACGCCGACGAGCTCGGCACCGCGGCCCTGGGCTGGAACACGGGGTACTACTACGGCGCCGGGGCGACCGACAACTGGATCCAGGAGGTCCGCAAGAAGCTCGGCGACATCCCGGCCCTGCAGCCCCTCCCCATGGGCTGGATCGTCCTGTTCGCGGCGGTCTACCTGCTGTGCATCGGTCCCCTGGACTACTTCTTCCTCCGGCTGATCGGACGCCAGGAATGGACCTGGGTGACCTTCCCGCTGATGATCGCGGTGTTCTTCGTGGCCGCGGTGGTGGGCACGACCGCGGCCAAGGGGCGCAAGGCGATCATGACCCGGATCGAGGTCGTGGACGTCTTCGAACCCGAGGGGCTGTGGCGGGGCCAGTCCTACGTGGGGATCTTCTCCAGCCAGCGTACCGACCTGACCCTGCAGAGCGCCGAGACCCACAGCGCGCTCGAGCCCATGCGCTACGTGCCCACCACCTACTGGTGGGGCGCCGATCAGCTGGACGAAGGCTTCATGAAGCGGCCGACGGTGCAGGTCGGCCTGGGTGGGGGCGCGCTGGGGTACCGGGCCGAGACCTGGACCATGGCCTACATGCAGTCCGCCTGGATCGACGAGACGGCCGGTCACGGCCACTTCAACCTGCGGCCGGACGGCGACGCCCGGGTCACGGTGGTCAACGATTCGGACGTGGGGTTGCACAGCGCCGTGCTGGTGTTCGGCGAGTCGGGGGGACGGGCCCTGCTGTCCGCGCGTCGGTACATGGAGGACCTGTCCCGCCTGGGGCTGATCATCGCCTCGCCCGGGCACTCGGGCGGCTACGGTAGCTACTCCACCTCCACGTCCTGGGCCGGCGGGGCCTACCGGACCCACGACCTGGGATCCCTGCTGCCGGGCGGCTCGATCCAGGTGGACCTGGACGAGCTGGCGACCCAGACCACCACCGTCTACCCCCTCCCGCCCGAGGGTGCCCTGACCCGGCCCCACGATCGGGATGACTGGAACCACTTCAAGGAGATGCCCGACTTCTGGGACCGGCGGGGCCACCTGGACCTGACCCGGGCGCTGATGTCGGGACAGCTGGTGCTGATCGGTCTGGCATCCAGCCCCGTGGAGGACTTCGAGCTGAGCGGGCTGGACCCGGAGAGCGAGCCCCGGATCCTGGTGCGCGCCGTGCTCGGGGAGGACCCGCGAATCGACGCGGATGCCACGCCGGTCCCGGTGGCCGACGACCGGGGGGCCCTGCCGGCGGACATGCAGCCCCGGGTCGAAGGGGCCCTTGCCCTGGACGTGGTCCAGGAGGTGGTCAAGGCCCACATCGGGGAGATCCGCAGCTGCTATCAGCAGGGTTTGAACTACGATCGGCCCGGCCTGCGGGGCAAGGCCACCGCCCGGTTCACGGTGGGGTCGTCGGGCTGGATCACCTCGAGCGAGGTTCGCGACTCGAGCCTGAGCTCGTACACGGTCGAGAGCTGTATCGAGTCGACCATCTGGGGCTGGACCTTCCCGGTGCCGACGGACGGGAATCCGGTCACCATCGATTACCCCTTCACCTTCCAGCCGGGCTAGGAGCAGGCGATGGGTGACGAGCTACGCGAGGACGGCGCACGGCCCGAGGAGGCTCCGGAGGAGCCCGCGGAGGAATCCGCCCCCGAGGGACCGGCGGCGCCGGAAGAGGGGGCTGCCCCCGAGGAACCCGCGGCGGATCCCTCCCCCGAGGAGACGGCGGAGGCGCCCGGGCCTTCGGGTGACGTGCCCGCCCTGGACATCGCCCCGGAGACGGCGGATTCCGGCGGCGAGGCCGACGGGGTCGTCGAGGGCGACGAGCCCATGGTCCGCACCGTCAACCTGCGCAAGGAGTACTCGGGGGTGACCGCGCTCAAGGGCATCGATCTGCGGGTCGACCGGGGGGACCTGTTCGGCTTCATCGGACCCAACGGCGCGGGCAAGACCACGACGATCAAGATCCTCACGACCCTGCTCGAGCCCACCTCCGGCGACGCGTACGTGGGCGGCTACAGCGTCTGGGACCGCAAGGACGAGATCCGCGGCATCATCGGGTACATGCCCGACAGCTTCGGCGTGTACCGGGACATGAAGGTCACCGAGTACCTGCACTTCTTCGCGGCGGCGTACGGCGTACCGGCGGCGGAGCGAGACGGGCTGGTCCAGGGACTGCTGGAGCTGACGGACCTGACCTACAAGAAGGACGCCCTGATCGACACCCTGAGTCGGGGCATGCAGCAGCGGCTGGGGCTGGCCCGGACCCTGGTGCACGACCCCGAGGTGCTGATCCTCGACGAGCCGGCCTCCGGCCTCGACCCCCGGGCGCGGATCGAGATCCGCGAGATCCTCATGGAGCTCAAGCGGATGGGCAAGACGATCCTGCTGAGCTCGCACATCCTCAGCGAGCTGGCGGAGATCTGCAACAAGATCGCCATCATCGAGCGCGGGGCGATGGTGGCCCAGGGGACCATCGACGAGATCATGGCCCAGGTCGAGGACCGCTCGCTGGTGATGCTGGGTGTCGACAAGCCGATGCAGGCGGTCACCCTGCTCAAGGGACACGAGCAGGTGGAGGGGGTCGACTACATCGAGACCGAGAACCTGGTCCGCGTGGACCTGTGGGGCCACGAACCGGACGTGAGCTGGCTCCCGGCGATGATGATCGAGCACGGCCTCAAGGTCGACTACCTCAACCGCGAGCAGCTGACCCTCGAGGAGGTGTTCATGAAGCTCACGAAGGGACTGGTGCAGTAGGAGAGGCGTCAGGCTTCAGGCGTCAGGCGTCAGGCACGAGACGATGGGCAAGAAGAGGACGAGGAAGGCATCGAGCACCGCGGTCTTCTTCCGGGAGGCGTTCCGCAACGCCCGGAGGTGGCAGACCTACGCCAGCCGGGCGGGGTTCGCGGCGGTGATGCTGGGGCTGGTGCTGCTGATCTGGTGGAACCAGGTGGAGCGGCCCGGCTTCGATCCCGCGGCGATGGGGACGATCGGCGAGACGATCTTCAAGATCTACGCCTATGTCCAGTTCTGGCTGATGTGTGTGCTGTCGCCGATCATCGTGGCCCAGGGCATCATCGAGGAGAAGGAGGACAAGACCCTCGACATGCTCGCGATCACCCGGCTCGCGCCGGGGCAGATCATCCGCGGCAAGCTGCTGTCGAGGATCCTGGTCCTGCTGGTGATCATCGCCTCGGGTACGCCGGTGATGGCCCTGATCATGAGCTTCGGTGGGGTGGATCCGCTGAGCGTGGTCTCGGTGGTGGTCAACACCGGCCTGGCGGTGGTGGTGACCGGGACGATGGCGGCTTTCCTCTCCCTGTTCTCCCGCGGGGCGATCCTGCCGACCATCGTGGCCTTCCTGTACACGATCCCCGCCTTCTTCGTGGTGCCGGGGGCGTACTTCGCCGCCGCGCCCTGGGTCCCGGAGAGTTACCTGCGCTTCACCCCGGCCCTGGCCACCGAGTCGGACTGGTGGGGGATCTGGCTTCCGGCGGTGTCCTTCATCCCGGTGCTGATCATGACCCTGCGCATCGCCGGTCCCCTGTTCGAGATGGTGACGTCCGGGGGCGACGATCCCGAGGAGGGTGGGTTCGGCTACCTGAGCTTCCACCTGTGGACCTTCGAGCGTTTCAAGAAGTGGGGCGGCCTGCTGTCGGTGCTGGTGATGCTCACCTTCCCGGTGGCGCTGCTGGCGCACAACCTGCCCGGCGCGGGTGTGGTGTGGGCCACCGGCTTCCTGATGGCCGGGACCTGGCTCTACCTGCTGATCGCCATGCGGGTGGTTCTGTTCCTGGACAAGACCCTGGCCAAGGTCCCCTCGGTGAGCCTGTCCCGCACACCCGTGGGTCCCGCACCGGCGCCGCAGCCCGGGCGTCCCGGAATGACGGCGCCGGTGAAGAAGCGCCGGCGCCTCATGGGCGCGGTGTGGAACAACCCGGTGGCCTGGCGGGACATCGCGACCCGGGCCTACGGCGGGATCACGCTGTTCATCATCCCGGCCTACCTGGTCTACGCGGCCTTCCTGTGCCTGTTCGTGCTGATCCTGGCGGTGGAGCCGCGGCAGGCGCCGGAGGTCTGCGCCGTCATGGCAGGCATCGTGTTCTCGGTGGCGATCCTCGCCATGGTGCTCAACGCAACCGCCGCCGTCGTCACCGAGCGCCGCACGGGTACCCTGGGCTTGCTCGCGTCCACCACCTTGCCGTCCTACCGCATCGTGGTGGGGAAGATGATCGGCGTGGTGGCCTTCACCGGGCCCCTGCTCCTGTCGGGCATGGCCCTGCTGCTGTTCGGCGCCGGCGTCGATCTGCTGGACCGGGGGTTCTACGCCGAGCACTCGCCCTCCTGGAGTTTCTTCGGCGGCAATCCGCTGATGCGGGCCTGGTGGGCATCGGCCTGGGTGGGCGCGCTCTACCTGATGCTGATGCTGCTGTCGACCACCTCGGCGCTGCGGCTGAAGTCGCCGGGCTTCGCCTACGGGATCAACCTCTTCTTGGCCCTGGCGATCCCCCTGGTGCCGGCCTTCTTCGGTCTGCTGTTCGCCGGCATCCCCTGGATCGACGTGCCCGCGGCGATCCTGATGCCGCTGGCCTCGGAGCGGTTCACCGGCGCCTCGTCGGCCACGCCGGTGGAGCTGCTGATCTCGGTCTGTCTCTACGGCACGGCGGTGCTGGCGCTGTTCTCGCTGATCTGCTGGCGACTCCGCCCCTGGATCGGCGCGACCCTCCGGTAGCCATGCGACCCATCCGCGGCAACGTGAACACCCTGGTCGACGGGCCGGATGGATCACCGGTCCGCGCCCGATGCCCGGTGACGGGGATCGCCGAGGGGCCGGGGGTCACCTGTCGCCACTTCGACCAGCTGCAGGACCTGGTGGCTCAGGTGGGCTACTACAACCCCCACCACGACCTCTTCCTGCGGGGCCAGGGCGCCGACTGGGGCGACGCCCACGGCCGAAGCTCCCTGGTCGCGACCCTGTTCCGCGTCGGATCCGTGGACGAGCTGGGGGGCCAGGCCGCGGGGGGGGCGGGGGGCGCGCGCCCGGGGGGGGGGGGGGGGCCCCCCCCCCCCCGCG
>CAZITQ010000301.1:0-9230 GCA_964542165.1 uncultured Rickettsiales bacterium
GGGGGGGGGGGGGGGGGGGGGGGGGGGGGGGGGGGGGGGGGGGGGCGGGCCCGGGGGGGGGGGGGGGGCGGGCCCCCCCCCCCCCCCCCCCCCCCCACCGCCCCTCCGTCCACGGCCCGGGGATCGTCCGACGAGTCGCCACGGACGGGGGGGCTGACCTACCGCCTCCTCGTGGTCGACGACGAGGCGCGGATCCTCGATGCGATGGTCAGGCTCCTGGGTGATTTCGGACACGACGTCGCCCGGGCAGGCAGTGCAGAGGAGGCGAGGCAGGTGCTCGCCCGCACCGCGGAACCGTTCGACGCGATCCTGCTGGACCTGAAGATGCCGGGGGAGACCGGCACGGAGTTCTACGCCACGCTGCCCGCAGCGCTGCAGGCCAGGGTGCTGTTCATGACCGGAGCCCTTGCGTTCCGCAGCCACGACGAGTTCCTCTCCCGGTTCTGGGGCCGCTACGTGGAGAAACCCTTCACCTACCGCGATCTGCTCCGCGTCCTGCGGCGCGTGACGGGCACGGACGGACCTCCAAAAACCGATCCTCGCGCGTGAGCGCGCCCACGCGACCTCCGCGCAACTATTGGACGCCCGTCCGCAAAGGTTGCTAGAACGGGGACGATCGAGAATCGGACCGCTGTGTCCGGGAGGTGATGATGCGAAGCGTGGCGTATGGCGTGTGCCTGTGGTGGATCGCGGCGACCTTCCCGTTCAGCGCGGTGGCGCTGGAGGGCGGACCCGACGCGTTCGGGTACTCCTTCATCGACAGCGACGAACCGGGGGGGCCGCTGCTCGACTTCGAGGTCCTGGGGAACAACATCGCCAACCAGGTCAGCACCTGTGACGATTGTGTCCAGTCCAACATCGCCATCGGGTTCGACTTCGAGTACTACGGCAACACCTACACGTCGGTGTCCATCTCCTCCAATGGATTCATCGGCTTCGGAAACCAGTCGAACTCCGGCTGCTGTACCGGCCCGGCGATCCCCAGCACCTCGAGCCCCAACAACGTCATCGCGGTGTGGTGGGAAGACCTGAATCCCTCCAACGGCGGCAACATCTACTACGAGACCCTGGGCGTCGCGCCGATCCGCCGCTTCATCGTCTCCTACCAGAGCGTGCAGCACTACGGCGGCGGCAACCCCGTGGACGTCCAGGTCAAGTTGTTCGAGGGCTCCAATGTCATCGAGATCCACCTGGAGACCGCCCTGGCCGACCTCGGTGCGCACTCGTGTGGCATCGAGGACGCCGGCGGAAACGTGGGCCTGGAGTACCACCACGCCGCCCAGTCCGTGCTGGGCAAGGCCGTCTGGTTCGGCACCTGCGCCGAGGAAGACGTGGACCTGGACGGGTACACGGAGTGCGACGGGGACTGCGACGACCTGGATCCGGCCATCCACCCGGCGGCCGAGGAGATCTGCGACGACGGCATCGACCAGAACTGCGACGGGCAGACCGACGAGTACGCGGACTTCGACGGGGACGGCTTCTCCAACTGCGACGGCGACTGCAACGACTTCATCGCCGACTCCTTCCCCAACAACCCCGAGGACTGCGACTTCCTGGACAACGACTGCGACGGGGAGATCGACGAGGACTTCGACAACGACGGAGACGGGGTGTCCACCTGCGCCGGGGATTGCGACGACGACAACCCCGACGTCTACCCGGGGGCGGCCGAGATCTGCAACCAGATCGACGACGACTGCGACAACATCGTCGACGAGGAGACCGACGACGACGGGGACGGCTGGACCGTCTGTGACGGGGACTGCAACGACAACGACGGCTTGACCTATCCCGGTGCGCCGGAGCAGTGCGACCAGGTGGACAACGACTGCGACGAGAACATCCCCATGAACGAGTTCTTCGACGGTGATGGGGACGGGTACGTGGAGTGCGGCGACTGCAACGACGCCGACCCGGCCATCAACCCCATCGCCCAGGAGCTCTGCGACGGGATCGACAACAACTGCGACGGGTTCATCGACGAGGGCCTGGACGGCGACGGGGACGGCATCTCCGTGTGTGCGGGCGATTGTGACGACACCAACGCGGAGATCTACCCCGGCGCGCCCGAGCTGTGCGACGAGCTGGACAACGACTGCGACGAGGCGCTGGCGGAGTACGAGTTCGACGACGACGGCGACGGCTACATCGCCTGCGCAGAGTGCGACGACGCGGACCCTGCGGTGTACCCGGGCGCCGACGACACCTGTGACGACGGCATCGACAGCGACTGCGCGGGGGACCTGGAGACCACGGAGGTCGACGACGACGGGGACACCTACTCGGAGTGCGGCGGAGATTGTGACGACGAGGACGCGCTGATCAACCCGGGCATGGACGAGGCCTGCAACGGGCTGGTGGACGACGACTGCAATCCGGCGACGGACGAGCTCGCGGACACCGACCAGGACGGCTTCAACATCTGTCAGGGCGACTGCGACGACCTGGACTCCTCGTCCCATCCCGACGCCGACGAGATCTGCGACGGCGCGGACAACGACTGCAACGGGCTGATCGACGACGAACTGGACTACGACTACGACGGGTACTCGGGGTGCGGCGGCGAAGACTGCAACGACAACAACCCCAACGCGTACCCCGGGGCGCCCGAGGTGCCCTACGACGGCCAGGACCAGGACTGCGACGGAGAGGACCTGACCGACATCGACGGTGACGGGTTCGACGGCGGACCCTACGGGCAGGACTGCGAGGACAACGACCCGGAGATCAACCCCGACGCGACCGAGGACTGCGAGAACGGCTACGACGACGACTGCGACGGCATCGCCGACGAGTACGACGACGACTGCGTCGAGGGCGACGACGACGACGACGACGACGACTGCAGCTGCAACGAGACCGGAATGACGCAGGGGACGAAGGCCGGGAACCTGGCCCTGATCGGCCTGATCGGCCTGCTCGCCCTTCGCCGCCGTCGGTAGGCGGCGCGAGGTGTTCTCATTCCCTGACGCCTGACGCCTGACGCCTGGCGCCTGACGCTCTCAGTAGGTCAGCAGCGCCGATCCCCAGGTGAAGCCCGAGCCGAAGCCCACGCACATCACCTTCATCCCCTTTTCCAGGCGGCCCTGTTCCTCGGCCACACACATCGCCATGGGGATCGTGGCGGCGGTCGTATTGCCGTAGTCCACGATGGAGTGGACCACCTTCTCGCCGGGCACGCCGAGCATCTTGGCCACGTACTCGTTGATCCGCATGTTGGCCTGGTGGGGCACCACCAGGTCGATGTCGTCGGGGCCGATGCCGTTCTTGGTGCAGGCCTCCATGATCGCGCCGACCATGCCCCGCGTGGCGTACTTGAAGACCTCGCGGCCGTTCATCTTGGCCCACATCAGCTCGGGATTCACCACGCCGACCTGGCCGTCGTGCTGGATGAAGGGGTGAACGCGGATGTCCCAGATCTTCTGCGCGAGGGCATCGGCGTAGCGGCCGTCCGCGTACAGGTGGAAGGAGTGGATCTCGGCGGTGTCGTCCTCGTCTGCGGCGGAGATCACCGCGGCGCCGGCACCGTCGCCGAACAGCACGGCCACGTCGCGACCCCGGGTCGTGAAGTCCAGGCCCGCCGAGTGGATCTCCGATCCCACGAGGAGGACGTGCTCGTACTGACCCGACTCCACGAACGCCGTGGCCGTGCCCAGGCCGTACAGGAAGCCGGAGCACTGGTTGCGGATGTCCATCACCCCCACGCCCTCCATCCCCATGTGGGCCTGCATGTAGCAGCCGGCGCCGGGGAAGTGGTGGTCCGGGCTCAGGGTGGCGAAGAGGATCAGGCCGATGTCCTTCTTGGTGAGCCCGGCCATCTCGATGGCCTGCTCTGCGGCGGGTACCGCGAGCTCGGACGTGGTCTCGCCGGGGTGGACGTACCTTCGCCGTTCGATGCCGGTGCGGGTGCGGATCCACTCGTCGTTGGTGTCCATCAACTCGGACAGGTCGTCGTTCGTCACGATCCGGTCGGGGACGTTCATCCCGATCCCGGCGATCTTGGCCCTGGGCATCGCGTTCTCCTCCTCGCGCTGTCGGCCCCGCATACCCGCGGACCACAGCGCCCACGAGCGTCGTCCGGATGATGGATCCGCCCCCCCTCGATGTCAAAGGAGAAAAGGCGTAACCGCTGAAAGTTCTTTGGCTTTTTGGCGGATTGGTTCAACCGCTTGACCGGTGCATCGACTGAGGAACGATTCAGATCCGACGGCGTCGCAGCGCGACCAGCCCCGCCAGCAGCAGCGCCAGGCCGAGACCGCCCTTGGCCGTGCCGCCGGAGCGGCACTCGCATCCACTGCCCAGCAGGGTGACGCCGTCGTCGTCGTCGCCGATGAGGCCCGTGTCGTCGTCGTCATCGTCGTCGTCGTCGTCGTCGTCATCGTCGTCGTCGCCCGCCACCGGCAGGGCGGCGTACAGGCACACGTCGTCCAGGGTCCAGCCCCCGAACTGCAGGTACTGATCGCTCTCGATCTCCCAGCGCACCTGCACCTCGGCTGCCCCCGCCCAATCGCTGATGTCCAGGTCGAACAGGATCCACTCCCGGTCTTGGTGGTGGACGTCCCCCGAGCCGGGAGCGTTCTCCCACACCAGCTCGTCGTTGACGTAGATCTTGCCGTGGTCGTAGGTGCCGTCCTCGATCCCGAGCCAGCGGCGGAACTGCAGGCGCACCGCGTCGTACTCGCTCAGGTCCCAGACCGGGCTGGTCAGGGCGTTGATCTTGTCGTTCTGGTACTTGCCGTCCCAGTTCTCCTCCAGGGCCAGGTCGTTGCCCCAGACGTTGCTGCCGCTGTACGCCTCGTCCGGATCCCCGCCCTTGCCCTGGGGCACGCCCCGCATCCAGTCGTCCGCCCCCTCGGCCCACTCGCCGGCCACCAGCTCGTGGGACCAGCCCTCGTTCTCGACCTCGAAGTCGTCGCAGAGGATCTCCTCCAGCGGTCCGATGTAGGCGTAATAGGCCGGGTCGGCCTCGTTGCCCGGCTTGTTGATCGTGGCGCCCGTCTCCAGGTCGTCGGCCTCGATCCGGTACCTCAGCTGGCTGCCCTCGGACACCCCGGGGATCTCGCCCCCGAACAGATCGTCGCCCAGGGACTCCATGACCGTCTGGTCCCAGCTCGAGCCGCCGTCGGTGCTCCAGGCGAGCCGGACCTCGCCCACGATGGCCTCGCTGCACTCGGGATGGGCCGCCGCCACGGTGGCCTGGATCGGGATCGCGTTGCCGCCCTCGTCCTGGTTCCCCACCGCCTCGTGGTCGATGACCAGGGCGCCCACCGAGCCGGTGAGCAGCCCGTGGGGGGCGAAGGCCGCGTCGATGGCACATACGTGGGGGCTGCCGTCGGTCAGGTCGCCGTTGTCGTCGTCGGCGATCATCGCCGCCTCGTAGGACGACGGGATGTCCGAGGTGACCTTGGCCATGCCGGCGAAGATCTGCTCCACGACCTCCTGGCCTGCCTCGTCGCCCAGGTCCGCCATCAGGATCTCGCGCAGGTCCCACAGCGCGCCGCCGAGGATGATGCCGTCGTAGTGCACCTCGTTGATCACGTCGTCCGGCCAGACGTGGTTGGGTTCCACGTCGCGGATGCCGCTGCCGTCCTCGTAGAAGTAGGGGGCCATGATGTGGTCGCCGGTCTGCAGGAACGCCATGGCGTCGGCGTAGGCCTCGCCCACGTCGCCGTACCAGTCCCCGACACCCCAGATGATGGAGTACATGTGAAAGCCGTGGCCGTACTCGTGGTAGACCACGTCGGCCAGCATGGCGGTGTTGTTGCACCCCTGGCCGGCCCTCAGGAAGGTCATGTCGCCGTCGTACCAGGCGTTGCAGTTCTCGTTGTAGTTGACGTTGACGGTCAGCGAGTCGTTCACCCAGTCCACGTCGTCCACCAGGTGGTCCGCGTAGTCGCGGGTGTCCGCGTGGAACCGGTAGGCGTCCAGCTGGGCCTGGGAGTACTCGCCGTCGGCGCTCCAGGTGAGCACGTCTCCGTCGCCGACGTCGGAGTAGCTCGCGGTGAGGTCGTTGCCCGCCTGGTTGTCCACGTTGGCGTACGTCCCGCGGATGGCGAGGGAGGCGTCGGTGGAGTTGCCGCTGGCCGAGAACACGCCGGCCTGGTCGGCGTTGGTGTTGCCGTCGTCGGTGGTGACCCGCAGGTAGGCGGCCGGAGTCTGGATCATCGAGCCCGCCGGGTGGCGATCGTGGTGCTCGATCTGGACGGTGGCGTCCAGGAACATCCGCTCGTCGCGCAGGGCGATGAGCGAGCCCTCGACGGCGTCGATGTAGGCCGTCCAGCGTCCGTGGGGCGTCGCGTCGATCTCCACCCGGTAGGCCAGCTCCATGGGCAGCCGGTCGGTCTCCACGCGGGGGAAGATCACCACCTCGGAGGTGGTGGAGGTGCCGGCGACACCCCGGTCCGCCAGGGCCTCTACGGCCGCCTTGCGGGCCGTGGCCTCCTCCAGCAACGGCTGGGTCGGCACCGGCGCCAGGGGGAGACAACGGGCGCCGATCCACACGATGCGACCGTGGGAGATGGCCACGAACACCGATCCCCGCAGGACCGGGATCCCGTCGAGGGTCTGGCGGTGGCTCACGTAGCGCACGTCGCCGGCCACCACGTTGGACCAGGGCTCCAGGTCGGCCAGGGAGACGCCCGAGGGCAGCAGCTCCCCGTGCTCGTGCCAGAAGGCGTCAGCCACCTGGAGCGCGGCCAGCTCGTCGGTCATCGCCAGGGGATCGACCTCGATGCCGGGGCCCCACAGGTGTCGGAAGGTCCCGTTCGGCCCGTGGACCCGCTGGACCCATCCGTCGCCGTGGCGGTCGCGGAAGGCCGCCGGGGCCGACAGGACGTGGCTGTCGATCCCGGAACTGCCCTCACCGGCGATGAATTCCGTCCCGTCGGGCACGAACTCCACGCGCGCGCCGTGGCGCTGGAAGGCGCTCGCGGGCAGCGCGAGGACGAGGAGCAGCAGAGGGGCGACGATCCTGGGCGCTCGGTACATGGACCTCTCCTGGTGGGTCGGCGGGGTTTCCCGCCGCATACAGTAAGCCAAACGGGTGAATCTGCCATCCGTTCCCTCCGCCGGCATCCCCGAATTCGCACCTTCTTGACGCACTTTGCACGGTCTTGACAGGCGCGCGCCCGAGCGCGACCGCCGCGCGGAAATGCGCTACAACTCGGATCGATGCCCGCGAACCTGACCCCGGACTACATGGCCGCCGAGGCCCGCTTCAAGGCGGCGCGGGAGCCCCGCGAGCGCATCGAGGCGCTCGAGGAGATGCTGCGGGTCATCCCCAAGCACAAGGGCACCGACCACCTTCGGGGAAACCTCCGCAAGCGGTTGAGCCAGCTGCGGGAGGAGGCGCGCAGCGCGCCCTCCGGCGCCGGCAAGCGCGTCGATCCGGGCTACGTCCCGCCCCAGGGCGCAGGACAGGTCCTGCTGCTCGGCCGGGCCAACGTGGGCAAGTCGGCGTTGCTGGCGGCGATGACCAACGCCGAACCCGCCGTGGCCGAGTACCCCTACACCACCCAGCGGCCGTTGCCCGGCATGGCATTCTTTGAGGACGTGCCGATCCAGCTGGTGGACACGCCGGCCGCGGATCCGGCGGTGTTCCCCACCTGGATGAATCCGGCGCTGCGGAACGCAGACCTGGCCGTCGCCGTGCTCGACCCGAGCATGCCCGGTGTGCTCGGTGCCCTCGACACCATGGCCGAGCTGGCCGGGCGGGGCCGGGTGTCCCTGGTGCCCGCCTGGTGGGCCCTGGACGAGGTGGCCGCCGCCGCCGAGGGGGAGGCGGACCTCTCGGGCCAGGAGCTGGACGACGCCGACCTGCTGGCCCGCCTCGATCCCGGGGACGTCGAGCTCCCGGTCCTGGTGGTCGTGAACAAGGTCGACCTGCCGGACCAGCCCGACGAATTCGAGGTGCTGCAGGAGCTCGTGGGCGACGACTGGCCGATCCTCCCGGTGTCGGCCGTGTCCGCCGAGGGCCTGGACCGCCTGGCAGAGGCCCTGTTCCGCGCCTTGCGGGTGATCCGGGTCTACGCCAAACCCCCGGGCAAGCCCGCCTCCATGAAGGAGCCGATCCTCCTCCCCATCGGCGCCACGGTCCGCGACATGGCCCGCACGATCCACAGGGACATCGAACGCCAGCTGCGCTTCGCCCGCATCTGGTGCGACCGCTACCACTCCGGCCAGCGCATCCCCCGCGAGCAGGTGCTCGAGGACGGGGATGTCGTGGAGATCCATGCCTGATCCCGCCTACCTCACCCTTCACCGCAGCGGCGAGCTCGCCCGGCGCGTGGAGCAGCTGACCCGCCGCCTGGAGGACTGCGATATCTGTCCGCGGCGGTGTCGAGTGGACCGGACCGCCGGGGAGACCGGCGAGTGCGGGATCGGGGATCTCGCCGTGGTGGCCAGCGCCTCGCCCCACCATGGGGAGGAGGCCCCCCTGTCGGGCAAGCACGGCTCCGGGACGGTGTTCTTCTCCGGGTGCAACCTGCGCTGCTCCTTTTGCCAGAACGACGACATCAGCCTCTCGGACGAGGGATATCTGGCGGATCCGGAGAAGCTGGCGGCGATCTTCTTGCGGCTGCAGGAGGTGGGCTGCCACAACCTCAACTGGGTGACGCCGACCCACGTGGTGCCCATGGCCCTGGCGGGGCTGGACGTGGCGGCGAAGGAGGGGCTGAGCCTGCCCCTGGTCTTCAACACGGGCGGCTACGACGATCCGTCGGTGATCCGGGCTCTGGACGGCGTGGTCGACATCTACATGCCCGACGCCAAGTTCGCCCATCCGGACGCCGCGGAGCGGTTCTGCGAGGCGCCCGACTACCCGGAGGTGAACCGGGCGGTGCTGAGGGAGATGCACCGGCAGGTGGGGGATCTGGACGTGGGGGAGGACGGTCTCGCCCGGAGGGGTCTGCTGATCCGCCACCTGGTGATGCCCGACGATCAGGCCGGAACCGACCGGGTGATGGAGTTCATCGCCCAGGAGCTGTCCACCGAGACCTACGTGAACCTCATGGACCAGTACCGCCCCTGCGCCGGCGCCGGCCGCTTCCCCGAGATCTCCCGGCGGGTCACCTCCCAGGAGATGGACGAAGCCCGGCACGCGGCCCGGATGGCCGGGATCACGCGGCTGGACGATCGGGTGCGGTTGAGGTTTGTGTTCTAGTGTCCGGGGCATTAGGAGCGTGTCGGGGATTGATCCACGACAGGCTCCTCCCGTGCCCAGGCCGTAG
>CAZITQ010000302.1:0-8902 GCA_964542165.1 uncultured Rickettsiales bacterium
CGGATCTGCGGCCGGAAGCGTCACATCGGTCGCGGACGCGAAATGACCGGGCTAGAGCAGATCGATGATTCTCTCCGCCTCCCGGATGCCGCTGTCGTAAGCACCCTGGATCAGGGCGGGGTTGCTCCGGTCGGTGTGCTCGCCCGCGAAGAACACCCGGTCCATCACGGGGGTGGCTACCGCGCTTCGGTCATCGGGCGTGGCGCCGAGGGGAAGGAAGGAGTAGGCGCCCTTGGAGAAGTCGTAGCGGGGGGTGGCGCCGGTGATGGCCTCGGGATGGAAGCGGCCGATGAAGGTCTCGGTGGGTTCGGGGATGTCCTCGCCGTACATGATGCGCAGCGTGTCCATCGCGCCCCCGATGATCTCCTCGTTGGACCGGAACTCGAGCTCGATGGCCTTCGTCCCGGCGTGCCAGACCAGCAGGCCGTTGCCGCCGTAGTAGTTCCAGCTGGAGTACTCGCCGGCCGGCTCGCTCAGGTAGCCCTTGAAGTCGACCTCCGGATCCCAGAACACCTCCGGGAAGAACAGCCACACCTTGTCCATCAAGCCCATACCCAACCGCTCGATGGCGTCGGTGTTCGTGCTGGGCAGGGGCGGCACGAACGCGATGTCCCCGGCCTTGAGGACGCCGAGCGACACCGTGACGATGACCCGATCTGCCTCGTACTCTGCACCGGAGACCGCGGTCACGACCACGCCGTCGGCGTCGTACCGGACCTCGGAGACCACCGTGTTGAGGCGGACGTCGAGGCCGTCGGCCAGGTACTCGGGGATCGCGCTCATCCCATCCGGGAACCACTGGTCCAGCCCGTAGAGGTCATCTCCCTCCCACAGGGACCACGCCCGCATGTCGCTCGCGTCCGAACAGTACTCGTTCTCGAAGAGGGTCGCGACGCAGTAGTCGATCTCCCGCTGATTGTCGAGATAGTGGAACTCTCCGGCCGCGTCCATCTCCTGGATCATCGCCGCGAGTGAGACGTCCGGCAGCTCCTCGTAGTCCCGGGACCACATCGTCGCCTCTCCGTAGAAGCGGTCCCAGTGCTGCACCGACACCGGGTTGTAGGTGCCGTCCACGTCCCAGCACTCGTGGGTCCAGCGGAAGTCCTCGGTCTGCATGCCGATCGCCTCGATGATCGGCGTGAGCGAACTGTTGTTGGGACCCGAGTGGTACTGGGCGGAGGCCTCGAAGATCGACTGGGTGACCTCGGATTGCATCGTGGCCACCCGTCCACCCACACGGTCGAGGGCCTCGAGCACGATCACGTCGCAGCAGTCGTGCTCGTGCAGCTCCCGGGCCGCGGCCAATCCAGCCAATCCCGCTCCGACCACCAGCACCTGCTCGGGTACGTCCGTGGGATCACCGGAGTCGTCGTCACCAGCGCTGATGTCGTCGTCGCCGGAGCTGGTGTCGTCGTCACCGGGTCCCATGTCGTCGTCGCCGGTTCCGGCGCCAGGCGTCTTGGAGATGCAGGCTCCACCCAGGAGGACCAGCACACCCGCGGTGAGAAGGGACAGAAAGACTCGACCCATCGGGACCCCCGCGCATGGTTCGGTTCGTCTCGAGCCACGAACACCCACGACATGATGGTCGGAGTCTAGCCCAATGCCGCTCTGTGTCGCAGTCGGGCATTCGTGTCAGATCCTGCCCATCCGACGAATCCTGGGGCCTCCCCAAGTCTGATACGCTCGCGCTCGTCCAACCAAGATCGAGGGAGGGGACATGCCGATCACCTATCCAGGGGGGTTCTTCGACGTCACGAAGCACCCGGAGAGCACGACGACCGAGACGCTGGACGAGCCGCTGTTTCCCGCGGGGCTCTCCGACGACGCGTCCGACGAGCTGTTCGACGAGCTGGACGACACAGGGTCGATCCCCGAGGGCGAACGCGTCGAGATCGAGACCTACCGGGAGAGCCAGTACGAGCGGCCAGCCACCGAGCCCGAGCCGGTGATGACCATCGACGACTGCCAGGTCTACGCCTTCACCAAGTGCACCTGGTACGTCATCGACACCTACTGGATTCGCGGGCTGACGCGAACCCTGGTGAGCCACCAGCGGCAGGGGCCGTTCCGCCAGGTGTTCCTGGTCATGATCTGCCCGGATGGCCGACCGGCACGGGAGATCGGTCCGGAGTCGATCCTCGAGCTACCCTTCAGCGAAGAACCGCCCGACGGCGCGGGGGACGGCTGCGGCGGGGTGTTCTGGCTGCCCCCGGCCGAGACGCTGGCGTTCAACCCCGGGGGCACCTCCACACCGTATTCGGAGGGAGACTGGGACGTGGACAGGATCCACGTCTGGCGGCGGATGAGCCTGCGGATCGATGGGTGTGTGATCACCGCCACCTACCGGCAGTTCTGCAAGACCACCTACACCCACAAGACCACCGGCGCGGTCCGGGTCGAGTACGACGACATGAACATGCAGCCCATCGTGCGGACCTGGACCGTCCCGGGCTGCCAGGATCGCCTGTTCGTCGCCCTCGGTCCGGAGTTCTACGCCCCGCCGATGGTGGCCCTCTACCAGGCTTCGGGGACCCGCTTCCACCTGGCGACGGTGTCGCCGACCGGCCGCCCGTGGGTGTCCTCGGTCGAGGCTCGCTGGGAGGATGTGGGATTCGTGCTGGAGGTGGGCCCACGCTCCCCCCACCTGGGCACCCTCGCCTTCGGCGATCACGCCTCTCTGGCCGTCTGCTCGCCGGACGGCGAGAGCCAGGTCCACCTCCAGGGCTATGCCAGGCTGCTCCCCGCCGCGCCGGATCCGGGGGAGGGCGAGCGAACGGCCCAGCAGAAGCCATCGCCCCCCTCGCCAGCGACCCGCCGCGCAATCCGATTCGATCCCGTTTGCTGTTCCCCCGTGGAGTGAGCCCGCGATCCACGCATGGTTCCGCGCTCGCCGGGCGGCTCGCCTGCTTTCCGTGGCACGCTCGACCTCACATCGCCCCGATCCGCCGGATTGTAGAATGCGGGGCAGAGGTGATTCTCATGCGAGTCGGGTTCCCATGTGCGCTCCTTACCGCGCTTGCGTTCCTGGGCTGCCCGGCAGCCGAGGACGGGATCTGCGGTCCAGGCGAGACGCAGCTGTGCTTGTGCACCGGCGTCCTGGAGGGCGTCCAGACCTGCGACGACGACGGGGCGGCCTGGTCTGAGTGCGAGTGTGTCGAAGGGGACGACGACACGACCGGGGATGACGACGCGACGGGCGACGACGACACCACGGGCGACGACGATTCCGCCGGAGACGACGACACGACCGAGCCCGAGGCGGCATGCGTCCCCGAGTCCGAGGCCACCGTCACCCTCTGCGCCGATCGCTTCTGGGCCCAGCAGCTCGACGCCACCTCCCAGGCGGAGATGGAAGCCGCCCTCGTAGACATGCCCGCGGGGCTGCAGACCGGGGACCTGCAGGATCCCGTGGATCGGGCGAGACAGCTCCAGTGGGCGATCGTCGCGACCAACGCCCTGTCCGCGGAGTCGGTGGCCGTCCTCCTGCCCCACGGGACCTACGACTTCACCGGTCTGGACGACGCCCACGCCTCCGTGCCCGAGGAGGACTCCTACCAGGAGCCCCTCCGCCCCAAGCTGTTCGTCCGCAGGGACGACGTGACCCTCCGTCGCGCGTGGGACGAGGCCGTACCCGTGATCACAGCCACGGGCCCGGGCGCGGACGGCGTCCACCACGGCCGGGTGTTCCTGCTCCTGGACAGCGGCGCCACGGGGCTGGTGGTCCAGGGGCTGGTCTTCCGCGGGGACGCGGAGAGCGCGAGCTTCACCACTCCAGCCCGATCGCTGCACGAGAACGCCCTCTCCCTCCACTCGCTACCCCGCTGGTCCTCGGCGATGGTGGGCTACAACGGCGGCGCCAACCAGGCGACGTTCGAGGAGTGCCGCTTCGAGCGGGTGAACGGCAGCGCCATCAGCGCGGTCGGCATCCTCGAGGTCCGCGACTGCGTCTTCGAGGGCGCGCTGCCCGATCCGGAGGAGACGGACCCGGAGGTCGCCGCGGCGGACCTCCTCGCCGGGATCACGGCGGAGCTGGGGACCTCGTGGGGCATGGACTACCACTCCGGCATCCGGCGCTCGTACGCGTACGGCCCCACCACCGTGGAGGGGTGCTCGTTCTCGAACTTCGTCCAGGGCCTGGTGGCGTCGGCTGGCGGATTCCCGATCCAGGTCTCGGACAGCAGCTTCACATCGATCTACGACCACGGCGTCTACGTGCTCGGGGACGCGGGTGGCAGCGTCCTGGAGGGCAACGTCTTCGAGCGGATCGGCAACAGCGCCGTGAAATTCGCCGGCCACACGGAGGAGACCGACCCCGACCTCTGCGTGGCGGGCCTCCACGACGGGCTGATCCGCGACAACCAGTTCGCGCAGATGCGCAACGTGTCGATCCAGTTCGCGGGTGTCCGCAACGAGATCTCCGGTAACGAGGTCGCGGCGTACGATTCGGGCTCGGACCCCACGGGCTGGTACGACCCGTACCAGAACCCCGGCTACCACTACCCGGACGTCTGGTGCTCCACGGAGGCCGGCCAGGCGGGATGGGCGGATCACATCGTCGGCAACGAGTTCCTGGACAACGTCTCGGGCGGCGGGAATCTCGACCTGCTGCTCAACCAGGACTCGGGCGTCGCCGATCGAAGCATCTCCGGCAACACGGTCTCGGGCCCCGGCCAGACCGTCTACTTCCACCACCTGGTGCCCTGCGACGCCAACCCGGTCCCCTGCTCGGACTACGAGCCCACGATCCAGGTGGAGAACGGCGCCCTGCTCGTCGTCGGCGCGCCCGAGGACTGCGCGGACTGCTACCCGGACGAACCCTGGTACATCACGGAACTCCCCTGAGGGGCTCGAGAGCCTAGCCCACCGACGGAAACAGGCGCTCCATCGCCTCCTTGGCGGTGAGCCCGTCCTCGATGAGGCTCCGCAGGGTCGGCAGCATGGAGTCCATGGCGGTGACGCACAGCAGGGAGGCGCGCTGGATGCGGGCATCCGACGGGGGGGCCTCGGAGGCGTCCACCGAGACACGGAAGCGGATCTCGCCGTCCTCGCGGTCCAGGACCCAGGCGCCCACGGTCAGGCCGAAGTTGATCCGCTCGAGGAATACGGTGACGTCCTCGTAGCGATCCTTGGGGCTCTCGAGTGGCGCCCGGCAGAACAGCGTCACGACCCGCAGATCCTCGTGCGGCGCGGCCACGAACACCCACTGGCCGTTGGTGCCCTGGTAGGTGGCGCTGAGAATGGGTTGCCCGGGCACCTGGACCATGGGCCACTCGGCCCGGGCGTAGAATTCCTGGAGACTCTCCAGCAGCTGGCCCACGCTTCACCTCCCGCCGATCCGTCATCGACGCGGTTGAAGACCGGGCCGCACGCCGCCCGGCCCGTGGCTCCCCAAGATAGGCGAGAGCGGACGGGCGGTCCAACGCGCCTGGGACCGATCCTCGGAGCCGGCGTGTGAAGGCGGGAGGGATCAGAGGACGATCGCCACCGCGCCCCCGATCGCGGAGGCGAACCCCCCCAGGACCAGGATGCAGCCGACGCCGCCGAGGGCTCGGGCGACGCCCGCGGAGCCGCGCGGGCCGGTGAAGCTGACCTGCTCGGGGTCGGTCGGATCGTAGAGCAGGGCAACGGGCGTGCCCTCTGCGGGCGCCTCGCGCTCCCCGGGGGCGACGGCCTCCAGATCTCGGCCATCGTCGGTAGTGTAGCGGACGGTCGGGAAGTAGACCCAGTACGGCGTCGACGTGCTCGTGGTCCGATGCTTCCTCACGCCGACGACCCGGCCCTCTGCGGCCACGGCCCGCCGGTTGAAGCCGGCGTGCTTCCTCCGGAAGACGAGGCCCAGCGCCAGCAGCGGCACCCCCATCGCCAGCAACATGGCCGCCGAGAACCACAGGATCGAGGCGCCCATCGTCAACCCGCCAGCCGCTCCAGCACCCACGCCATGTTCCGCCCCAGCACCTCCATGGTCTCGAGCCCCTCGTCGTCCTTGTTCACCTCGCCCCGGTCGCGGCCGATGCCCAGGTTCCAGTAGCGGGAGCCGGGGACGACCATCTGGCTGATGAAGAAGAGGTGGTTGATGGTGTCGAAGGCGTGGATCGAGCCGGCACGGCGGACGGCGACCACGGCGGCGCCGACCTTGCGCTGGAGCATGTCGTCGTTGGCCCGGGCCACGTAGCCGACCCGGTCGATGACGGCCTTCATCTCGGCGGACACGTCGGCGAAATAGGTCGGCGAGGCGAGCACGATGCCGTCGGCGGCCTCCATGAGCTCGAGGTAGCCGTTGACCGGATCGTCGTCCCAGTGACAGCGGCGGTTCTTGGCCTTGATGCACCGGGCGCAGGCGCGACAGCCGCGGATGGCCTTGCCGGCCATCTGCACCAGCTCGCACTCGATCCCGGCGGCCTCCAGGGGGCCGAACATGTGGCGCACGAGCGCGGCAGTATTTCCGTTCTTTCTGGCGCTTCCGTTGAAAGCGACGACCTTCACGGGACCTCCATCGGTGAGCACGCCCACGCGGGCGACGACAAGATACCAGGCAGGTGGGGCTCCTCCACAAGCCGATCGCGGTCCCGGGACGTGGGGTACGATTGGCGAGTGAGACCCGACGCCCCCCTCGATCCTGAACCCAGACAGGTGGACGTCCTGTCGTCGCCGTTGACCTACACGGAGACGGGGTCGGGCCGCAACGTGGTCGCAGTCCACGGGTTGCCGGCGTCCTCCAGGGACTTCCGCTGGCTGGACGCGGCGTTCGACGGGCGGGTGCGGTTCTTTCGTCCGGACCTGCCCGGGTTCGGGGGGAGCGGCCTGCCCGATCCGACCCCAGCGAGCTTCTCGTCGATGGCGGCGGCGGTCGTCGCGTTCTGCGAGACGATGAACCTGGACGACGTGGTCCTGGTCGGCCACTCGATGGGCGGCCCCGTGGCCGTCGAGGCGGCTCTGGAGTCGAACCGGATCGCGAGCGTGGTGCTGGTCAACTCGTCGGGGCCGCGGATGCACCGAGGGAACCTGTGGTGGCTCTACCGGATCGCGCTGGCGCTCATGGATCTCCACCCCTGGTCCCGCGCGGTCACCCTGGCGATCTCCCGATTCGTGGCGCGGATGGTGGGTTTCTCCAAGCGGCTCTCCGACGACGAGCTCGTCCTCGCCGCGCGGCTGGCCAGTCGCTACGACCCACCTCGCGTGGGCGAGCAGCTGGCGGCGCTGGACAAGCCCCTGCGGGTGATCTGGGCCACGGCGGACCCGGCCATCGAAGCCGCTGTCAGCGAAGCCATTCTCGCGGCTGCTCCCCAGGGCACGCCCCTGCGCATCGAGGCGAGGACCCACAACCTGCAGAGCACCCACGCCACGGAGCTGGCCGACGCGATCCTCGAGTTCGCGGGTCCGACCGCGGCGGACGCCCCCTGACTCGAGCCGGGGTGCGCCCCCCTCACCCTGGGCCCCGAACGATCGCCTCCTTGCGGTCCTTGCGCAGCCTCTTGAACTCCCGCTCCCGCCGCAGCGCCTCCGTCCTCGTGCCTACGTCCTCGTGCAGCACCACCACGGCGGGCGCGCGGGAGCGCACGTACCGGGAGCCACGGCCACTGTTGTGCTGCACGAGCCGGCGCTCCAGGTCGGTGGTGATCCCGCAGTAGAGGCTGCCGTCGGCGCAGCGCAGCACGTACCAGATCCATCCCACGTCCGACATGATCAGCTCGGCCTCAACCGGGATCGGGCAGGGTCAAGTTCCACTGCTCGTCCCCGCGCCGGACGCGGATCCCCTGCGCGTCGATGGCCTCGACCACGGCTCGGTCGGTACCGTAGGCATCGCCGACCCGCACGACGTGCCCCAGGCCATCGGGGCCCAGGAGCATGGCGCTCGGTTCGCTCAGGTTGGTGACGATGCCGACCAGGGAGTAGCGCTCGGCCGGGTATTCCCACGCCGTCTTCGCCTCTCCCGCGGGCGTCTCGCTGCCCGACCGCGCGATCACGGGCTGGAACACGTCGCGGGCCCCCGGCGGCTGGCCGGAGGGCCACTCGGTCCAGGTCGTCTCGGCGGGACTGGGTTCGGCGGTCACGCCGGTGATCCGGAATTTCTTGGCCTTTCCCACCCCCCCCGGGTGGGGCACCGACTCGATCCGGATCAGGTAGACGTCGGTCATGTAGGGGGTGCGGTCCAGGTCGCTCATGAAGGTCGCGATCTGCTCGTTGTCCAGGGCGAAGCCCTCGATGGCCAGGTCGGTCTGGGCCCACCCGATCTCCCGGAACCAGAGTCCCTCTGGGGTCTGGGCAGCGAGGATCTCCAGGAGGTACTCCGGGTTCAGTGCCGGCCTCTCGGACGGGGGATCCGGTACGGGTTCGGTGCCCAACACGGCCGCGGGTGGGCCCAGGCAGATCGACAGGGCGATCAGTACGACGAAGCAACGCGGCATCTTCCCTCCTCCGCTCCCGTCCCCACCGATCAAGGCGCCAACCCGTCGAAGATCCCCCGGATGTCCGCGATGGACTGCATCGCCGACGGCTTGTCCGGGGCGTACAGCGCCGTTGCGTTCCAGCCGGTGCCGTAGCACCACGAGTACTCGCCGTCGATGCATTCGCTGGTCACCAGCGGCTCCTGCAGCGTGATGCCGATGGGGCTGTTGCGCAGGAACCACGAGGCGCGGAGGGGGTCGTAGGAGGCCACGATGGAGGCGATCTCCGAGGGGGTGCACAGGGCCTCGGTGGCGGTCATCTCGAGGACCTGGGACTCGGTCAGCGACGGAAAGAGCGCCCCGGCCTGCTGGGCCGGTTGGCTACCCAGGAACGTCGGCACCTGGACACCGGCGATGCCCACCTGCCAGGCCCGTCCCGAGGGGCAGGTCTCCAGGGGTCCGATGTACTCGCTGCCGGACTCGAACGCGCAGTTGGAGTAGACGATCGGGTTGTC
>CAZITQ010000303.1:0-4492 GCA_964542165.1 uncultured Rickettsiales bacterium
GGGGGGGCTGCACGGTCAGTTGCTCCTCTCCGAGGGCCTCATCGATGAGGAGGTCCTCACAGCCGCCCTCATCGAGCAGGGGGAGCGAAAGCTGGCGTGGCTCTTTGGTCTGCCCCCGGAAACCCAGTTCGGGTTCTATCCGCACGAGGCCCTCATCTACGTTTGGGGTGGCCCGGAGGGCGTCCCGGTGGGTCAGCTGGCGGCCATGGGGCGCGGCGGGGGTGGCATCGCCCTGGCGGACGACGTGTTCGCCCTGTACTACAACCCCGCGGGGATGGCGAAGCTGGAGCGGGGGGGCTTCGCCTTCGGCGGCCACGGCGGCCACATGCGGTTGCAGGGGTTTCCCCCCATCGCCTGGGACGCCAACTCCGACGGGGTGATCAACCCCGACAACCCCTACGACCGCTGGGAGGTGCAGGAGTACGACTACGACGACCCCAGCGGCTTCCACGCGGGCCTGGTCAAGTCCTACACCAAGTGGCTGCGCCTGGGCATCTGCGTGACCCTGCCGTGGAAGCGGATCATCGCCGTTCAGCAGGAGGACCCCTACCTCCCCTACTACATCCGCTGGAAGAATCGCCCGCAGCGCCTCAGCCTGTACGCCGGGCTCTCGATCCAGCCGGTGGACGGACTCTCCTTCGGCCTCAGTCTGGCGATCCTCGCCCGCTGCAAGCTCGTACTGGACTTCCAGCTCGACGCGGCAGTCAACGACGAGGAACTCCAGAGCGGGATGGACGACGACCTGGCCCTCGACCTGGTGGTCAACCCCCAGTACATCGAGCTGGACGTCCGCCCCGCCTTCGCCCCCATCGTGGGGATGCACCTGGACATGAAGCTGATCCACCGCAGCCTGGCGGGATGGACCTGGGGGGTGGTCTATCGGCACCCCATCAATCTGCTGATCGAACCCACCGTGCTGGGGCTGGACCTGTACGGCAAGGCCGAGGACATCGGCTCTCTGGACACCATCATCGTGCCCCTGCAGGCGCGCGTGTTCTTCAGCATCCTCGACTACTCCACACCCCGGCAGGTGGCCATGGGCACCGCCGTGCGCAAGGACCGCTTCGCCGCGTACGTGGACCTCACCTGGAACCAGTGGTCGAAGGCCTTCCCTTCGGTGTCCCGCATCGACGAGGAGGGCACCGAGGTCCACATCGGACTGGTGGATCTGGACCCGAGGATCGTCAACGCCCGGGAGGTGGAGCCCCTGCTGTGGAAGGACACCTGGGTGTTCCGGGTCGGCGGCGAGATCACACCCCGGCCCGCACCGCTGAACAACAAGTTCAGGGAGATCGGCGCCGTGGTGCGGGCGGGCTACGCCTACGATCCCACCTGGATCCCGGAGCAGACCTGGGTGACCAACTTCATGGACTCGGACCACCACGTGTTCTCGTTCGGCGGCGGCGTGCGGGTCGGGGATCCCTTCGAGGTCATCGAGGGACCCATCAGCCTCGACGGGTTCGTGCAGATCCACAAGATGGTCAGTCGGGTGCACACCAAGGACGCCGAGCTGGTGGGCGCAGGCGGCGCGGTCCCCCCGGGCTACCCCCTCTCCGGCAAGCTGACCTCCGACGGCATCGTCGTGGCCGCCGGCGCCACGGTGACCTTCACATACTGAGGATCCCCGGAGAGATTCGGGCAAAGAAGTACCTCTCGCAACGACGCAAGGACGGAGGGGTCGCAAGTTTCCTCGAATCGTGGCCCGCCGACCTACGAACTTGGCGCCTTTGCGCCCTGGCGAGAGAACCGATCCGGCGGCAGCCGACGTTGGTTTTCGAGTGCCACCGTCCGAGGATCGGGTATCTTCCTTGCCCGGGAGTACGACCATGACACGCGCACTGCGGCTGCTCGTCCCGACGATCTTCGCCTTCACCCTGTCCGGTTGTGTGGAGGATCTGCGGAGCGTCGAGGAGATCGACGAAAGCATCGTGGGCGGGGAGATCACCACGGGGTTCGACCCGGTGGTGGCGATCTCCTTCCGCGTCTCGATGACCGAGGGCGCCCTGTGCTCCGGCACCATCGTCAACGACGAGTGGGTGCTCACCGCGGCCCACTGCCCCCCCTGGGACTTCGACCCGGACCTGAGCCACGTGCTCCTGGGTTCGGACATCTACGCAGCCGACACCCTGCAACTCGACTTCGACGAGTGGTACGTACACCCGGACTACAACGGGCTGGCCAACGACGTGGCCGTGCTCCACCTGGCCGATCCTTCGCCGGTGGAGGGGATCCCGATCAACCGGGACGAGGAGATCGACAACCGGCACGTGGGTGAAGAATTCACCTTCGTGGGTTTCGGGCTGTCGGATCCGGACGCCGAGGCGGTCGACGGCAAGAAGCGGGCGGCGTGGATCGAGGTCACCGCCGCGACCGGCACCATCATCTACTACTTCGACGAGGAGAGCATGACGTCCAACGGGGACTCGGGTGGGCCGGCGCTGTACGACTTCGGCGAAGGCCGCCGGGTCGCGGGAGTCACCTCCTGGGGATCCAACGACGACGACTTCGGGGTCTCCACCAGCGTGGAATCCCAGGCCGAGTGGATCGACGGCTACACCGGCGGGGACTCCCCCCCCTGGGACGCTGACGACGACGACGATGACGACGACGACTCGGCGGACGACATCGGGGACGGCGACGACGGCTGCGCTTGCACGCTGCCGCCGGGGGACGCCCCCGGGGCCCTGTCCGGAGTCGCGATCCTCGTCGCGCTGGTGATCGCGGTGGGGCGGAACCACCACCGGCGGCAGCGCTGACCCGGAGGAGGGATTGATGCAGGACGACAAGACCACCATCGAGGATGCGGAGTCGGCGTACGAAGCCGGGCAAATCGAGCAAGCCCTGGACATCTGCGTGCAGCTGCTCGAGGCCGACCCCGACGACGCGGATGCCCTGTACCTGGCCGGAGAGGCCATGATCGAGCTGCAGGAATTCGAGGCGGCCGAGGAGATCTTCACCGACCTGCTGCGCCTGGAGCCCGATTCGGCCGGGGCCTACAACGGCCGGGGCGTGGCGCTGTTCGAACTGTGCCGCTTCGACGAGGCTCGCGACGCCCTGACCCAGGCCACCGAGCTGGATCCCCGCCTGGCGGAGAGCCGCCTCTACCTGGGGTACTTCCACGAGCGGCGGGGGGAGGACGAGCTGGCGGCGGCCTGCTTCCAGCGCGCCGTGGAGCTGGATCCCGAGGCCTTCCACGCTCCGGTGGAGCTGAGTATCGACCGGCTGGAGCGGGCGCGGGCGGTGGCCCTGGGGGCCCTCCCACCCGCCGTGGCGCGCTACCTCGAGGCGGTGGAGTGGCGCATCGAGGAGTTGCCCGAGACCACCTTCCTCACACGCACGTGGCCCCCGCTCAGCCCCCTCGTCCTCTGCCTGTTCGAGGGCGAACTCAGGATTCCCGAGCAGACTCCCCTCCCCCTGGCCCACGTGCCCGCGGCGGTGGTGGTGTTCCGGGGCAACTTCGGCAAGGTCGCCCGCGAGCCCGGCGATCTGGAGCGTTCGTTCCTCGACTCGCTGGTCGTGGAGCTCGAGCACTTCCTGGACCTGGATCGTGCCGAGGCCCAGTCCCTGGGGCTGCTCGAGCTGCCCCTGGGTCCGGACGCCGGAGCGGTGACCGCTCACGGCAGCGGCGATCGCGTCCTGCACTGATCCCCATGCGCTTGACGGTCATCGGCAGCGGTAGCGCGGTCCCCCACCCCCGCCGCCGCCCCCCGGCCTACCTGCTGCGCGAGGGGGACAGCACCCTGCTGCTGGATGCCGGGCCGGGCACCCTGAGTTGTCTGGCGGCCCTGGGCCTTCGTCCCGCAGACCTCTCCGCGGTGCTCGTCTCACACCTGCACCCGGATCACGCCCTGGATCTCGTTCCCCTGCTCTTCCACCGCAGCTGGGCCCCCCCCGACGCGGTCGGCCCCGGCCTGATCCTCGCCGGACCGCCCGGCTTCCGCGGCGAACTGAGCACCTGGCTGGAGGCTATCTACCCGCCGACCCTGGAGGGGACCAACGAGGACCTGAGGTGGATCGAGATCGGCGACGCTGCCGTACGCGTCGGGCCCTGGACCGTCGAAGGGGTCGAGGCCCTGCACCGCCAGAGCGGCCCCTCGGCTTCCCTGGGGTACCGGATCGAGGGGAACGCGGGGCGGCTGCTGGGCTACACGGGGGACACGGGGCCCCACGCCGGCCTGGAGCGCCTGATCGAGCCCGACGGCTGCCTGCTGTGCGAGTGTGGGGCGCCCGAGGGGGCGGACATGCCTTCGCACATGACACCCTCGCGGATCCGCGCGCTCGTGGAAGCCCGCTCCCCCGCGCTCACCGTGTTGACCCACGTCCACGAGGCCTACGACCACGCCCCCCTCCCCGGCCCGGCCTTCGACGGCTACGGCGGCCGCGTTGAGGTGGCCGAGGACGGGATGGAGCTGTCGTGGGACCCCCAGGGGGGACGGGTCCCGCCCCCCCCCAAGGGCCGTACAGTCCGGGATACGGCCATGCCAGTACCTTA
>CAZITQ010000303.1:4502-8796 GCA_964542165.1 uncultured Rickettsiales bacterium
GTGGGGGGGGTCGGGTTGGGTTGGGGGGCCCGGCGCCCCAGATAGGCGCGGCGCCGTCGCGCTACTCAGCGCTTGTCGGGTCGAAAGGAGGTCGAGGGATCCTCGGCCGTGTCGTAGCGCACGCGGATCAGCTCGGCGAGGATGCTCACGGCGATCTCCCCCGGGTCCGCGCCGCCGATCTTGAGCCCGATGGGTGAGTGCACCCGGTCGAGAGCCGCTCGGTCGGCGCCCCCGCGCTCCAGATCACCGAAGATCTGGGCCACCTTGCGCTTGCTCGCGATCATGCCCAGGTAGCGCCACGGGCGCTCCAGGAGCTCCCCGAGGATCCGCTGATCCACGGCGTGGGAGTGGCTGACCAGCACCGCGAAGCTCGCCGCGGACAGGGGCAGGTCGTCCAGCAGCGCCGACGGCTCACCGACCACCACCTGATCCGCGTCGGGGAAGGCGGTCTCCACCGCCCACTCGGGTCGCTCGTCCACCACGGTGATGCGGAAGCCGCAGCGGGCCGCCATCGCACACAGGTCACGGCCGATGTGACCGGCGCCGAAGATGACCAGGTCGGGGCGGATGCCGATCGGATCGATGAAGACCGCGGTCTGTCCGCCGCAGGCCATGCCCAGATCGCGGACCGTGTCGTAGCGCTCCAGGCGTGGTTCGCCGGCCTCGATGGCCTCGAGCGCCGCCTCGATCACCCGGTGTTCGAGGGCACCCCCGCCCACGGTGCCCGCGATGGACCCGTCCCCCTTGACCAGCATCTTTGCGCCCGGGATCTGGGGTACCGATCCCGTGGCCTCGACCAGGACACAGAGCGCCGCCCTGTCTCCCTTCGCCTCCAGCTTCGCGAGCTCGCCGTACAGTTTCATGGGGGCACTATGCCACATCTGCTGCGGATGGCGACCCGGACTGCGCTTGACAAGTGGCCAGCCGTGACAAGCTTGGGCCGGACGGACGTACCGTCCTCCCCGTCCCCCCCGGGCGAGGAGTCACCCATGTCGAGAATCCCCAGTCCCTTGGCCGGCGCTCTGCTGTGCCTGTTTGCCCTCGGCGCGCGCGCCGCCGAGCTCGATCCCCTGCTCGAGGGCGAACCCGAGGTCCGCGAACTCCAACGTGCCGCCGTGCGGCTCATCGGCTGCGATCCGGACAGCGCCCGCCGCCTGGAACAGGACGTTCGAGCGCTTCGTCCCCTACCCGAGGCCCGCGCTCGCCTGCTCAAGGAGCAGAGGGCGCGCCATGACCGCCGGGCCGAGGTGCTGCGGCGGGTCACCGACCTGTACTACGAGCGCCAGCGGGCGAGGGTCCGCCTGGCCCGGGAGCCCGGCCTGTCCAGCGACGAGCGAGTGGAACTCCTCCTGTCGGCCGCGGAGTCCGCCGCCCACCTCGACGCCCTCACCGGCGGCGAGTTCTCCCGCGTTGTGGCCCTGGAACAGGACGAGGACGAGAGGGCGCGGGTGGGCCAGCTGCGGTCCGAGGGTCGACGCCAGGCGGGCGGGGGGTGGGTCGCCGAAGATTGAAGGAGAGTCCGGGGCGTCGGGGGCAGGCTCAGTCGAGCAGGAAGGTGAGCGAGGTCTCGCCGATGACGATCTGCTCGCCGCCCGCCAGCGCCTTACGGGCGATGGCGCGGCCGTCGACGATGGTCCCGTTGCTGCTCTTGTTGTCCTCGATCACGTACTCGTCGTCGCGGAAGATGATCCGGCAGTGGTACCGGGAGACCTTGCCGTCGTTCTTGACCTGCACGTCGTTGTTGCGGCCGCGCCCCACGGAGAACACGGCGCCGGTCACCGCGATCTCCTCCTCCTCCCCCTGCTTGGGGCGGAGCAGCACGCGGGCGTTCCTGGCCGGGCCGACCTCCTCGCCGTCGGCGGCTCCGTCCCCGAGGGCCTCCTCGAAGGCGGAGTCGGGAATCTGATCCTCGTCCGCCTCGAACGCGGCCATCTCGGGGGCGTTGATGGTCTCGCCGACCTGTTCCTCGGAGCCTGTGGGGGCCTCGAGGGGCTCGTCCGGGTGCTCGGTCTCGGCCCCGGCCATCTCCTCGCTGCCCTCGCCGGCCTCGTCCTCGACGACCAGAGGCTCGAACCCGTCGTCCTCCGCGGGGGCGTCCGGGGCCGCGGGCTCCTCGGGGGTCGCCTCCTCGGGCTCCTCCGCGGGCTCCTCGGGGGTTCCTGCGGGCTCCTCGGCGGGCTCCTCGGCGGGCTCCTCGGCCGGCTCCTCCGCTGGTTCATCCGCGGGCTCGTCGTCCATGAATCCCGCGCCCACGAAGGCCTCCTCGAAGGCCGCCAGGTCGGGGTCGTCCGCCAGCTCACTGGTGTCCGGGTTCGCCTCGACCTCCTCGACGCCGTCGATGTCGATGAAGTCGTCCATCTCGGCGATGGGCTCCTCGGGGGCCGGTTGGTCCGACACATCGGCGGACTCGGGCGGGGCCGCCTCCGGCTCCGGCTGGTCCGACACGTCGGCGGACTCCGGCTGGTCCGACACATCGGCGGGCTCCGATGGGTCCGACACATCTTCGGGCTCGGGTGGGGCCGCCTCCGGCTCCGGTTGGTCCGACACATCGGCGGGCTCGGGCGGGGCCTCCTCCGGATCCGGTTCAGCCGCCGCCTCCACGATGTCGGCCACGCCCGAATCGAGATCCTCCATCGGAGCGTCGCCCACGACCTCGACCTCGACCCCGCGCAGGGCCACGTCATCGGGCAGCTTGCCGCCGCACTCCTCCAGCAGCCTCTGGGATGCGAGAGCCCGCTGGAGGGCGCCATCCAGGGCGTCCCGTCGCGTGCCGATGACCCTCAGCTCCCCCTGGATCTCGGAGACCTCGGCCTCGAGCGCTCCGTCCGCCTCGGCGAACTCGTCGTCCGCCAGCTCACCGATCAGCTGCCGCAGGGCCAGCTCCTCGCGCTCGGCCTCCGTGGCAGCCAGCTTCTCCTCGAGACCCGCGGGGACCTCCCGCTCCTGGTCGAGGCTCTCCTGGATCTCGCGGATGTGGGGCTGCATCTCGACCACCGCCTGCTCGTACTTGGCGGTGTAGTCGGTGATGACCTTCTGCACGATCTCCGGGCGGAACTTGCTGGCCTGGTTCTGGGCCTTGTCGATCCACTCGGCGAACACGCCGCACTGGTCGACGAGGTCGATCAGCGCCTCCACCGCGGGGGGCAGGTCGAGCTGCTCGGCGCCCTCGTCCGCGTTTTCCTGCGCTTCCTCGAACTCGATCCCGGCGTTCTCTTCCTTGGCCTTGGACTTGGAAGCTCCCCGACCCTTCTTCTTCGCCATGTCTTCGCTCCCGTGGAGAGACACTTCCCGACTGGGAAGGATGACGTCGCCCGGGGCACTAACCGGGCGAGATCTCTGCACCTTTGACAAAAAAGGAAGTCTATTGAGCGGGGTCGGAGGCTGTCAAGCGCGCGCGCGAATCACCAGCGCACACCCACGGACGCGTACAGGCCCATGCCGGCCTCCCCTTCCACGGGAACCGGGAGCACGGTGACCGAGACCGCCATGGCGTCGCGTCGCGCCAGGGTCGCCGAGGTGATCCGGGAGGCCAGGTCGAGCCCGCCGAGCATGATCGCGACCAGCGGATCCTCGTTGATCACCAGGGAGAGCACGATGGACAGGTCGATGACCAGCGTTCCGAACAGATAGAGCGATCCCAGGCCAGGGCGCCCGGCGGCGTACTGGCCCAGCCCCGGGACGAAGAAACTCCCCACCGCCAGGCCGCCTGCGCGTGCGCGCTTTCGCCTCAGCGCGCGCGCCTCGTCCTCGGACGTGGGCTCCGCCGCAGCCAGCTGGGCCAGCGGTCGTTCGCTCGTGCTGGAGAGGATCCGGATCCGCTCGATGACCGGGCGGGCCACCGCCACGCTGTCGCCGCCGGCCAGCCGGAGGCTGAGCTCCTCGCCCACCCACGCGGTCGCGTGCCCGCAGATCTCCCCGCCGTGGGTCAGGGTGACGCAGACCTCGTCCCCCTGACGCAGGTCGAGGGTCTCGGATGCGAGGGGGACCTCGGTGGCGGACGCGGTGCCGAACCCCAGAACGGTGCAGCCGAGGGTCCAGAGCAGCACGAGGGGGCCGGTGGCCCCGAGGCGAGGGGTGCTCGTCCGCACGGCCACCACGCCGGTCAATCCGGCTCGCCGGAGTAGCTCTCGAACCGGCCGATCTCCTTGTTGAAGTACAGCTCCACCCGGCCGGTGGGCCCGTTGCGTTGCTTGGCGATCTCCAGCTCGGCCACGTTGGGACGCTCGCTCTGGTCCTTGGTGTAGTAGTCGTCGCGGTGGATGAACATCACCACGTCGGCGTCCTGCTCGATGGC
>CAZITQ010000304.1:0-8771 GCA_964542165.1 uncultured Rickettsiales bacterium
GTACGAGTTCGACAACGACGGGGACGGCTTCATCGAGTGCGCCGAGTGCGACGACGCCGACGCCGACATCTACCCCGGCGCGCCGGAGACCTGCGACGACGGGATCGACAGCGACTGCGCCGGTGACCTGCAGACCACCGAGGTGGACGACGACGGGGACGGCTACTCCGAGTGCGCCGGCGACTGCGAGGACGACAACGCCACCACCTATCCGGGCGCCCCGGAGCTGTGCAACGGCCTGCACGACGACGACTGCAATCCAGCCACCGACGAGCTGGCGGACATCGACCTGGACGGCTTCAACATCTGCCAGGGCGACTGCAACGACCTGGACGACACCTCCTACCCCGGGGCGGACGAGGTCTGCGACGGAGCGGACAACGACTGCAACGGGCTGGTGGACGACGACCTGGACTACGACCTGGACGGCTACACCGGCTGCGGGGGCGAGGACTGCAACGACAACAACCCCAACGCCTACCCCGGCGCCCCGGAGGTGCCCTACGACGGCACGGATCAGGACTGCGACGGCGAGGACCTGACCGACGTGGACGGGGACGGCGTGGACGGGGGACCCTACGGCCAGGACTGCAACGACAACGATGCGGAGGTCTACCCGGGCGCCACCGAGGATTGCGAGGACGGGGTGGACGGGGACTGCGACGGCATCGGCGACGCGTACGACGACGACTGCCTGGTCGGCGACGACGACGACGACGACGGGGGCGATTGCAGCTGCAGCGAGGCCCCGATGGAGGGGCGTGGCGCGAGCCTGTTGCTGGGACTGGCTGGACTAGCCGTCTTCTGGCGCCGTCGTGTCACCCGCGTCTGAGTCCCGGTCGCTTCCCGAGGTCACGGGCTCGATGTCGTCTGCGCTTTGACGCGCCGGCGGGGTGAAGCGGCTGAGATCCAGGGACTCCTCGGTGACGTCGGGGTCCCTCCAGATCAGGTGCATGTACACGGCGCGGCCGCCATACCACAGGCCGACGAAGGCGCCGAACAGCAGCAGGAGCATGAGGCCGAAGCCGATCCCCGATTGGGGGTTGACGACGTTGACGAACACGAGCACGGTGACCGAGATCGCCGCCAGGATGGCCATGATCAACAGCGTCTGCAGGAGGCGGTTGACCCCCTTCTGACGCGGGATGAAGGTGGAGTGACAGAACGGGCAGTCGACCTCGTGCTTTACGTGGTCGTCCCCCTCGAGGACCACTCCACAGTATGGGCATCTCAGCTTGGACATCGCGCTCCCCCCGCAAGGCGGGGCCCGGGAAAGCTAGCAGAACTGTAGGCATGAGTACTAGACAAAGCAAAGGCCGGATTCGCGGGGGGGGGCATCTCCGTCCGGACGCCTTCGAGCTGGACGGGGGACCGGTCGGGATCCTGCTGGTCCACGGGTTCACCGGTGCTCCCCCCGAGATGCGCCTGCTCGGCGAGGCGATGGCCGAGCGGGGTTGGCGGGTCTCGGCACCCCGGCTCCCCGGTCACGGGACCCACCCCGACGACCTCAACAACCGGACCTGGTCCGAGTGGGTCGAGGAGGCCGACCGGGCCCACGGCGAACTCACCCGCGATTGCGAGACGGTGTTCGTCGGCGGGCTGTCCATGGGGGCCCTGGTCGCCCTCGAGCTCGCGGTCCGACACCCCGAGATCGCCGGGCTGATGGCCTACTCGCCCGCGCTGTGGGTGTCCACCCGTCTGATCCATCTGACCCCCCTGCTGGGTCGCCTGGTCCGCACGTGGCCCAAGCCCGCCAGTGACCTGGTCGACCCGGACGCCGAGGACCGGGGCTGGTGCTACGCGCGCCGCCCCATCGCCGCCTCGGCCCAGCTCCTGGCGCTGCAGAAGCGGGTGCGGGGCGGCCTGGGCCGGGTCCACCAGCCCCTGCTGATCGTCCAGAGCGAGGGGGACGCCACCATCCGGCGCGACTGCGGGCCGACCCTGCGCGACGGCGTGGGTTCGGAGGACGTGGAGCTGCGCTGGCTGCACCACTCGGGCCACAACATCCTCATCGACGGGGAGTGGCCCACCGTGGCCCGCTGGACCGCCGGCTTCGTGGAGCGGCTCCTCCCCGAGGGCAGCCCGTGAGCCGCCCGGCAGCTTCGGAGATCCGCGAGCGCCTCCACGGCGCCTGGCTGCGGAGGCTCCGGCAGCAATGGCGGGAGATCAACGAGGAGAAGCTGGGCATGGCCCTGCTGCCGCCCCTGTTCATCATCGACCGGGGCGAGGCGCGGCTGGGACGCTACAGCCCGGGCGAGCGGCTGCTCGGCATCGCCGAGCGTCACATCTGGGACCACGCGTGGGAGGAGGTGGTGGACACCCTGCGCCACGAGATGGCCCACCAGTACGTTCACGAGGTTCTCGGTGCCGGGGACGAGCCCCCCCACGGCCCCGCCTTCACCCACGCCTGTGAGCGGCTGGGCATCCACCCCGGCGCGTCCGGACGGCCCGCCGCGGGGGGGGACGCCTCCGCGGACCGGATCCTCGCGCGGGTCCGCAAGCTGCTGGCGCTGGCGGCCAGCGCCAACGTCCACGAGGCCGAAGCGGCGATGGCCAAGGCCAATACCCTGCTGCTGCGCTACAACGTCGAACTTCCCGCCGACGGGGGGCACCCGGGCTACGCCGCCCGCAGGGTGGGCCGCAGCGCCGCCGCATTGTCCCTGCACTGGAAACAGGTGGCGACGCTGCTGGACGGCTACTTCTTCGTCGAGTGCATCTGGGTCGGGTGCTACAACGCGCGGCGCGACCGCATGGAGCGGGTCCTCGAGCTCTGTGGAACTCCGGCGAACCTGGACTTCGCCGAGTACGTCCACGACTTCCTGCACCGCGAGGTCGATCGGCTGTGGGCGCTGCACCGGTCGCAGCACTCCGGGCCGACCCGATCCCGAAAGCGGGAGTTCGTCTGCGGTGTCCTCGAGGGCCTCTCGGCCCGCCTGGCGGCCGAGCGCAGCCACAACCAGCAACGGGGGCTGATCTGGGTCGGCGATCCGGGCCTCGACGGGTTCTTCGGCGACCGTCACCCGCGGGTCCGCCGCCTGAACTCGGGCGGTGTACGGATGACCGGCGCCTACCACGCCGGCGAGCAGGAGGGGCGCAGGCTGACCATCCACAAGCCGATCCGGGAGAACCGTGGGACAGGGGGGCGACTGTTGCCGGAGTGACCCTACCGCGGCCGGGGTGAGGGGAACCCCATGGCCGTGCGAATCGTCTGGTATTCCTCGGTCCAGCGATCGTCCACGCCCCGGACGGTCAGGGCCGGTTCCTCGGGAACGAGCCCCGGATCCCAGTCGGGCGACGACAGGACGAACAGCTCCAGCAGCGGGTCCTTGCCGGTCTTCGGGATCACCAGCCGGCGGGAACGCAGCGAGAGCCCGGCGCCCCGTGCTGCCGCGGGGACGTCGTCGGGGCGGTAGGCGGCGTAGACCAGCGCGAACAGGCCCCGGGGTCCCAGGCAGCGGGCTGCGGCGAGGGCGTAGCCGTCCACGCCTCCGTGGTGGTCGAAGCGAGCGGGCGCCCGCTGGGGCCGGCCGCTCTCCAGACCGCTCCCCCGGGGGAGATAGGGCGGGCTGCCGGTGACCAGGTCGAAGCTCCGTCCGTCCCCCACCCGGGAGGCGTCCCGCAGATCACCGTCGACGATCCGGAACCGATCCTCGACCCCGTTGTAGGCCACGGATCGGCGGGCCAGGGCGGCGCTGACGGGCTGGACCTCGATCCCGGTCACCCGGGCGTCCGGGAGTTGCCACCCCACCATCAGGGCCACGGACGCGATGCCGGTCCCCAGGTCCAGGACCTCCCGCGGCGCCAGTCCGGCCGCCCGGACCCGGTCCACCGCGTACCAGGCGCAGACGAAGTCGTCGGTGGAGAAGCGATGCCCGTCCCGGCGCTGGAAGATCCGCCAGTGGCCACACACGTGGTCCAGGGTCTCCTCGTCGGTGGGCTCGAGATCCTCGCGGCCCCGCGCGCCCGGAGGCACCGGCCCTGGGGGATCCCAGTTCGCGCGGATCCGCTCCCTGCGGCGTCGCTGTCGCTCCCTGCGGTCGTCACCCATCGCCAACTCCCGGGGGCCCGTAGGCCTCAACCAGCGGCCGCAGCGCCCGCCGCAGCCGCCGCATCGCCTCGTGGTTGCCCGCCATGTCCATCCCGGACACCACGGTCGGCCACGGTTGGTGCTGAAGGACCTTGCGCACCACGAGCTCCCGATCCACCTCCGCCAGGGCCACGGGAGGGGAGGGGTCCGAGAGAAAAGCCCGGACGAGCTCCCACACCGGCTGGACCAGGGCGTCGTAGAGGGCCGGCCCGAATGCGTAGGCCCGCAGCGCCCCCCAGTCGTCCTCCCCCAGCTCCGGGCCCGGTGCCCCCATACCCCGCCCCGCGGCCGCGCGCCCGGCCGCCCTCAGGACCTCCGTCGCCACCGCCGGATCCAGGTCGCGGAGGGCGTCGGCCAGCACGTGGGGGAAGCGGCGCAGGAAGGCCCGGATCAGACGGTCGACCAGCACGCCGCCGTCCGCGGACAGCGCCCGCAGGACCACCGCCGAGTGTTCGCCCGAGATCGGTGAACGGGTGACCGCCATCCGGACGGGGGCGTAGCCACAGCGCCCCCAGAACCGCAGCAGCTCGGGTGTGGCGGCGAATCCGGCGCCCAGGTAGTCGATGGCCTCCCCCCGGGCCAGCTCCGCCCCGGCCTGAAGGAGCGAGCCGCCCACGCCCCGACCGCGAAGCGCCGGATGCACCGCCACGCGCAGGACTCGCATCGCCCGGAGACGGGCTCCATCCGGCTCCGCCAGGTGACAGGTCAGGGTCTCGGGGAGCATGTTCCCCCGCACCCGGAAGGCCCCCCGGAGGAGCCCCTCCCGGGTCTCCCGGTCCAGCTCTCCCTCGCGCGCGAGCAGCAACGCGCCCACCACGTGGTGGCCGTGTCGCGCAGCCACCAGCGTGAGGTTGGGACCATCCAGCATCCGGGCCAGGTCCTCGGGAACGGTGCGGTAGTGGGCGTGGACCAGCAGTCCGAAGAGCTGTCGCAGGGAATCCTCGTCCCCGGACAGCTCCTCGCGGGACATGCGCTCGATCCGGATTCCGGCGGGGACAGCCGCGGCCGCGACGTCGCGGTCGGCCGCGGGTTCGGCGTCCAGGAGCAGGGCGTGCCGGAGCCACCCCTCGAGCGGATCCCCCGGCGCCCAGCGGATGGGTTCCTCGAGCTCCACTTCGGCCAGGGTTCCCGGGCGTCGCCGCAGGTGATCGTGGAACCGCACGGCGAAACCCTGTCCCGTTCCCTCGTAGCCGCGCACGGTGGTGGCGAAGGCCAGCGCGGGCGCTGCGTCTGCCAGGCGCCGGAGCACGGGCACCGAGAGCGCGGCGGCCTCGTCCACCAGCAGCACGTCGAGGG
This sequence comes from uncultured Rickettsiales bacterium, assembly GCA_964542165.1. Classification (GTDB taxonomy): domain Bacteria; phylum Myxococcota_A; class UBA796; order UBA9615; family CAYRNR01; genus CAYTBN01. The sequence continues at coordinate 5,384 of CAZITQ010000304.1, forward strand.
AGTGGTCGGCGGCGGCGTCGGGTTCCACGTGGGCCAGGGGTGCGCCCTGGATCAGGCATCGCTCCCGGACCTCCGCGGTCGCCCCCTCGCCGGGGCCGGTCACCGCGACCCTGGCGCCGGTGGAGAGCAGGGCTGCGGCTGCCAGACCCAGGGCGCTGGACTTGCCCCGCCCGCGGTCGGCGGTCAGGACCACGGCCGCCGACCCGGTCTGACCGGTCGACGCGTCGGGCAGCAGCACCTCGAGGGCCGCCACGGCGCGCCGCTGGTCTTCGGTGCGACAGGCGAGGTAGGTGGACGGGGGGAAGGAGAGGCCAGCGGGGACCGCGGCGGGGAGGTCGCTGGCGGTGGGTGCGGGCGATGGCGTCGCCTCCGCCACGCGCCACAGTCGACAGCTGTCACCGATCGCGACCTCTTCCGCGAGCAGCCCGCGCAGCAGACGGTCCACCGTCCGCCGGCCCACCTGACGCCGCTGGAAGGGCGGAGGGGCCAGCTTCGCCGCGAGTCCGTCTTCCCGGCCGCCCCAGCGCGGGGGTTCGGGCGCCACCACCGCCAGCAGGCCACCGGCCCGGACCGATCCCGCGGCCACACACAGCGCCGAGAACTCGGTGGCGGCGTGCATGTCCACGACGGCGCAGTCCACCCCGCGCCCGAGCAGCCGTCCGGCCGCCCGCGTCTCGAGGACCTCCCAGTCACCGGCCGGTGCGGCATCCCGGGGAGCGACGGCGATCCGTTCCCGGGGCCACCCATCCGGATCCCGACCTGCCGTGGCCCGCTCGAGGAACCGCCACGCCGCCTCCTGCTCGCCGACCAGGATCACGGCGAGCCGGTGGCCCGCCTCGCCGGCCACCTCGCGCCAGACCTCCAGGGGACGATCAGGACCCATCGGGTCGAACCCTAGCACGCGCCCCGCCTGTGCTCCGGGCGGTCAACGCCACGCCCGCGCCGATGATCAGCAGACCGCCCACCACCACGGGGACCGACGGCAGCTCGTCCCAGATCAGCCAGTCGACCAGGGAGGCGCCCGGGATCGACAGGTAGCCCACCGTGGCCACCAGCGGTGCCGCCGCGTTCTTGTAGGCCGCGGTCATCAGGATCTGGCCCGTCATGGCGCACAGGGCCAGCACGACCAGCACCGGCCAGTGCCCCGTGTCCGGCATCCGTGCCCCGGGGATCGAGGCCAGGCCCGACAGCAACAGCAGCAGGAAGGTGAAGTTCAGCACCACCACGTCGGGCGTCTCGGTGGCGCCGAGCCGGCGGACCTGCAGGTGCGCCAGGGCCGACAGCAACGACGACCCGAGGGCGGCCAGGCCGCCCACGCTGACGACCCCCAGGGTCAGATCGGGGCCCATCACCAGGCCCACGCCGACCAGGCTGGCCACCAGGCAACCCCAGACCCGGGGACCGGGCCGGTCGCCCACCAACGCCGGCGCCGCCAGGGCGATCCACACCGGCTGGACCTTGGCCAGCATCGACGCCTCGGCCACCGACAGCCGTCCCAGGGCGTAGAAGAACAGCAGCATCGCCCCGAAACCGCTCACGGAGCGCAGCAACAGCGTCCAGCGGGCGCGGACGACCAGGGCGTGCCGGGCCCGCAGCACGATCACCACCAGCACCGGCAGCGAGAACACCGCCCGCCAGAACACCAGCTGGGGTTCGGGCAGCGCCTGGTCCATCAGCCGGACCATGGAGGCCATGCCCACGAAGCCCACGGAGGCGCCGGCCATGAGCAGCACGCCGAGGGTGGGGCGGGACGGGGGCATGGAATCAGGGACGGCGGAGACGGAGCCGGACGGCCACCAGCAGGGCCAGGGCCACGGCGGGAGCGGCACCCCGGCGCGCCGCTGTGGCCTCCCCCTCCTCGTCGGATCCGCAAGCGCAGCCGCGGGCCCCGCCGGCGCCGTCCTCACCCAGGGGATCCTCGGCCACGTCGGTGCACTCCGTACCGGAGCCGGTGTAGCGCAGGACCGAGACCTCCGTGCCGCCGACGAGGCCGAAGTCGGGGCCGGCGAAGGCCACGTCGAAGGGGGTGTGGTACTGGCGCATGTCGAACATGCCGTCCACGAAGTCCTGGGGCCAGGGATCCAGGGACCAGGTCCGGCCGGCGTCCTCCGAGAACAGGATCGCCGTGATGCCGGTCTCCCCGGTCTCGTCGGTGTAGATCGAACCCACGGCCCAGGCCTGGTTTCCGCAGGGCGCCGTGACCGCGGACAGGTAGTCCAGCTGGCGCCCCTCGCTGTCGCTGGGCAGGCTCGCGGGCTCCAGGGTCTGTCCGCCGTCGGAGGTGTGGTAGATGCGGGCCCCCACGCTGTCGTAGCCGACCACGATCCCGCGCGTGGAGGTGAAGAAGAACACGCCCGTGAGGTCCACGGCCATGCCGCTCGTCGCGCTCTGCCAGCTGGCGCCCCCGTCCGCGGTCCGCAGGACGGTCCCGTCGGAGGCCGCGTTCCGGGCCCAGTCGTCACCCCAGGTGTCGTCGTCTCCCACATCCTCGGCGGGTACCGCCCCGACCATCCAGCCGTGATCCGCGTCCGCGAAGTGCACGTCGGCCCAGATCGGGCCGCTGACGGGCATCGTCGTCTCGGTCCACGACATCCCTCCGTCGTCCGATCGCCACACCGCTCCGCTACCCATCAGGGCCCAGCCGGTGCCGCCGGGGGTGAAGTAGAGGTCCATCACCACGTCCGCCTCGAGCAGGCCGCCGCCGGTGGGGATCGTGACATCGGTGAACGTGTGTCCGCCGTCGGTGGTGCGCTTGATGAAGGCGCCCACGTCCAGCAGGCTCTCCATCTCCATGCCGGCGATGAAACCGGTGGAGGCGTCGTCGAACCAGGCGTCCATGATCATCGCCGAGCTGGCCTCGTAGACCGGGTTCCAGCTCCCGGGCGCCGTGCTGACGGACACGAAGCCATTCTGCGACGATCCCATGTCCATCAACCCGGTGGCGATCCCCGTGCCCCCCGGCAGCGCCACCACGCTCAACACGTACGATCCGCTGGACATCAGCGAGTAGTCCTCGTCCCAGCCGGCGTGGGCGGGCCTGGCGCCCAGCGCTGCGACGGCCAGGATCGCCGCGACCGCGATCCCACCTCTCATGGACCTCTCCTCTCCCCGGCCGGAGACCGGGCGCCGCCCACCCTGGCGGGTGCCCCCAAAGCTGTCAAGGGCGCGGTCCCTTGTCAGCGGCGAAGGCGGCGGCATAGGCTGCTGCGCAGGAGGAGACATGTCCCCGACGACTCCCTGGCGGTTCCTGCTGGCCCTGGTCGCGGCCACAGCCCTGTGCGCGACGGGCTGTCCGAGCGACGACGACGACGTGGCGGACGACGACAGCTCGTCCGACGACGACACGGGCGACGACGACACCGGCGACGACGACACCGGCGACGACGAC
>CAZITQ010000305.1:0-8508 GCA_964542165.1 uncultured Rickettsiales bacterium
GCCGGGACTCGTTGGCCAGCGCCTTCATCACCCGCGCCTGCTGCTTGTAGGCCGCCCGGGGCTTCATGTCGTGATGCATGGGACGGGGAGGATATGGCGAGTTGGCCAAATGGGCAAGTAGGAAGGGACCACCGAGTCGGAGGGGCGGCTCGATGCGCGGGAGCACGACCGAGATCGATGCGACGGGACCTACGACGTAGCCGGGGGCATCAATCCCTGTCCGCCAGCCCGTCCGCGTTCGCCACGATCACGTGCACCACCGGCTGATCGGTCAGGTCGAGGATCGGCGCATCGGTCGGGACCGCGATGCCCACGCGCGAGAATGCCAGCGTGGCGCAGAGGTGAAAGGCGATACTCGCTGCGATGATCAGGCCGAAATGGGTGAGACGAAGCGGCTTGGCGGTGGTGAACATCGGGGTCTCCCTGGTTCCTCGGAATCGTTCGATAGCGTCTGGCACGAGAGATTTGCAGGACCTGTGCCAGCTCGCTCCGAGGCCCGGATCCGGGCGACATTGCGCGGGATCGTGATGCCTGCCAGGGCCGCTTCGTTCGAGGGCAGTCGTCCCATCCGGCGGCGGCGCGGTCGAACGGGGAACCAGAGAGCCGAAGGGGTGCTCGCGGCCCGCCCCGTACCGGATCGCCCCGCATCCAGCCAGATGTTGCCGGAGCCACCGGCAAGATCTTGCTGGTCGCCCCACGCCCTAGAACGGGGGCTGGTAGGGGTCACCCGGAAGCAGGCAGTTCGACGCCTGGAGGTCGCGGCCCACGAACAGCTCGATCTCCCCCTGATGCTCCGGGTCGTGGACGTGGGCTTCGATGGCGTGGTCGTTGATGCCCAGGTTGGGGAAGGCGTAGCTCACGTCCAGGAAGTAGTGCAGCCTCAGCCACTGGATCAGCACCAGATCCACCATGTGGTCGTCGGCGGCCGCGGCGGCGTAGAAGGTCGGGTGCTCGAAGCGGGCCTTTTCCAGGTACAGCTGCAGGAAATACATCAGCGCCAGCGCGCCGTCCCGGCCGGAGATGCCCCAGGGCTCGTACTCGCCCACCAGGGCGATGGCGGCCAGGCCGTTGATGTAGCAGTTCATCTCGTCGAGCAGCTCCATGAAGTCGAAGCTGCCCTGGTAGCCCACCAGGTAGGTGTCGGCGTACATGGCGCAGGAGTTGTCGTCGAGCATCCCGTAGATCTCGCCGCGGGGGAAACCCCCGTGGTACGGCACCTGGGGCTGCCAGTCCTCGTTGACGAAGTAGGCGAAGGAGTACCCCCAGTTGGCGTATTCGTAGTCGTAGCCGTGGGTCTCCTCGTGGACCACGGTCATCAGCGAGTCCATCAGCGCCCCGAAGCTGTAGGTCTGCACGAAGTTCCCCATCTGGGGGTCGTTCTGCATGATGAACAGCAGCTCGTGCCCGCTCGGGTAGCGGCGGTCGGTGACCTCCAGGATCGTGTTCTTCCAGTTCAGGCCGTAGAACGCCGCCTCCAGATCGGCCAGCGAGGCGTGGGGGTCGATGTCCTCGGTGTAGCAGTAGGGGCCCGTGTCGTCGTCGTCGTCGCCGTGGGTGTCGTCGTCGCCGGTGTCGTCATCGCCAAGCGTGTCGTCGTCTCCGTGGGTGTCGTCGTCGCCGGCTGAGCCTGTGTCGTCGTCGCCTGTGTCGTCGTCCGCGACGTCGTCGTCCCCGCCCGGGCGCCGATCGTGGTGCAGCCCCTGGTCCGGTGGGCAACCGGGCCCGGCGGTGAGCAACAGGGCGAGCGTCAGGGTGCCGATCCAGTCCTTCATGGAAGGCCCTCCCAATCCTTGATGTACCTCCGTTGGCAGCCCGGGAGGCTGGAAAACGCATGCGGAACGCGGATGGGTCATCTTGAAGTTCATCGTTCTGCTTCCTCCCCTGGGGTCCGACCCGGACGCTGGCGGCGATTGACCGGCGTCGGATCCCGATTCCGTTTCGCCCCCGGCTGCGTTAGCCTCTCGGGCCGATCGGGAGAGGAGACAGCCATGCGTTCGTTGGGTCGCTGGGGAATCGTCGTCGCCGTGGGGCTCGGGGCGTCCGTGCTGGTGTGTCCGGCCTCCGGGAAGAAGAAGAAGAAGCCCGTCGAAGAAGCCGTGGTGACGGGGCGATCCCTCGAGGCGCTCTCCCGCGACGACTTCAACCGGCTCGCCGAGCGGTTGAACCTCCCGCTGTTCTGGCGGGTGGACGCGGACGGTGACGCCGCGGTCGATCCGGACGAGGTCGTCGGCCTGCTGTTCCACCCGACCCGGGGTTCGTGGGTCGCCGACGGCTGGTTCACGCCGGAATTCATGGACGCCTTCGACCGGATGACCGCCCTGTCCGCCCAGACCGATCCCCACGCGGCCCTCGATGAACCGGAGCGGACCCGACGCCGGCTGATCGACCAGGAGCTGGACCAGGGGTACCGGACGCTGGTCTACAACGACCTGACGACCCTGGGGGCCGAGGAGCGCGAGTTCCTGGGGCACATGCTCGCCGCCGGGCCGATCCTGGACGAGCTGTACGAGGTCCAGCGGGGATCGTCCGCATTGGCGGGGCAGCTGCCGCGGGGCGACCTGGCGAGCGCCAGCGTGTTCCGCCGCAATCACGGCGTCACGTGCATCCAGCCGGCCACCCAGGGCGAGCCCCTGTGCAGCCCGATCCCCGGGGGGCCGTTCCAGCCGGTGGACGCCTATCCGGCGACGCTGCAGGTCGACCCCAACTTCTGCGACGCGCTGGCGGGCCACGAGGACGCGGACGCGCTGATGGCGCCGTTCGTGGTCGTGCGCGAGAGGGACGGCGACCTGGCGCCGCTGCCGTACACCGAGGCGTACGCCGAACCCATGAAGAACGTGGCGCGGGAGCTGCGGGCCGCCGCGGACGCCCTGGAGCCCATCGAGACCGAGGTGGCGTTGCGGAGCTACCTGCGGGCGGCGGCGGACAGCTTCGAATCCAACGACTGGGAGCCCGCGGACGAGTCCTGGTCGCGGATGAACGCGCAGAACTCGGCGTGGTACGTCCGCGTCGCTCCGGACGAGACCTACTGGGAACCCTGCGCGCACAAGGCGGGCTTCCACCTCACGCTGGCGCGGATCAACCCCGGTTCGCTCCAGTGGCAGCAGCGGCTCGTGCCCGTCCAGCAGGAGATGGAGGACGTGTTCGCCGCCCTCGTCGGAGCGCCCTACGTCGCCCGCCCGGTCACCTTCCATCTGCCGGACTTCATCGACATCGTCACCAACCACGGGGACGACCGCGATGCCTGGGGCGCGACCCTGGGCCAGAGCCTGCCCAACTGGGGGCCGGTGGCCAACGAGGGGCGCGGCCGCACCGTGGCGATGACCAACCTGTACACCGACCCGGACAGCCTGCGTGTGCACCGGGATCAGGCCGAGGCGCTGCTGGACGAGGCCGCCATGGCCTGGGCTTCCGACGATCCCGAGGCCGACCTGCTGGGGACGATCCTGCACGAGGCGGCCCACAACCTGGGCCCATCCCACGAGTACGAGGTGGACGGCAAGACCGACGGCCAGATCTTCGGCGGGCCGCTGGCGACGACCATGGAGGAACTCAAGGCCCAGACCGCCGCCCTGTGGTACGTGGATTTCCTGCTACAGAAGGGTTTGATCACCCCCGAGTTCGCGCGCCAGAGCTACACCGCCAGCATCACCTGGTGCTTCAACCACGTCTCCCGCGGCATGTACACCGACAGCGGCCGCCCCAAACCCTACGCTCACATCTCGGCGATTCACGTGGGGATGCTGATGGACGCGGGAGTTCTGCGCTGGGATCCCGAGGCCGCTGCCGCCAACGGCCGGGACCGCGGCGCCTTCTCCATCGACCACGACGCGATGCCCGCGGCGGTCGACGAGATGATGCGGGTGGTGGGGGTGATCAAGGCCACCGGCGACAGGACCGCGGCCGCGGCTCTCGTGACCCGGTACGTGGACGGCGAGCTGGTGCCGCAGGAGGTGATCTCCGAGCGGATGCGCCGGCATCCCAAGGCCACGTTCGTGTACGCCCTCGACTACTGAGTCCGGCCGACGGACACCACTCCGCCGCCTCCCAGGCCTCGACCATCTCCGGTGTCACCTCGATCAGGGAGTCGTAGATCTCCCCCGTCTCCGGGTTCTCCCCGGTGACCTCGATCCGCTCGCCGGGGATGTCGTAGGCGAGCACGTACAGGCAGTAGGGTCCGCTTCCGTCCGGGCACTCGTCGCACTCGATGCCCAGGCTCGAGAAGAGCTGGCAGATGACGCCGTCTCCGCCCTCCGGATCCACGACGGGGTCGAAGGGCAGGGTGTTCGTGTGGCCCTCGATCGTCGAACCGGCGATCCCCGTGCCGTCGGGCGTGAAGCTGCCCCCGATGCCCTTGTCGGCGAACAGGAACATGTCCAGCATCGAGAACTCGGCGATGGTGTGGGGTGTGACCTCGACGGGGCCGAACTCGAAGTAGGGGTTGTGCCAGAGTCCGGGCTCCGGCGTGTCCAGCCGAGCCGTGGGGATGCACAGATCCTGACGGTAGGGCGGCGATGTCGTCAGGAGATGGCCGACGAACCCACGGATCGAGCCGCTGGCCTCGTCGATCGCCTCGATGCGGAGGACGAAGACCGCGGGATCGTGGAGCAGCAGGAATCCGAATATGGGGGGTTCGACCAGGATGCCCTTGCTGAAGTCCCAGCGATGGTCATGGCCCTCGATGCTCGAGGACGGATCCTCGACGGCCAGACCGACGTCGCTCGTCGAGAACGCCATTCGTTCCGGTTCGTGGCCCCGCCAGGCGAAGGTGAGGGTGTAATCCGAGCTCGGGAGCAGGTGGGTGTCGGGATCGTCGCCGTGGGGGTCGAAGGTCGCGCAGCGCGCGCTCTCGCACAGCGTGAGGTCTCCAGGCAGAGTGACACCGCCGTCCTTTTGCACGAGAGTGACCTCGAGCTCGTCCACCGGGGCGGTGAAGTCCACCCGGATGTCGTTGCGGTGGTAGAAGTCGTCCTCGCCGTCCTGGGGATCGCTGTCCTGGAGCATGGCGTCGGAGACGTAGGGATCGCCGGTGGTGTCGTCGTCCCCGACCGGCGGGTCGGGGGAGGGGGCGCCGCCGCAGCCCCAGGCCGTCAACGCGAGACCGCATAGGCCGATCGGTACCTGGGCTCTCATCGTTTCGTCCCGCCCTTCCGTGCCCCTCCCGACCCTACCACGGGGTCGGAGACATCCTGTTTGGGATGTCGTGAACGAGACGCTGTGGTCACAGATCGCGGCGAGGGAGATGGAGCGCGCCTCGACCGGGTCTACCCCCCGAAACCGGGCAGCCGGGGGCGGAACTTCGGGGTCTTCTTGGCCAGGCCGGCCTTGAGCGCGATGCGCTGGTTGGCGCCCATCAGGATCCGGGTCTGGAGCCGCCGCTCGGTCTGGAACGCGTCGGCCTCGCCAGCGACCCAGTTGCGCTGGAACAGCGCCTTGGTGGCGGCCACAGAGTCCGGGGAGCGCTGGCGCAGCGCCTCCACCAGGGCCTCGGCCTCGGCCATCGGGTCGTCGGCTACGCCGGTGAGCAGGTTCAGGGACAGGGCTTCGCGCCCGTCGATCCGCATCCCGGTCATCGTCAGCCGCTTGGCCTGGTCGATGGGCATGAGTTCGCGGAGGGTGACGCTCCCGCTCATGTCGGGGATCAGCCCCCAGCGGGCCTCCAGCACGGACATCTCGCAGTCCGGGGTGCCGTAGCGGAAGTCGGCCGCCAGCGCGAGCTGGAGGCCCCCGCCGAAGCAGTGGCCGTGGATCGCGGCGATCACTGGCACGGGCAGCCGTCGCCAGGCCCAGCAGACCTCCTGGAAGCGGTTGGTGCCGCGGGCCCCGCCCGACACGAACGCGCGCAGGATCTCCGCCGGCTGCCTGGTGACCTGGGGGAAGTCCAGACCGCTGCAGAACGACGGACCCTCTCCGTGCAGGATCACCGCCCGCAGCCCACGGTCGCGGCGCAGCCGTTTCGCGGCCCGCAGCAGGCCCTTCATCAGCGGCCAGTTCAGGGCGTTGTGCTTGTCCGGGCGGCTCAGGCGGACGTAGGCCACGTCGCCCCGCCGGTCGAGGGTCACCTCGTCGGTGCGGTGGGCCATGGTCAGCCGACGAGCTGCCCGGTCGCCTCGGCGACCCAGGCGTACTTCTTCTTGACGTCGGCCAGCGCCGATCCCGCGGACTCGGCGAGCTCGCGGTAGTTGTCCTTGTCCATCCGCTGGGCCTTGTCGCCGCCCGGCCACAGGCGCCACGAGTCGTTGTCGATCACGTCGCCGAGGTAGATCTCGGTGCGGCCGTCCACCCGGTGCAGGCCGAACTCGATCTTGAAGTCCACCAGGGTCACGCCGACGCTCGCCCAGGCCTCCTCCAGGGCCTCGAACACCCGGATCGCGGTCTGCTTCTGGTAGGGCATCCACACGTCCTCGAGCTGGACGCGGGTAGCGCCTTCGACGATGTCCCCGGGGGTGAGGTTCTCGTACTGCTCCTGCCCCACGGGCTTCTTGGGGTGGTGCAGCTCGAAGTGCCCGTCCTCGTGCCACAGCATCAGCGGATCGTGTCGATCGTCGTCCTTGAAGAAGAACTCGACCTTGAGCGGGTCGAAGCGCGTTCCCTCGGGGGTCTCCTTGTCGCGCTTGAGGTACGAGCCGGTGGCGACGCGCCGCACCACCACCTCGATGGGCAGCATGTCCAGCTTCAACGCGCGGAAGGTGCGCTCGTCCACCGTCTCGACGTAGTGGGACTCGACGCCCGCCTGGGCGAGCAGCCTGAAGATGTTGACCGTCGTGGCCGTGGCCAGGACGTCCTTGCCCTCGATGACGTCGCGCTTGGCGCCGTCGCCGGCGGTGATGTCGGGCTTGCCCTCGATCAGCACGCGGAGGTCGTCGTCGGGGTCCTGCCAGATGGTCTTGGTCTTGCCTTCGGCGATCCTGAGCTTGGCCATGATCAATGGTCCTCGAGTGGAGTCGTTGGGGGTTCGGAGCCGGACGGGGGACAGTCTCTACGGTGGGCGCTCGACGTCAAGCCCAGGTTTGGGCCTCCTCTGCCCGTGGTCGTCCGGGGGTCATTTTCACCCCGAATCCCGGGTATGATCGGTGCTCGCCCGCGACCACTTCCAACCCAGGAGATCCAACGTGCCGAATCCCACCATCGCCCAGAAGGGCCCCTATGTCGTCGAGCTCGAGGAGGGCAAGCTGTACGCCTGGTGCGCTTGCGGGCGGTCCGCCAACCAGCCCCACTGCGACGGCTCCCACATGGGGACGTCGTTCACGCCCCATCCGTTCACGGCCGAGGAGTCGAAGACCGGGTACCTGTGCGGCTGCAAGCACACCCGCACCCCGCCGTTCTGTGACGGGACCCACAACGATCTCGACTGAGGGCGCCACGCGGCGTGGGCCCATCCCCACCGATCGCCGCGTCGACGGCCTGTGACATCAAGCCCGCCCTGCCTCGATCTCCACGCCCGCCAGCCCGTTGAGCACCGCGAGGGCCGTGTCCTGCCGGGTCGTGTCCAGGAGGTGGGGAACGGTCACCTCGTGCAGGGGACCGACCATCTTCTTGGGCGCCGAGGTGTAGGTCTTGCCGCTGCGGAAGTCCGCTCCGGCATCGTTGAGCACGTCCACGTAGCGCCTGGCGCCCTTGTGCACGGGCTGGTCCCAGCCGATCAGCGGACCGATGGCCGGCATGACCACGGTGAACAAGAAGCGCTTGAATCCCTGGGTATTCCGCGCCGCGTTGGTGCCCATGTTGGAGCCCGGAGAGACCGTGTAGAAGCTGGCCTTGTCCCCGAAACGGCGCGCCATGGCCGCGCTCCACCAGGCGCTGAAGGCCTTGGTCGTGGAGTAGTAGCGGGTGCCTTCGTAGAGTTCGGGTTTCTCGCCGCGGGCGAAGGTGAGCATCGCCTCGTGCAGGTCGGCGCCGAACTCCGCGGGCGTCCCGCTGGCGAAGTCGTAGAGCTTCATGCCCATCATGGCGGGCAGCTCGTCGTTGGCCGCCTCGGAGCCCACCAGCACGACCCGCGCTCCGTCCAGCAGGCCCGCCTTCAGCAGCTCGAGGGTGAGCAGGTGGTGGCCGATGAGGGAGGCGGCGAAGGCGATCTCCAGTCCGTCCGACGTCTTCTTCATGTCGTCACCGGGGACCATGCCGGCGTTGAGCAGCAGCGCGTCGATGGGCTGCCCGCGCCCCACGAGCTCGGCGGCCGCAGTCTTCGACGAGGCGATGTCGGCCACGTCGATGGCCAGGGTTCCGAAGGGATCGGAGCCGACGCGCTCGGCAAGGGCCGCGCGCGCGCCCTCCGCCTTGTCCAGGCTACGACAGGCCAGGATGATCCGGCCGTATCCGGCCTCGGCGAGCTGGGCGGCGGCCTCGAATCCCAGGCCCGAGTTCGCGCCGGTGACAAGGGCGGTCTTAGCGGTGAAGCTCGATGTACTCATGGGTCTCTCCCTCTCTTTTTGGACCAAACGGTCCAAATGGACCAAAAAAATATCAGCGGCGCAGCGTGTCCAGGATCTGCTCGGCCACGGCCGCCAGCTT
>CAZITQ010000306.1:0-8487 GCA_964542165.1 uncultured Rickettsiales bacterium
CCGCCGCTTCCCCCACCCGACCACCCCCCCCCCCCCGACGAGCCGGGCCCGCGCCGGGCGGGGCAGGCGGTGCGCCAGCCAGGCGCCGAGGGGGGCGCAGCTCACCGTGCCCACGGCGATCACCGCCGCCGGGACGAGGGCGACATAGCCCGCCGTACCCGGGGGCAGGGCCGTCTCTCCCCAGCCGCGGATCACGAAGGTGGTCGTGCCCACCAGCGAGAGCACCAGCCCCAGCGCCGGGGCCGTGCCCACGGCGTGGTGGATGGTCAGTCCGGCGGCGAACACGAACAGGGGCACCGAGAGCAGCCCTCCGCCGATGCCCACCATGGCCGAGATCCCGCCGATCACGAGCCCCCCCAGGAGCCGGGCCGGGGCCGACAGGGTTCGCCGTCCGGCCGCGGACGGTGTCTTGCCGAACACCAGCCACAGGGCGATCAACACCAGAAATCCCGCGAAGATCCGCTGCAGGGCCGGCCCCGGGAGCCAGATCGCCAGCATCGCCCCTCCCACCGAACCCACCGCCAACCCGGGCACGAAGTCCAGGGCAAAGCGCAGGTGGAGCGCCCCCTTGCGGTGGTGGGAGGCCGCGGACGAGAGCGACGTGAGGACGATGGTGGCCAGCGACGTCCCCACGGCGAGCTGCACACGAACCGCCGGGTCCACATCACCGGCCGCGAACACCACCAGCAGGGCGGGCACGATCACCACCCCACCCCCGATCCCCAGCAACCCCGCCAGCACCCCCGCCACCACACCGGTGGCGAGCGTCAGCGCCAGGGTCAGGGGATCGAACAAGATCTAGAATCCGACCTCGAAGGGGTAGGTGTACTCGATGGACTCGTCGAAGGGGTGGGGCGGGAAGGTCCAGACCTTGATGGTGTCCAGCACGCAGGTGGCGACCTGCTCGTTGGCCGTGCTGTTGTCCTCGATGGCGAGCTTGCCGATGGTCCCGTCGGCCTTGATCTCGAAGGTCGCGGTGACCTTGCCGTAGACGGCCTCACCGCCGGCCTTCTCGGCGCTGCCGCAGGTGTACAGCCCCTCCTTGCCCTCCTTGATCTTGGCCGACAGGGCGTCCGAGTGGGCGTCCTCGGCGGCCTCGCGTTCCGCGGCTGCCATCTCGACGGCCGCGGTGTCTTCCGCCGGCTTCTCCTCGGCACCGCAGGCGGCCATCCACAGACCCATCGCCGCCACCACCATCACCATCCCGCGCATCGCAACCTCCTCCGCCCCTCGAGGGGCCCGGCCACTGTGGGGCGAGATCCGGTCGGGAGTCAAGATGCGGCGAATTCCCTCCGCTCGAAGCAACCCAGCGGTAGAATCGACCACGGATGGCTCGTCTCCTTCCCATCGTCGCCTTCGGTCTGGCCCTCGCACCGGCTGTCCACGCCTCCGCCGAACCCCGGGACTTCGGGATCGGGTGGTTGATGGTGATGGACTGGGACAGCGACTACCCCGAGGCGCCGGAGTGCCTGGTGAACCACCCGGAGAAGCCTCCGGACTGGGCCATCACCTACGAGAGCGTCTGGCTCGAGGACATCGTGTCCGGGGCCGAGAGCCTGGCGGCGTACGACCTGGTGGTGACCACCGGGCACGAGGGCTATGCCTTCCAGCCCGCCGAACTGGCGATCCTCGAGGACTACATCGATGCCGGCGGCATCCTGTGGTTCGACGACTGCGGGGGTCTGGAGATCGACAATCTGCCCTACGGCCTCGAGATCGACTTCGCCAACGAGTCGGGGCTGTACAGCGGCGGCTGGGACCTGTGCTACGGAAACCACTTCACCGTCCACGAGCCGGATCATCCGCTGGTGTGGAACCGCTTCCACATCGTGGCCGCCGACATCCGTACCGACCCCGGGCTCAACGACTCCCAGTGGTTCCTGCCGACCCAGTACCACGACCCCGCCTACTCGGTGGTCATCGAGGGAAACGGCCAGACCTACGGCTACCAGGGTCCGGCGGTGCTGGCCCACCGCCACGGCAAGGGCAAGATCGTCGCCACCGCCCTGGACATCACCTGCGCCCTGGAGTGCCTGCAGTACGCCAACGACGGCATCCCCCGCTTCGACTACCACTTCGTGTTCAACATGCTGGCGTGGCAGGACGTGGATCACGACGACATCTACGACCGGGACGAGGGGGCGTTCCAGGACCTCGACACCGACGCCGACACCCACGCCGACTACCTGGACTACGACGCCGACGGCGACGGGATCCCCGACTGCGAGGAGGCCGGCGACGACAACCCGGACACACCCCCCATCGACACCGACCAGGACACCATCCCCGACTTCCAGGACCTGGAATCCGACGGGGACGGGATCCTCGACGAGAAGGAACAGGGCGTGGACGTGGACGGCAACGGTGTCGCTGATCCGGACGTGGACGGGGACGGCGTGCCCAACTACCTGGACTACGACACCGACGGAGACGGCAAACCCGACGAGGTGGAGGGCGAGGGGGACGACGACGGCGACGGCATCCCCAACTTCGCCGACGAGGACGACGCCACCCCGCCCGGCGGTGACGACGACGACGACGATCCCGTGGACGGGGACGGCGACGGGATCCCGGACGCGGTGGACAATTGCGTCGACGTGGCCAATCCGGGGCAGATCGATTCCGACGGCGACGGCGCCGGCAACGCCTGTGACGACGACGGCGAGGACGATCTCCCGTTCGGCGAGGGCTGCCAGTGCGTGCAGCTCCGAGGGCCCGGTGCCGACCGGCTCCTCGGACCCCCGACCCTGCTGGTCCTGGCGGCCATCACGCTACTGCGCCGCCGGTCCCGGGGGCGCCGGGCTCCTTGACACCCGAACGAGGCGCCCCATAGCATCACCGAGCGAACGTTCGGTCGACGGAATCCGGGCCGGTCAACAGGACGAAAACATGGACTCGCAACTGCACAAGAACTCCGACCGCGCCTTCGACCGCAAGCTCGCCCATATCCTGTCCAGCGCCGCGCGAATCTTCGCCCAGGAGGGGTACGGAGGTGCGTCCATCCGCAAGGTGGCGGCCCACGCCGACGTCAGCCTGGCCGGCCTCTACCACTACGTGCGGAGCAAGGAAGAGCTGCTCTACCTGATCCAGCTCCACACCTTCCGCTCCCTGGTGGACAACCTGCAGCGGACCCTGGTGGACCTGGACGATCCCGTCGACCGCTTCCGCGCCGCCGTGCGCAACCATACCGAGCATTTCGTCGCCCACATGGACGAGCTGCGGGTCTGCGCCGTGGAGCTCGACACCCTGACCGGCGAATACTACGAGGAGGTCGCCGAGGTCAGGAGGGACTACTTCAAGGTCATGCTCGAGGTGGTCTCGGCGGTCCGGGACACCGGCGGAGAACGCGCCGAACGGACCCGGCTGGCCACCCTCTCGGTGTTCGGCACCCTCAACTGGCTCTTCCAGTGGTACGACCCGGAGCGGGATCCGGACGCGGAGACCCTCGCCGACGAGTTCACGACCCTGTTCACCCACGGGTTCCTGCCCCCCGAGCCCTGACGGGCCAATGATCGTCCTGGACATCCCTGGCCGAGGCAGGCTCGAGTTCGAGAACGGGGCCCGGATCGGTCGCGATGCGGCCTGGGCCGACGTCCTGCTGCACGACGACCGGGTCTCCCGCCACCACCTGGAGGTCTGCGTCCAGGGGTCCGCCTACCGCATCTTCGACCTGCACTCGCGCAACGGCACCGCCGTGAACGGCCGCCCGGTGGAGAAGACCGGCCGGGTCCTCTGCGCCGGGGACGATATCGAGGTGGGGGGCGGGGTGACGGTCCGGGTCGCGGACCTCACCGATCCGCCGCCGGTGGCGAGCACGGTGGGCGTCCCCGCCTCCCGCCGGTTGCGGGTGGAGCTCGAGGGGGACCAGTTCGTGATCGGGTGGGGCGACCCCTTGAGCCAGCTGCGTGACGCCATGCCGTTTCAGCTCGGCCTCGCGCTGACGGTGCTCGCCCAGTACCGCCTCGACGGGCTGGGGCCCGTGCCGGACGCTGACCTGCGTGCCGTGGTCTGGCGCGGGGACGCGGAGGGGCAGGAGCGGGGGGACATCAACCGGTTGCTGCATCGCCTGCGGGGCTGGTTCCGCGGTCGGGACGCCGAACCCCCCGAGATCGAGCGACCGGTCCGAGCGGGGATCACCCGTCTCGCCCTTCCGCCCGCGGCTGTGGACGTGCGTCCTCCTGGCTGGATCTACCGCTTCCTCGACGACGAGTGAACGCTCAGCGCTCGTCCGCCTGGTCCGTGGCATCCATCAGGTGGGTCTTGCGCAGGCGCTCGGCCCTGCGGTCCGCCTCCACACGTTCGAGGACCGGCCCCGAGGCGACCGCCGGGACCAGCTCCACGCGGGCCTTCTCCTGGACGCCCTCCACCGGCTCGAAGCGGAACGCGTAGTGGGGCGCGATCACCGACTGCACACTGGAGCGGCCCGCGCGGTAGTAGCCGAATTCGGATCGCGCCACCTCGAAGCGGTCCAGCTCGGCGCCCGCCACCTTCAGGGCACCTTCTGCCGTCGCCAGGGCCTCGTCGGGGGAGAGCAGCTCGTCGCCTCCCACCACGTCCACCAGACCGGCGACTCCGCGGACGCTCGACTCGTGGCTGATCACCTCACCCGCCGGCGTCATGTGGATCGCCACCTTGCCCCCGGCGCCGATGACCGGCAGGTCGTCCACCGTGGTGTTGAAGGCCACCGCCACCTGGTAGACCCCCTCCTGGGGTTCGACGCTGTCCACGTCGATCACGCCGTTCATGTAGCGGCGGATCTTGTAGGCGTGGGCATCACGGTCCAGGGCGTCGGGCAGCGCTCGCTGCATTCGCTCACGGGCGATCTCCACGTAGCGGGCCTCGTCCAGCACGGTGTCCGCGACCGTCCCGTTGTGGAAGCGAGCCCGGTCCACCAGCAGCTCCGATCCGCTGTCCAGGTTCACGCGCAGCTCCCGGCTGCCGTCCCGCAGCACCAGGTGGTTTCCGCTGGCAGACGGCACGGCGGCGGCGGCCTGCAGCCCCAGCCGTTCGGCTCGGACCGCCAGGCGTGCCTGGGGCTCGGGCACCGGGTCGAGGTCGTAGACGCCCAGCGCCAGGGCCCCCTGGTCACCCCGGGCGAAGATGCCCTCCAGGGCCTCGTAGGTGGTCGCCGCGGCCCGGTCCCGGATCAGGGCATCGGGTCCGATCTCCCGGCGGAGCTCCGACACCCGTGGCATCGCACCGAGCTCCACGGTGGTCTCCGTGCCGGCCGTCACGACCGGCTCGTCCGCCAGCGGCGTGGGGTTCGTGGGGGGGGCCGCGTCACAGGCGGCCATCGAGGCGCCGATCAACGCGGCGCCGATCCATCCAATCGTCCTTCTCATCGTCTTGCCTCGCTCTGCAATGTCGTTTCCGGTGAATTTCATCGACTCAGCCCTCGTGCCAGGACCAGGCGAACCAGCCGTGGTACTGCGTGGACGGCCGCCGGCCCCAGTTGCGGTCCAGGTTGTCCCGGCGGTTGACGGCGTCGGACTCGGTGGTCCCCGACGCGATCAACGCGCCGGTGTCGTCGACCCACCAGTCCTCGATGGCGTAGAACCAGCCCTCCTTGAAGTCCTCGTTGTCGTCGAAGCTCTCCTCGGCGAAGTCCTCCAGCACCTCGTCGGTGGTCTCGCTGTCCGCCGACGTGCCCCGGTAGCCCATGACCATGTCCAGTCCCAGGCTCAGGGTCTGGCCCCACTGACCGTAGGGATCGGTGTGCACGCTGAAGCAGGTCGCCAGGACCAGCCAGCGCAGGTCGCCCTGGGCCGGGTTGGCGTAGTACCCCGAACGCTCGCCCATGCGGGAGTCCTCGGCGAGGTAGGTGCACGAGGAGTACGAGCCCGGCTTGCACATCGGGATGGTGAAGTCCTGGCTCCAGCCACTGCCCGAGGTGCCTCCGTGGCCCGAATACGCCCACAGCTCGCCATCATCGGAGTAGTACCGGTCGTCGCCGCCGAAGTAGGCGTCCTCCACCAGGTCTCCGGCCCAGACGTTGCCGTTGACGTAGCGGTGGGTGCGGTGATTTCCCGCCGCGTT
Source organism: uncultured Rickettsiales bacterium (assembly GCA_964542165.1). Taxonomy (GTDB): domain Bacteria; phylum Myxococcota_A; class UBA796; order UBA9615; family CAYRNR01; genus CAYTBN01. The sequence goes on from CAZITQ010000306.1 coordinate 6,037, forward strand.
CATCTCGCTCTCGAACATCTGGATCTGGTCGTCCGTGTACGACAGCGACGATTGGCCCGCGCACCAGCCGCAGCCGCTCCAGCTGGTCATGTAGGCCGTGCCGTAGTCGAAGGCCGACGCAGGCCCGGCCACCGCCAGGCTCAGCGCGGCGGTCCCCAGCAGTCCTCCCAGGAATGTCTTCATCATGGTCCATCTCCTTTCCGATCGCGTGCCGACGCTCGCGGGCCCCGGCGATCTCCGGGGGGCGCGACGACGTCACGAGACCAGGCTAGGGGGTGAGCCGGACCAGGAATGAAGGGAGGAGTGAACGCGGCGCGCCGGTCAGGTATGCTCCGGCGGACCTCGCACGGGAGCCCGTCCATGGAAGATCCAGCACAGCGCATCCCCGGCTCCGCGATGCAGGCGGTGGTGGCCCAGGCCCTGGCCATGGGCCACCTGGACGACCGGGATCCCGCCGCGATCTTCCACGACCTGGACCGGCTGGACACTCGCCTGCACGCCATCGAGGGCGCCTTCCCCGCCCGAACGCTCCACGCCATCGCCATCAAGGCCAACCCGGTGATCGCCCTGCTGAGACAGGTGGTGGAGCGGGGCTTCGGCCTGGAGGCCGCGTCCTTCGAAGAGGTGGAGCTCGCGCTGGCGGCGGGCTGCCCGCCCTCCCGCGTGGTCTACGACTCGCCCTGCAAGACCCGTCTGGAGATCCGACGCGCGCTGCAGCTGGGGTTACACGTCAACGTGGACAACCTGGACGAACTCGAGCGGGTGGCCGAGCTTCGCGCCGGGGTCTCGCAGGCGGGCAGGGTGGGCCTGCGGGTGAACCCCCTGGTGGGGGGCGGAGCGATCCCCGACACCAGCCTGGCCGACGAGCGCTCCAAGTTCGGCATCCCGCTGGGCGAGGATCCGACGGTCCTGCTGGAGGCCTTCGAGCGCCACCCCTGGCTGGAGGGACTCCACGTGCACGTGGGCTCCCAGGGCTGCGCCGCCGACCTGCTGGTGGCAGGGGTCCGGCGGGCAGTGGAGCTCGCGACCCAGGTCGAGGCCGCCGTCGGCCGGGCCCAGGTGACCACCGTCGACATCGGCGGGGGACTGCCGGTGGCCTACCACGACGGGGACACGGCGCCCACCTTCGCCTCCTACGCCGCTGCCTTGCGGGCCGCGGCACCGGCCCTCTTCGACGGGCGTTTCCAGCTCGTCACCGAGTTCGGTCGTTCGGTCCACGCGGGGTGCGGTTTCGCGGCGAGCAGGGTGGAGTACGTCAAGCGCGTCGGTGACACGCACATGGCGGTGATCCACCTCGGGGCGGACTTCCTGCTGCGGCCCGCCTACCGTCCCGACCAGTGGCAGCACGACCTGCGGGTCCTGGGGCCGGAGGGGCAACCGAAGGGGGCGGGGGGCTCGTCGCGCTGGACGGTCGCCGGCCCGCTGTGCTTCTCCGGCGACGTCCTGGCTCGGGACGTGGAGCTGCCCGAGATCCACCCCGGTGACATCGTCCTGATCCGGGACACAGGGGCCTACGCGGTGGGCATGTGGTCCCGTTACTGCAGCCGGTCGATCCCCGCGGTGGTGGGATTCCGGGGGGTGGAGCCCCCCCGCTTCACGTTGCTGCGACAGCGGGAGAGCGCCGCCGAGGTGGTCAAGTTCTGGAGCTGAACGCCGCGCCCTCAGGCGGCCTCGAAGGCCACGTCGTCCACCCACAGATCGGTGTTCAGCTCGTTCCACTTGATGAGGTGGAGGTAGAGCGTGTAGTTCGACGGACTCGCGTCCGCGGGGATCGTGAACTCGAAGCGGAAGGGCTCCCAGGTGTCCACGGCCGCCGGGTGGGTGTCGTCCCAGTCGTTGCCGATGTCGTCCATCCCGTCGCCACGCAACAGGTAGTTGAAGCTGATGTCGCTGACATTGCTGCTGGCCTTGAAGAAGCCGGTCAACGCGTAGCGTTCCCCCGGGACGAAGTGGGCCGGGTCCAGCTGGTCCTGGGTCATGAAGTACTCCCAGCCGTCACCGAGGGCATCGATGTGGAACAGCACGCAGTGGTCCCCCTCGATGCACCCCTCGTCCTCCACCACGATCATCCCGTCGGGGTTGCCGTCGTGGTTGTCCCAGTGCTCGAAGAACGTGCCGGCCCCGTCCAGCTCCTCGAAATCGCCGTTGGCCAGCACCGGCTGGTCGGGGGTGGAATCATCGTCGTCGTCATCGTCGTCCCCTGCGGGGGGAATGAAGTCACAAGCCGCCAGGGCCAGCATCGCCGACATCGCAAGCATCCAGATTGCCGTCAGGGTCCATCGCATCGTTGGGTCCTCCTTGGGAGCGGGGGTCTGCAGGATCGTTGCCAGGTCCACGGGTGAATTGGGGGGGGGGGGGGGGGGGGGCCAGGCCCGGGACAAGGGCAAGGCGGGGGGTTACCCGAGGACCAGGCACCTTCCGGTGCCCATCCGCGCGATCTGGTTCGTGCCG
>CAZITQ010000307.1:0-8359 GCA_964542165.1 uncultured Rickettsiales bacterium
GGGACGACGACACGGCCGGGGACGACGACACGGCCGGGGACGACGACACGGCCGGGGACGACGACACGGCGGGGGACGACGACACGGCCGGGGACGACGACACGTCCGAGGAACCCGGGGACGACGACACCGGACCGGGCAGCGGCGGCTGTCGGCCCGATCAGCTGGGCGTACGCGCCTCCCCACCGGCGGGATTCGCGCTCGGGCTACTGGCCCTGGTCGCCGCGCGGCGTCTCAGAAGATGAACGCGGTGCGCAGCTGCAGGGTGTAGATGTTGCTCAGCCGCTGGGCGATGGCGGGGTTGGCGTCGAGCTCGTCGGGGGAGTAGCTGGTCAGCAGGGCCTGCTGGAGCCGGCGGTTGGCCTTGAGGTAGCCGAACTCGAAGGCCACGTCGATGTGCTCGTCGAGGAAGTGCAGGTGCACGGCCGCGTCCAGCTCCACGCCCAGGGCGCGGTTCTCGATCACCAGACCCTTGTCGCGCCAGCTGTCGGTCGTACCGTCTCCGTCGGTGTCCCCCAGGGTGATCGCGGCGTCGTGGACCTCGTCGTCCAGCAGCGGCAGCGCGGTGTTGCCCCCCGCCCGGTCGGCCCAGGCGGCCACGACGCCGAAGCGCACGTCGATCAGATCGATGGGGTGGAAGAGCACCCGGGGGAAGAGGTAGACGCTGTTGTACACGCCGCCGTTGGCCCACAGGGGCTCGTAGGACAGATCGTTGGCGTAGGCCTCGGCGGTGAGGCGCGGCAGGACCTGCTTGTACAGGATCAGGCCCACGTTGTGGTCCGGGTGCAGGGCGCGGCCGGTGAACACCGGGTCCAGCAGGTCCGAATCCCCGCTGGCCATCCCCACCTCGGCCTTGACCGTGAACAGGTCGTGCTCGAAGCCGGCCCGCACGGCGTACCCGGTGATGTTGACCGCCTTGCACGACGAGTCGTCCCCGTGCTCCCAGTCGTCGTTGACGATGTCCGAGAACGAGCAGTCGAAGGCACCGACCACGTCACCCCGGGGGGCGATGGCCTTGGACGTGCCCACGATCCGGTAGCCCTCGGCCTCCAGGAAGATGCCGGCCATCTTCCAGTGCAGGTAGGCGTCGAGGATCCAGGCGTCCGAGGCGGTCTCCCGCTGCCAGCGGTGGACGGCGTAGACGCCGATCTTGAGATCCATGGCCAGGCGGGGGTTGAGCTGGATGCCGGGGGCGGAGACCAGGCTGACCAGGATCAGCTCGTTGACGTCGTCACCCCGGTCGCTGAGCCAGATCGGGTTGGAGCGGTAGCCGGCCTCGGTGTCGGCGGACAGGAAGGTGGTCTCCTCGGGGTACTCGTCGCAGTCCCCGTCGTTGCCCGGGTCGCCGTCCGTGCAGGGGAACTTGGAGCGGTAGCGCTCCTGGGAGGACTCGACCAGCTTGTCGAAGCCGATGGCGAAGATCCACGGGTACTGCTCGGGGCCGCCCAGGTCGTTGCCCGAGATCTTCTCGGCGATGCCGCGGACGAGATCGATGGGGCGGGTGGCGAAGATGACCCGGTCGTAGGTGGCGCCACCGGTGTTGTCCCCGAAGTCGTCGTCGAAGCCGTCGCCGCTGTTCGCCAGCAGGCCCATGCCCCAGTGGCTGGGCTGGCGGCCGATGCGCAGCAGGCCGAAGTCGGTGGTCCACTCGACCCAGAGGCGGCGCAGCTCCAGGGCGTCGACCTGGCTCCCGTCGGGCAGGGTGTTCGAGGGGTTTGCGGCGAACATCGGGGTCGCCGCCAGGTTCTCGTTGTCCCCCCAGACCACGCCGTCGAGCACGTCGATGCTCGACTTGATCACGAACTTGTCCGCGACCGTGATCTCGGGCTCGAAGCGCCCCCGCATGGTCATGTAGTAGGTGTGCTGGGGGTTCTCGTACGGTAGCGCCCAGGCGTAGCCGTACGCGTGGGGTTGCTCCTTGTCGAAGAGGTTGACGGTCCAGTTGCCCCGGGCCCAGTAGTAGCCGTGGATGTCGAACTTGACGGGTACCTCGGCCGCGGCGGTCCCGGCGGCGAGGGTCAGCAGCAGGACGGCGGCGGCGGCGAGTCGGCGGACGGACATCGGCATCTCCCCGGCAATCGGACGTTGCTAGGTCGGCATTCTACGGGATGTGGGAGGAGAAGGCTTCAGGCATCAGGCGCCAGGCGTCAGGCGAGGCGGTCGTCTCGCTGCACTCGACATTCGATCCGGAGGAGGGGGTCGGGTGGAGGACCGATGTGGCGGAGGTCGGGAGCGGGTTCTTCTACCTGACGCCTGACGCCTGACGCCTGACGCCTGACGCCTACTCCTCGTAACAGGCGTCGGGGTAGGGCTTCATGTTCGCGTTGGCGATGTTGATCGAGTCCGGGATCACGAACACGTTGGAGCTGGCGACCAGGCAGCGGCCGTCGACCTCTTCGGTGGGGCACTCGGGCATGTCGTCGTCCAGCACGCCCCACAGCTGCATGGTCCACGACCCCGGCGGCACGTCGATGGCGCCGAAGATGCCGTCGTCGGAGGTCCAGGGCTGGTCGCGATCGGGCAGCTCGTCCTTGAAGTAGCGGATGTAGACGTTGTCGGCCTTGTCGCCGTTCTCGTCCACGATCAGGACCTGGCCGTTGGACACCGGGTCGTCGTTGCAGTCCCGCAGCGTACCCGCCGCCAGGCCCTTCTCCGGGTCGGGCTGGATCGCCAGCGACAGGGGGATGATCTGGTAGGTGGCGTAGCTGACGCTGATCAGCTCGAAGTCGTTCCAGTCGCTGTCGCCCACCGGCGGCAGGACGTTGCCCATCTCGTAGGTGGGCATGGTCTCGGGGGGCTGCCACTCCGTCCACACCTTGTAGGCGAACTGCTCGCAGGCGTTGACCGTGCCCTCGGGGACCTCGACCACGCCGGTCTGGTCGGTGCCGTCGTCGAACTCGAAGTCGTAGGCGCCCGCGTCCGAGGGATCGTTGTTGGCCCACAGCAGCATCTTGGCGCCGGCGATCTCGATGTCGTCGGAGAAGTCGAGGACGACTCCGGTGAGTGCCGCGCTGTCACCGGGATCCGGAGGCGCGGGGTTGTCGCCCAGGCAGGAGAAGTCGCCCAGCAGCGGATCCTCGACGGTCAGCTCGTGGCGGTAGTCGTCGTCGTCGTCGTCGCCGGTGTCGTCGTCGCCGGTGTCGTCGTCGCCGGTGTCGTCGTCGCCGGTGTCGGCGTCGCCGGTGTCGTCGTCGCCGGTGGCGTCGTCGTCGTCGCCGGTGTCGTCGTCGTCGCCCTGGCCCCTGCAGGCGGGCAGGGACGCCAGCGCCACCGCGGCGACCAGCGCGATCAGGATCATCAGCAGACGGTGTGGGTTCGACATGTCTTCTCCCTCGAGACTGTCTTCCAAGTCATTGGAATAACAGGAAATTTTACCAAAATCCGCGGCTAGCTTAGTCGAGAACCCCCGACAGGTCAAGGGTCCCTACGACCCCTATCTGGCTGGATTCACAGGGGATCCCGTGCCGCGGCGTGGCCCGGGGTCGAGACCAAGTATGGTAGTTCTGTCGCACCGACGGAGATCGAACGATGCGTAACCTCTCCCTGGCCCTCCTCCTCCTCGCGTTCCCGCTGTCCGCCGCCGCCGAGCTGCCGATGCCGACCTTCCCCGAGTGCGGTGAGCCGGACCGGCCGGACCTCTGTCCGGATGATCTGGTCGAATGGTGGCCCTCGATGAGCTACGTGCGAGACGAGTGGCTGGACAACGTGCGCGAGGAGGAGCACGCCATCGGGACCGGATGCTGGGCCGACCGGGCCTGGCGGACCACCACCGGGCGAACCGACGTGGTCATCGCGGTGCTCGACTCGGGCATCATGTGGGACGACACCAACCTGATCCACAAGCACTACCTGCATACCCCGGAGCTGCCCCTGCCCCAGGACGCGGGCGGGCAGGCGGCCGCGACCCACGACTACAACGGCGACGGGGTGATCAATATCCGCGACTACGCGGACGATCCCCGGGTCTCGATGGAGGATGGCCAGGACCATGCCGACCACATGCTCGATCCGTCGGACCTGATCGCCGTGTTCTCCGATGGCACCGACGCGGACGGCAACGGCTACATCGACGACATCGCCGGCTGGGACTTCTTCTGGAACGACAACGATCCCTACGACGACACCCGCTTCGACCACGGCAACTGGGAGGCGGAGCTGGCCCTGGCCGAGGGCAACGACGGCGGCAACGACGTGGGCGCCTGCCCCAACTGCATGCTGCTCAACGTGCGGGTGGGCGACAGCTTCGTGTGCGACACCACCAACTTCGCCAACGGCCTGCTCTACGCCGTGGACATGGGCGTGGAGGTGGTGATCGAGGCCCTGGGGACCCTGAACAACACGAGCCAGGCGATCCAGGCCATCGACTACGCCTGGGACAACGGGGTCATCATCCTGGCGTCCGCCGCCGACGAGGCCGCCTACCACCACAACTACCCGGCCAACAACGACCATGTCCTGTGCACCCACTCGATCGTCAACGACGACGAGGACGAGGACGCCTCGACCACCTTCCTCAACTTCGCCAACTGCACCAACTACGGCGGCCGGCTGGACCTGTCGGTGGGGACCTGGGGATGCTCGTCGGCGGCCGTGGGCATCGGTGGGGGGATCGCGGGGCTGATCTACTCGCGGGCGCTCGACATCGGCCTCGATCCGGCCCTGAGCGCCTCCGAGGTCTACCAGATCATGATCCAGGCGGTGGACGACATCGACATCCCCGAGTCGTGGTCGGATCCGGAGAAGTACCCGTCCAAGGCGGGGTGGGATCCACACTTCGGCTACGGGCGCTCCAACGCCTACAAGGCCGTGCACATGGTCGGCGCGGACACCATCCCACCCGAGGTCGATCTCCATACGCCGACCTGGTTCGAGACCGTCGACCCGGTGCTCACGCCCACCCTGGACATCGAGGGCATCGTGGACGCTCGCCGATCGTCCGGTGTGTCCTGGACGCTGGAGATCGCGGTGGGGATCCACCCGGACGACGGGGACTACGAGACCGTCGCCTCCGGCAGCGACAAGAGCGGCGACGCGCGGGTGCTGGGGACCCTGGACGTGGCCGGCCTCGCGCTGGACGCCGAGGCCCCCTTCGAGGCCTACACCCTCGAGGACGACGACTGGTCCAAGTACATGAAGGTCAACGGCAAGACCGTGACGCTGCGGCTGCGGGCCGAGGACGCCGACGGCAACGTCGGCGAGATGCGCAAGGTGTTCTACGTGCACCGCGACCCGGACCTGCTGCCCGGCTTTCCCTTCCGCACCGTGGCGTCGATGGAGTCGTCACCGGTGGCCGTGGACTTCGAGGGCGACGGCCGGGACGAGGTGTTCTACGTGACCGCCGACGGCGTGGCCCACCTGTGCGACGTGACCGCCGACGGGCTGATCCCCCGCGACGGGTGGCCCCAGTCGCTGGCGCTCCAGGACGAGGCGGACCCCGACCACCCGGCCAACCACCTGGACCAGGAGGCCTGGGCCAGCGGTGCGGTGAGCTCCGACGCCCGCCACACCGTGATGGGGGCGGCGGCCTTCGGCGATCTGGACGACGATCCGCTGTACGAGATCGTCGTCGCCACGATGAACGGCCAGCTCATGGTCTGGAACCACGACGGCACCGTGGTCGAGGGCTGGCCCGTGATGCTGCCCATGGACACCATCCCCTACACCGAGCCGGGCTTCGAGCTGGACTACGGGTCCTTCGCGGCCCCCGTGCTCGAGGATATCGACCTGGACGGAGCGCTGGAGGTGATCGTCTCGGCCATGGATCAGTACATGCACGTGTACCGGGCCGACGGCACGGTGCAGCCGGGGTGGCCGGTGCTCATGCGCCACGTGAACCAGAGCGGCGAGTCCGAGGGCAAACGCAGCATCACCACGCCGGCGGTGGGGGACCTGGACGGGGACGGGTCGCCGGACATCATCGGCTGTACCAACGAGGAGCCCGGCAACTCCACCCGCTACAGCGTGGCCTACGCCCTGCACGCCGACGGCAACGACCACGACGGTGGGGCCTACCACGCGGGCTACCCGATCTACGCCAACGGGGCCTACAACGGCGACCTGCTGCCCTACGTGGGCGAGGGTGCCCCCGCGTCGCCTGCGGTCGGGGACGTGGACGGCGACGGCACGCTGGAGCTGGCCTTCTTCTCCATCGGCGACTCCGGCTACCTGTACAACGGGGACGGCAGCGAGTACCTCAAGCTGGACAACCTGGCCGGTGACTTCGGGTCCAACAGCAACACCATCGAGGAGGCGTTCTCGCTGGCCTCGATCAACTCCCCGTCCTTCGCCGATCTGAACGGTGACGGCATCCTCGACCTGACCATGGGCAGCGTCGGCTGGGCCTTCGCCGAGGGGCAGCTGGACGGGGGCCGGCGCCACGACCACGACCACATGATCAGCGTCTGGGACGGGTCGGACGGTCGGTTCTTCAAGGGCTTCCCCCAGCGCATGGAGGACATGCAGTTCTTCATGAATCCGGTCATCGCCGACCTGGACGGGGACGGGATGCCCGAGGTGATCAATGGCTCGGGTGGGTTCATGCTCCACGCCTTCAACACCGACGGCGAGGAGCCCGAGGGCTGGCCCAAGTTCACCGGCCAGTGGCTGCTGGGCTCACCGGCCCTCGGCGACGTGAACGGGGACGGATTCCTCGACCTGGTGATCGGCACCCGCAGCGGCTGGATCTACGCCTGGAGCGCGCCCGTCCCGGTGCGGGAGGCCGACATCCAGTGGGCCAACATGCACCACGACCTGCGCAACACCCGCAATTACCACACGCCCCTGCCCGAGTACCCGGAGATGGTCGAGGACGGGGACGACGACGACAGCGCAGGTGGCGACGACGACGGGTGCAAGTGCGCCGAGGCCGGGGCCGCGGCGGGGACCGGCCCGGTCGTCGCGCTGGGACTGCTGGCGGCGCTGGGAGTCTGGAGACGCCGCCGGTGAGAGGCCGCACCGCCCTGGGATCCGCGGCCTTCACCGCCGCGCTGCTCGTCACCGGCTGCCGTGCGGTTCCCGAGGCTCCCGAGGATCTGGATGGGCTGCTGCACTACTTCTGGGGAACGGTCGTCCCGGGGGAGGACGACGAGATCGCCGCGGGGGTCGTGAACCTCCACGAGGCCGTGGACGGGGACGCCCTCGTGGAGATCACCGATGGCCAGGCGACCCCGCTGGCCGCCGACGAGGTGGCCTGGCTGGAGCTGGGCCGCGACGTGGATCCCGCCGAGGCCAGTGGGATCCACATGATCAGCCCGCTGACCTGCGACCTGGAGACGGTCGACGACATCGTCACCGCCCTGGAACAGGGCGAGATGTACGACACCTTCGACGCCTACCAGCGCGAGTACACCTCCGACGCCGCCGCCTACCACGACCGCAGCGTGCCCACCCTGACCTGGAGCGTGGAGTACAGCGTCACCGTCCCCCTGGCCGGCTCCTACACCGCCACCCTGGACGCCGGCGCTCGCTGGGTGCCGGCCATCGACGACACCTTCTCCCCCCACGGCCCGGTGCTGATCACCTGGTCCACCCTGCCCGAACCCGCGGTCTTCGACGGCGGCGACGGGATCTTCGACCAGGACTACCGCGTGGAGGTCTACTACGAGACCGAACCGGGCAAGGTCGTCCACACCGAGGCCCTGTGGCGCCACATGGAGGCCGGCGTGGTCTCCATGTCCAACGAGTCCATCCAGCGGATGGTCCTCAACGGCTTCGCCGACTGGGACGCCCGGACCGAGGAGCTGTGCGCGGACGGGGGGATCTGACGGATTTCGCCCTCCCGTCCCCGGCACCGTGGGAAGATCGGCCATGGACGCTCACGCGTCCGCTTCCACCCTGCGGGACGTCTTTGCGCACCCGCTCCCTCGCCACATAGCTCGATATGCCTCGCTCGCGGCCACGGAAATCCGCCTCCGCAGGGCGGCGCGGCCTGGCGGAGGCCGATGGCCGGCAGACTCCTAGGTCGGCCCGGGAACCCAACTTGTCGACCGGAAGCCGGCCATCTCACCCCCGACGCTCCGATTCGGACCATCCACCAGCGGATGGTCGTCCATCTCGTCTCCAATGTTCCGAAACGGAGCGTCCCTGCGTGGATGGTCCGTGTGGCGGAGGCGTGCGAGCGGGGAGGGGAGAGAAGGTGGTCTCGACTACTCCGGGAACTCCCATAGCAGCAGCTGCTCGGCGGTGTCCTCGATCAGGCCGGCGATGGCGGGGCCGACGGAGTTGGTCTCTTCGTAGTGGTCGCCGGGGGCTTCGCTGAGGTAGGGGGGGTCGCCGAGCTGGTACTGGAAGTCGGGGATGATGTAACCCAGCTCGTCGTTGGCCAGGCCGAAGAAGAGCTTGTACTCGCCGTCCATCAGGT
>CAZITQ010000308.1:0-8212 GCA_964542165.1 uncultured Rickettsiales bacterium
GTACTCGGGGGTGTCCTCCTCGGGGGACGACGCCTGGGGGGACGACCACAGGGGGGACGACGACACGGGGGACGACGACACTGCCCCGGTGGACGCCGACGGCGACGGCTGGCCCGAAGGTGTGGACTGCGACGACAGCGATCCCGCCCTCAACCTCGACGACGCGGACGCGGACGGCTACGACACCTGCAGCGGCGACTGCAATGACGGCAACGGCGCGATCAATCCCCTGGCCACCGACATGGCCGGTGACGGTATCGACCAGAACTGCGACGGGATCGACGGCTTCGACGGGGATGGAGACGGATTCGCGGCGGAGTTCACCTTCGGCGACGACTGCGATGACGGCGACGCCTCGGTCTACCCGGGGGCGCCCGATCCCTGCGACGGCATCGACCAGGACTGCGCCGGCGATCTGGCGGACGAGGCCGATGACGACGGGGACGGATTCCTCGTGTGCGATGGGGACTGCGACGACCTGGATTTCGATGTGAATCCCGGCGTCCCCGAGACCCTCTGCGACGGCGTGGACAACGACTGCGCCCCGGGGACCGAGGACGAACCGGCCATCGACGACGACGGCGACGGGTACGCGCTGTGTGACGACTGTGACGACGCGGACCCGAACGTCTCGCCCGGCCTCGACGAGAGCTGCGACGGGTTCGACAACGACTGCGACGGGGACGTGGACGAGGTGTGCTTCACCGAGAGCTTCCTGCAGGAGGCCAACGGCTGGGCGGACATCCTGTTCGTGGTGGACAACTCCTGTTCGATGTACGAGGAGCACGAGCAGCTCGGCGGCTTCGGAGCCGATCTGCTGTCCGCCCTCGATGCGCTGGCCGTGGACTATCGCATCGGCCTGGTGACCACCGATGACGAGGAGTTCCAGGGAGCGACGATCGATCCGTCTACGCCGGACGCGGCCGATGAATTCGCGGCCCAGGCGTCCGTGGGCACCGACGGTGCGTGGGAGGAGAAGGGCCTCGAGTTCGGGTTCGCCGCGCTGACCCTGGCCGAAGCCCAGGTGTCCCCCAACGATGGGTTCTTCCGCGATCAGGCCGGGCTGTATGTGATCTTCGTCGGGGACGAGGACGATCAGTCCCCCGGGGTTCTCAGCGACTGGCTCGCGGGGTATGGCACCTTCCGGTTCAATCCCGACCACGTGGTCATGCACGGCTTCACCGGTGGGGCGTCCGGGTGCAGCGGGTTCACGGGCAACGCGGATCCCGCCCCCCTCTTCGGCGCGGCCATCTCCGCGACGGGTGGCCTATCCTTCGAGATCTGCGACCCGGACTGGTCCAGCCACATGGGGGATATCGCCGTGGCGGCCGACTTCCTGGCCGACACCTTCCCCCTGAACCAGGTGCCGGTCCCCGCGAGCCTCGAGGTCGATGTGGACGGAGTACCTCTGCTGGCCGGCTGGGCCTACGACGCGGCGCTGAACGCCGTGATCTTCGAACCGGCCGAGGTCCCGCAGAACGGCTCCATCGTGGACATCGCCTATGCCATCTGACCCCGTGCGAAGCCGCTGGCGGGCCTGGCTCCCTTCGGCCCCGGTCCTGGCATGTCTGACACTCGCTTGTGCGGTACCCGCGGCGGCGCAGGCTCCGGCGATGGGGTCGGCCTGGGACGAGGTGGCGTTCATGCCCTGGGGCGACGACCCGGACGGTGTGGGCCTGCACCCGGGCGACGAGGACGACCTGGCGTACGGCCCCCACGGGATCGCGGTCGGGACGGACGCATCCATCGTCATCATCGATCGGATCCACGGACGGGCGCTCGTGTTCGCGCCCGATGGCGCGCTCACCCATACCCTGCGTCTGGGGGGGCGACCCGGTCCCGCCGCCCTGCTCCCCGATGGCACCGTCGCGGTCCTCGACGAGGCCGAACCCAGGACCGTGCGCCGCAGCGACGGTGAGCAGAGCTGGTCTCCCCGCTGGGCCCTGCCCCCCTCGCGGCTCGTGGTGAGCGAGGTCGACGGAGAGGTGGTCCTCGCGGCCCTGGACGCCTTCCAGCACCGTCTCCCCTTGTCATCCCTGCCCGGCCTGACCCAACCCCATGAGCCCCCCCGGGGGGTTCCGGCGACCGACGGCGAGACCGCGGTGGTCGCGGTCCGCTCGGAGGCGACGGTGGAGGTCCGCTTCCTGGGCGAGCATGGTGACGACGTCGTCCGCTGGGAGATCGAGGTTCCGGCCGGCCACCGGCCGGGATCGGTGGAGGTCCTCGCGGCGGCCCCCGATTCGGCGGTCCTCGCCGTCGAGACGCTGACCACCGCGCCCGGGCCGCTGCAGGTCTCCAGGGCCGTGACGATCGTCGACCGCACGGGCGGGGCCGGGGAGACACTGGCCGTGCCCGGGACGGGGCCCGTGGCCATCCCCCACGATCTGGCCGCCAGCGCCGACGGGACGGTCTATCTTCTGCTCAGCGAGGCCGCGGGCTGCCGCCTGTGGCGGGCCCGGGTCGAGGGGGGCGCGCGATGAGGTCCTGCGCGACCCTCCTGCTCGCCCTGTCCATCGGCGCTCCCGCCGGCGCGGTGACCCGCGACGCGGTCATCGACCTGTCCCGGGACTACTGCTACCACGAGTGGACCTGCTCGTCGGACAACCTGGTCGTGGACTGCTCCAACGACTGGTCCTCGGACTACTCGGTGGGCACCCACATCGGGCTTCCCTACGACTGGGGGGGCTACTACACCCTGCCCGAGTTCGACGCGGCCCTCGCGGCCGGGGAGGGGGCCGGCTCCCACTCCTGGCACGGGATCCTGTCGTGCACCTGCGGCGTGGACTGCTCGGGGTTCGTCTCCGAGGTCTGGCAGACCAACCACTACAGCACCTCGACGCTGTACCAGTGCTCGCACGAGATCTCCTCGTCCGACCTCACCCGCGCCGACGCCCTCAACGAGCCCGGCTCCCACGTGGTGCTCTTCGCCCACGAGACCGACGCCGGCCGGCCGATCTTCTACGAGGCGTCGGGGAGCGCGAGCAAGGTGCGTCTGAACATCAGCGCCTCGTGGAGCTACCTCAACGGCTACTCGTCGGTGCGCTACGACAACATCAGCAACGGCACCGCGGCGGGTACGGTCTCCAACCCCATCGATATCGGCAGCTTCCCGTTCGAGACCTTCGACGCCACGGCCGGGGTGGGCAGCGACCAGTTCGACAGCTACGCCTGCGCCCCGAGCACAGACGAGTCGGGGCCGGAGCGGGTCTACCGGATGGACCTGCCCCAGTCCGGGACCCTGTCGGTCACCGTCACCGACGACTCGAACACCGACGTGGACATCCACCTGCTCTCGTCCGCGGATGCGGGCTCGTGCGTGGTCCGCGACGATGTCAGCTTCACCCAGGCGGTGGATTCCGGGACCTGGTATCTCACCGCGGACACCTGGTGCAACAACAGCGGGACCGAGTACCCGGGCGGGTATTTCCTGTACGTGGACTTCGTGCCCGGAGACGGTGACGACGACGACGACACCGGCGACGACGACACCGGCGACGACGACACCGCCGGAGACGACGACACGGCCGGTGACGACGACACGGCCGGTGACGACGACACCGCCGGCGACGACGACACCGGTCCGCCCCCACCGCCGGGGACACCACAACCCCACGTCTCGGGCACGTACGGGCAGGTGGACGGTTGTTCCTGTCTGGGGGCGGGACCCGGACAGAGGGAGCCCATCGGCAAGGCCGCCGTGGCGCTGGTCCTGGGTCCGCTGGCGCTGGGTCTGCGCCGCCGACGGTAGGTCAGCGAGCGGGATCTAGTCGCAGGTCGCGAGATCCGCGCAGTCGGCCCACCCGGTGGTGTCGACGATGCCCAGGTCCTCGTCGCAGTCGGTGTTGTCGGTCAGGCAGTTGAAGTAGGGGGAGATGTCGCAGGCCGTCTCCGAGTAGACCGTGCAGTCGACCACCCCGGAGAAGTCGTAGTCCCCGCAGGCGAGCGAGGCGACCCACTCGTCACAGGCGGCCACGTTGTCGACGCTCGGACAGGCGGTGATCCCCACGACCAGCAGGCCGGCGATGGCGGCCACGGACAGCACCTTGCGCATGTTCTTCCTCCGTTCGTCCACGGGGTGAGAGCCCCCGGGCGTCCTCCCTGATTACCCAAGCCACCCGGCCATTGCAAGGACGGGCGGGTTGCGCGGGCTCCGAACCGGCGGTAAACCCCGAGGGGGGGGTACGGCGACCCGATGGCGAAGCTACCCGGATCCCGGCATGCGACCGACACCGGCGCCCCGGTCGCGCTGCTGGGCCCGACCAACACCGGCAAGACCCACCGCGCCATCGAGCGGATGCTGCGGCACCGCAGCGGGATGATCGGGCTGCCGTTGCGGTTGCTGGCCAGGGAGGTGTACGACCGGATCACGGCGCGCATCGGCGAGCGGGAGGTGGCCCTGATCACCGGCGAGGAACGCCGCGTCCCCGACAATCCGCGCTTCTTCGTTTGCACGGTCGAGGCCATGCCGGTGGAACGGCCGGTGGACTTCCTGGCCGTGGACGAGATCCAGCTCTGCGGTGACCGGGCCCGCGGGCACGTGTTCACCGACCGGGTGCTCAACGCGCGGGGCCGGCGACGGACCCTGTGGATGGGTTCGGACACCATCGCGCCCCTGCTGCGTCGCCTGGTGCCCGGCGTGCGCATCGAGCGCCACGGGCGGTTCTCGCGGCTGTCCCACGCCGGCCCGCGCAAGCTCTCCGCGCTGCCGCCGCGGTCCGCCATCGTGGCGTTCTCCATGGGCGCGGTGTACGAGCTCGCCGAGCGGGTCAGGCGACGCCACGGGGGTACCGCGCTGGTCCTGGGCGCCCTCTCCCCCCGCACCCGCAACGCCCAGGTGGCCATGTACCAGGCCGGCGAGGTCCAGTACCTGGTGGCCACCGACGCCATCGGCATGGGTCTGAACCTGGACCTGGACCTGGTGGCGTTCTCGGCACTGACCAAGTGGGACGGGGTCGAGACCCGGCCCCTGCGGGACGCGGAGGTCGCGCAGATCGCGGGGCGGGCGGGCCGCTACCGCCGGGACGGAGCCTTTGGCCCCCTGTCCAGCCTGGGGCCCTTTCCGGCCAAGCTGGTGCAGGCGCTGGAGCGGCACCACTTCCCGGCGCTGCGGCAGCTGTACTGGCGGGAGCCCCGACCGGACATGGGCTCCCTGGACGATCTGATCGCCTCGCTGACCCGGCCGGCGCCGCGTTCCGAGCTGACCACCGCGCCCCACGCCAGCGATCTGGCGGCCCTGGTCGCCCTGGCCCGGGACGGAGGCGTCCGCAGCCGGGTCACCGGGAGCGCCGAGCTGGCGCTCCTGTGGGAGGCCTGCCGGATCCCCGACTACCGAAAGACCTGGGACCGGGACCATCCCGAGCTGGTGGGGCGGATCTTCGAGGAGCTGCTGCGGGGCGGCGGAAGGCTCTCCGAGGACGGGTTCGCCGCCGAGCTCGAGCCCCTGGACCGCACCGCGGGGGACGCGGAGCTGCTGATGACCCGCCTGGCCCGGATCCGGACGTGGAGCTACGTGGCCCACCGTCCGGACTGGGTGGCCGACGTGGCGGGTGCGCGCGCCCGCACCCGCGCCATCGAGGACCGGCTCTCCGATGCCCTGCACGAGCGGCTCACCGCCCGGTTCGTGGACCGCAGGGCGATGCTGCTGCTGGGGGTGGATCCCGCATCGAGGGACGACGACCCGGAGGTGGGACCCGGGGGGACCGTGCGGATCGGCGACCAGGTCCTGGGCCGGCTCCGGGGGTTCGAGTTCCAGCCATCGGCGGGCGTGACCGCCGAGGAGGACCGCGAGCTGCTGCGGCGCGTGTTTCGGCGCGTCCGACCGGCGGTGGAGGCCCGGGTCGAGGAGGTGGTGGGGGGAGGGGACGGCGACTTCGTCCTGGACGACGGGGCGCGGATCCTGTGGGACGGCGCGCCCCTGGCGAGGCTCGCGGCCGGGCACGACGTGCTGTCGCCCCGGCTGCGGATGGCCAGGCTGGACATGCTCGGGGGAGGCGCCCGGGCCCGTATCGAACGCCGTCTCACCGCCTGGATCCGCGACCGGGTGGGCGAGCTGGTCGACCCCCTCCGGGGTGAACGCGTGGACGCCCTGTCCCCCCTCGCCCGGGGGGCGATGTACGCCCTGGAGCTGGGGCTGGGCGTGGTGCCGCGGGTGGAGCTGCGGACCCAGCTCGCGGAGTTGACCCGGCGCGACCGTCGGGCCCTGGCGGCCCTGGGCGTGCGGCTGGGATCCCAGTTCGTGTACACCGAACCCCTGCTCGATCCGTCGCGGATGTCCACGCGGGCGACGCTGGTGGGTGTGCACCGGGGCGTGATCCCCGCGCCCCTGCCTCCGGCCCCCGACGCCCCCTGTTTCCCCGCGTTCCCGGGGGTGACGCCCGAGGTCCACGCAGCGCTGGGATATCCGGTCTCCGGCCGTCTGGCGGTCCGGGTGGATCTGCTGGAGAAGCTCGCCGCCCTCGCACGGCGCCGGTCCCGCAACGGTCCGTTCCCCCTCCCCGGGGAGGCCACCCAGTGGCTGGAGTGCAGCCGCAAGGAGCTGTCCGCGATCCTGGAGGGCCTGGGCTACCTCCACCGCAAGGACGACGACGGTCGCTGGCGTTTCACACGTCGACGCCGACTACGACGGCGGCGCCGAAGCTGACAGGGGGCCGTGCGGGCTGGTCCCGTCCCCAGGCCCCCAGCCCCATCACCGCTCGTACCGCGACCCCACGATCTTCCAGTCCCCGCCCTCCCGCTCCAGATCGGCCACGAAGTGGAAACGATCCGCGCTGTCGGGCACCAGATCCAGGCCCCCCACGTCGATGCCGTCGGCCAGGGTCGCGGTGAACTCGGCGATGGCGATATCGCCGGCCAGGGTCACCTGGATGTCGGAGAGCATCACCACGATCGGCCCCCGCCGCTGGAACTCGCGGAACAGGAAGAGCTTGAGCTCGCCGTAGGTCAGACCCTCCGGGCCCTGGTACCGGTCGGACACGGGATCCAGGGTGGCGCCCAGGTCCGCCTCCCGAGCCCCCTCCGCCACGGCGCGGATCGCCTCGCGCACCGCCTCTTCGTCCGAGGGTCCCGGTCGCAGGGCCACCACCGCGGCCGCCACCAGCACCGCCAGGGCGATCGCGCCCCCGATCAGGGTGTTGCGTTGCATGCGCGGAGTGTAGCAGCCCCGCGGGATCGCGAGTCGCGCCCGCGGGCGGGTGTGCAGCCCGGGACCCCGGTGTATCATGGGTCGCTGACCTGCGGAGGAGCGCGATGCGGACCCCTGTGATTGCCCTGCTGATCGGCGCTTTGGCCTGGCTTCCAGCCTGCAAGGGGGACAAGGACGGGGGAGGGGACGAGACCCCCGAGGCCACCACCGAGGCCGAGGCGGCCACCGAGGCCGACGGCACCGAGGACGCCCCCTTCGAGGACGTGCGTGCGGTGCTCGACGGCTACGACGAGCCCGTGCTCAAGGACCCGGCCGGGGACACGACGGGGGACGGCGGCGCCACCTACGACCTGGTCTCGGCCATGGCCGTGGCGTCCAAGGACGACCTGCTGATCCGGATCACGACGGCCCAGCCGATGACCCTGACCAACTCGACGGACGTGCGCCTCTGGCTCGAGCAGGAGGGCAAGATGCTCACCATCGAGGCCAAACCCGATCACCCCCAGCGGATCTGCGAGCTCACCCCCGTGGGGGGCAGCGACTCCCAGGAGGTGGCCGGCTGCCTGCACCTGGCCGACCACTTCGACATCCGTCTGCCGGGCAAGCACATGCCCGAGTGGCTCGACCGCAACAAGCCGTACTTCGTGTCCGGCATCTCCACCTGCTGCCAGGACGAGGCCCGCGAGAAGCCCTACGACGAGATCGACAGCGCCCAGGAGGTGTGGGTGAACTAGAGCCGATCCCGGTATCGATCCGTCCCGGGATCGAAGGCGTCAGGCGTCAGGCGTCAGGCGTCAGGAAGAGCAACGGCGCCTTCCTGATGGATGTCGAGCGCCAGCGAGACGACCGCCTGCCTGATGCCTGAAGCCTGATGCCTGAAGCCTCCCGGCACGAAACGACGTTTCGGGTCGGGAACGAATTCGGCGCCGCGCCCTCCATCATCGAGGGCGCCAGGGCGGGACGGTCCCTGGCAAGGATGACCGGCACCCGATCTAGAAGAACTGGGACAGAAACATTGCAGCGTCCAACAACTTTCATCACGGTTTCGCCCCTGAAATAGGTTGACATGCC
>CAZITQ010000309.1:0-8164 GCA_964542165.1 uncultured Rickettsiales bacterium
ATCGCGCCGGGGTAGGTGTCCGCCGCCGTGTCGTCGCAGTCGCCGTCCTGCTCGCTGTACCCGTCCCCGTCGTCGTCGTAGGCCACGGTGCCGTCGTCGGCGATCCCGTCGCAGTCGTTGTCCACGCCGTCCAGATGCTCGGTGGCCGCCGGGTGGACGGAGGGATCGGCGTCATCGCAGTCGCCACCGCAGGCCGAGAAGCCGTCCCCGTCCCCGTCGTGGGTCGCCCCCTCGCTGCCCTCGCAGACGTTGGCCAGCACGGGCACGGTGACCTGGGGATCGTCGGGATCGTCCGAGACCACCCGCAGCGCGCCCTCGAAGGGATCCACGTCGGACGACTCGAACTCCAGCTGAAGCTGGACGTCGGCGCCAGCGGGGATCGGGAACGGAAGATCGCCGACGCTGGCGGGCAACACGAGGGAGAGCCCCTCCCCCTCCAGCTCCAGGTCGTCGATGGTCACCGGAACCTGACCGTCGGCGGCCAGCGTCACCGAGGTCGTGGCCAGCACCCCCGGGCCCAGGCTCCCGAAGTCCAGCACCCGGGGGTAGACCTGGAGCAAGGGTTCGGCCCCCTGGCCCCGCAGGGGGACGTCCAGCTGGGTCACCTCGCCGGCGTCGGACACGATGGCGAGGGCGGCCTGGTGCAGCCCCTCGGCATCCGGCGCGTAGCGGACCCGAACCTCGACACTGGAGGCCCGCTCGACGGTGGTGGAGACCTCGCCCAGCAGCTCGAAGACCCCGTCGCTGTCGTCCTGGATGCTCAGGCTGGCGATGGAGACCGCCGCCTGACCGACGTTGTTCAGCAGGAGCGTGTTTTCGACCTCCGCGCCCACGGCCACTGCGCCCAGGTCCAGCACCGACGGGGTCACCGACAGGTCGCGGACGCCCTGGGAGATGCTCACGTCCGAGCCACAACCCGGCGCAACGAGGAGGACCCCGAGGAGTGCGGCCGGGCCGCCCGCCCACGGGCGTCGCCGCGCGATCCCGATGGCCGCCAGCGCCAACAGGGCCAGCCCGCCCCACCCGGCGCCGGAGCCTCCGGGTTCGACCGCCCCCACCGCGCAGGTGTCCGGCTCGGGACCGGGATCGCCGGTGTCGGCATCACATCCCTCGTCCGCCTCTCCGTCGCAGTCGTTGTCGATCCCGTCGCAGAACTCGTCCGCGTCCGGGGTGACCCAGGGATCACCGTCATCGCAGTCGCCGCCATCCTCCGAGACCCCATCCCCGTCGTCGTCGTGGGCCGCGGTACCCTCGTCCTGGACACCGTCGCAGTCGTCGTCCACGCCGTTGGCGACCTCGTCGGCCCCCGGGTGGACGCCCGGGTCGGCGTCGTCGCAGTCGCCACCGTCGTCGGTGAATCCGTCGCCGTCGTCGTCCACGTACCCGGTGCCCTCGTCCACGACGCCGTCGCAGTCGTCGTCCACGCCGTTGCCCAGCTCGTCGGCGGCGGGGTGGATCCCGGGATCCCCGTCGTCGCAGTCGCCCGCGATCTCGGCGTACCCGTCGCCGTCGTCGTCCACGACCTCGGTCCCCTCGTCCACGGTGCCGTCGCAGTCGTCGTCCAGGCCGTTCTCCAGCTCCGGCGCAGCGGGGTGAATCGTCGCGTCCCCGTCGTCGCAGTCCCCGCCGGACTCGGCGAACCCGTCCCCGTCGTCGTCCTCGCTGTCGGCGCCGTACCCGTCGGTCTCCCCGTCGCAGTCGTTGTCCACCCCGTCCAGGGGATCACCGGCGCCGGGGTGGATCGTGGCGTCGCCGTCGTGGCAATCCCCGTCCACCTCCGCGTATCCGTCCCCGTCGTCGTCGTACGCGGCGGTCCCCTCGTCCACCGCCCCGTCGCAGTCCTGGTCCACCCCGTCGGCCACCTCCGCGGCGGCGGGGTGGATCCCGGGATCGGCGTCGTCGCAGTCCCCGCCGTCCTCGGTGACCCCGTCGCCGTCGTCGTCGTACCCGTCGGTCCCCTCGTCCACGCCCCCGTCGCAGTCGTTGTCCACCCCATCGTGGAGTTCCGGCGCCCCGGGATGGGTGGCGGGATCGGCGTCCCAGCAATCCAGCGGCGGGGCGCAGACCGAGTAGCCGTCCCCGTCCCCGTCGAAGCCGTCGTCCACGGCGCCGTCGCAGTCGTCGTCCACGCCGTCGCAGGTCTCGGTGGCGCCCGGGAACACCGCCGCGTCGTGATCGTCGCAGTCGTCGCCGCCCACGACCCCGTCCCAGTCGAACCCGTCGCCGTCCACGTCGGTCCAGTCCTGGCCGTCGCAGTCCTGGTCCACCCCGTCGTACGCCGTCTCGTTGCCCAGCGGATGGATGAACGCGTTGCTGTCGTCGCAGTCCTCCCCGCCGCAGGCGTCGTCCTCGTACCCGTCTCCGTCGGCGTCCGGGCAGACCGTGGGCGCCTCGAATCGCAGGGCGTAGCCTGCGGTCACCAGACCGGCCACGTCGCAGGCCACCTCCAGCTCGGTGCCGGTCAATCCGCTGGCGTCGGAGATCCCCACGGTGGCACTGGCGCCGTCGTCGCAGGCCGCGTCCCCCAACGTCACGTCCTGGTAGTGGAACTCGAGGGCCCCGTCGGCCTCGTACAGCCGGGCGGTGAACGTGGCGCCGCTGTTGCCGCAGCCCATCCGGCGGTTCTCGATCCACGAGACCACGAACACCCGGTCCGGGGCGGCGCCGAGGGTGGTGAAACCGAACACGGACGTGACGAACAGCGCTCCTCCGCCGCAGAGCAGGTAGTTGTTGTTGGCGTAGTAGTCGTCCCAGAGCACCGCGATCCGGGGGTGGAGGCCCGCGGCGACGGGGCAGGCGTTGAGGTCGTCGCCGCCGTACATCGTGTCCAGGGAGGCGTTGGTGAGGTAGAGCGCTCCGTTGGCCGAGATGGCCACCCGGGTGTAGTCGATGCCGTAGAAGGGGAAGCTGAAGCCCAGATTGACCGTGTACCACTCCTGCTGGCACAGGCCGAGGCCCCCGGCCGGGGGCTGGAACGCAGCGTCGTAGACCGGTCCACCGGGCTCGTCCGAGTCGATCCAGGTGTAGCCGTACCCATCCGGACCGCCGGCACCTCCCGCCGCGGGCCCTGCCGAGACCAGCGCCAGCGCCAGGGCGGACACGACCGCCGCCGCCCGCCGGGTCGACCTCCCGCCGTTGCTCCACCGCAACCTCATCGACCGCCTCCCCGCCACATGCCGTGACTCCTCAGCTGTTCTTCGATGAACGCCCGCACGCGAGCCCGCCCGCGCACCACGCCGTAGTGTCCCTCGCACAGCACGTCCGCCCCCCGCTCCAGGAGGGCCTCCATGCTGTCCCGCCAGGCCTCGATGTCCGACGAGAACGCCGGGTCGAAGGGGCCATGGATGTCCTGACCGAACAGCACGGTGCCCTCGCCGGTCTCGAGCCAGGCCACGAGCGAGCCGGGTGTGTGTCCCGGGGTCCGCTGCAGCTGCAGCCGTCCGTCCGGGAAGTCCAGGACCTCGCCGTCCCCGGAGACCCGGTGGTCCACCTCGATCCCGGGCAGGGTCATCCCGTACCAGGACGCCGCCGTGTACGCGGGATCGCCGCTCTCGATGGCGGACGCGTCCGCCGCGTGGGCCACCACCCGGCAGCCGCTGGCGGCGACCACGGCGGTGGCGGCGCCGATGTGATCCACGTGGGCGTGGGTCAAGACCAGGGTGTGGATCGTCGAGGGATCCAGGCCCACCCCGCGGATCTGGTCTCGGATGGCGGGCCAGCCGGGCCCGGCGCCGCAGTCCACCAGCACCGGCACGCCCAGGTCCAGGACGTAGACCAGGCAGTCCGCGGAGTGGGAGAGTCCCGCGCCCCCGACCCGGTACACGCCCCCGACGATCCGCTCAGCCACGGCCACCTCCCGTCACCGACCGGATCCTACCAGCCGGCGTGGTCGAAAGCGGCTCGTCCTGCTTTAATGGCAGGCAGGCAGGCAGGAGACGGGAGCGAGATGCGGAGGCGGGCGATCCCCCTGGCCCTCGGCGCGTGGCTGGCACTGGTCGCCGGCTGCAACGAGTACGACCTGAGCGGCACGGAGCACACGGAGGTCTGGATCCTGGATCCCTCGCTGCTGGTCGACATCCTCTTCGTCGTGGACGACTCGCCGTCGATGGCCCAGGAGCACCAGAAGGTCAAGGACGGCTTCGCCTCGTTCATCTTCGAGGTCAACGAGAGCCAGTCGGACTGGCAGATCGGTGTGATCACCACCGACATGGAGACCAACGCCGGCGGCGTGTTGCTGGGCCCCGAACCCCTGTTCATCTCCCCCCAGACCGACAACTACGAAGCCCAGTTCCTGGCCAAGATCAACACGGTCGGGACCAGCGGCTCGGGCTGGGAGAAGGGCCTGCAGGCGGCCAGGCGGGCGCTGTTCCCGACCCCCGGGGGTGTGGGCGACACGGCCAACGCGGGCTTCCTGCGGGACGAGGCAGACCTCGCCATCGTGGCGGTCAGCGACGAGAACGACTGCTCGGACGAGGGCGCCTTGCCCCACGTGGATCAGCAGGAGTGCTACGACCAGAACGACCTGCTCGAACCGCTCACCAGCTACATCCAGGGGTACCGGGGACTCAAGGGCGAGGACCAGAACGTGACGTTCTCGGCCATCGTCGGGCCGCCCATCGTCGACGGCTGCGAGGACACCAAGCCCGGGCACCGCTACCTGTCGATGGCCAAGGAGATGGACGGCCTCAAGGCCAGCATCTGCGAGGCCGACTACGCCGGCATCATGAGCGACCTGGGGCTGACGGCCACGGGGGTGCAGACCTTCTTCCCCCTCCAGTGGACTCCGGACTCCTCGTCGATCGAGGTCAGCGTGGACGAAGAGGACGCCCCGGAGGACCCGGAGGAGCACGACGGCTGGAGCTATCGGGCGGACGAGAACACGGTCTACCTGTGGGGCAGCCACACACCGCCCCGGGGGTCGACCGTCCGGATCCACTACTGGACAGCCCTCGCAGAGTAGACGTCATGGCGCGCATATCGACGACCACGGTTCGCCACCACACCGCCCCCCCCTGGCGCGGGTGGGGCGCGCTGCTCACGGTCCTGTGGCTGGTGGGCTGCCCGTCCGGGGAGGAGGGTTTCGAGACGGAGCTCCACCTCACCTCCGTGGCCAACCAATCGCCCTTCGAGGAGGTCGACCGGCTGGAGATCACCTTCGAGTACGTCGGTGAGGAGCCGCGGACCTACCCGCTGGACGCGCCGTTCGACGGCACGCTGGAGCTGCAGGACCTGCCCCGGGCCGAGGCCGGGGAGGTGAACGTGGTGGTCCGCGGCCAGGTCCAGGACGCGTCCGCGGACGGGGGTTGGCGCACGGTGGCCGACGGCAGCAGCGGGGGCTTCGGGATGCCGCCGGAGGAGCCGATCGAGGTGCTGGTTCTGATGAAGGGCCAGATCGCCCTGATGCCGGGCGGATTGGCCGGGGCGCGTAGCGACGGGACCGCGTTCCTGCTCGCGGACGGACGGGTGGTGATCGTCGGCGGCGCGGACGGGGAGACCACGGTCCCCGGGGTGGAGATCCTGCTGGGCGACGACCAGGACCCGTACTCCGGTCGAGAGGTGGGCGAGCTCCCGCGCATGGCCCACGCGGCCTTCCTGGTGCAGGAGACCGACACCGAGTTCGACGGCAAGGTGGTGGTGGTCGGCGGGGACACGGAGTGCGGGGACTTCATCTGCTTCAACAACGTCAACCCCGCGGAGACCACCGCCTACGAGGTCGTGAGCTTCGATCCGGACGGGGACGACCTGGACGTCATCGACTCGCTGGTCTACGGCCGGATCGGTGGGAAGGTAGGCCGGCTCGGGGACGTCTGGGCCATCGACGGTGGGTTCGACGAGGACGGGGGGTACCCGGTCTTCCCCTACGTGTTCGATCCCGCCGGCGGGGGGGTGAGCTGGGCGAACAGCGAGTCCGACGGTCGCGAGCAGCACACCGTGACGCCGGTGGACACGGGCAACGGCAAGATCCTGATCGCCGGCGGGATCGTCAACAACGAGCTTCAGGACAGCGCCCTGCTGTGGTCCGACGGACCCGAGGCGCTGGCCACCGGGTCGCTGAACCAGGCCCGGATGCGTCACACCGCAACGGCATTGCCCGACGGGTCGGTCCTGATCGCCGGTGGTGCGACGGGCCAGTACTTCGACTCCGACGGCGTCGCCCTGTCGTCGATGGAGATCTACGACCTGGACGACGGCCTGTTCGTCGAGCTGGACTCGGGTCTGAACCACGCCCGCCAGCGCCACGTCGCCGTCCCCCTGGCGGGCGGTGAATCCGGGGTCCTGATCTGCGGGGGGGTCGACAAGCCGGGGGCGGCCGGGGCGCCGGTCCTGCAGTGCGAGATCCTCATGCCGGACACCGGTGAGATCGAGAGCCACGCGGGCCTGGAGCTGGTCGCGGGTGGCGAGGGCATGATGGGCGTCCCCCTGGCCGACGGCAGCGCCCTGCTGATGGGCGGACTGGCCAGCGGCGAGCCGGTGGACGAGGTACACCTCTACTACCCGTGAACTCGCGCAGGGCTCGGGCACGCGTCCGCGCGAAAAGGTTCTCCCGATCCGCTGCGTTCCCGTTTACAGGAGTGCCCGCCGCACTGGCCGGGATCGTGCAGGTGCGCCGCGCGACGGCGGAGTAAGATCGACCGTTCCGGAGGGGAGACGGCTGAGGCAGAGGCGACCAGGAGCGGGGATTCGAGGGCGCGCGCTCGCGTGCGTCGTGGGTGCGGCCGTTCTGCTCGGGTTGGCAGGGGGGGCGCTCGGGTCGGAGGAGGAGCCCCGGGCTGATGCGTCGGAGGACGAGATCCCGTCCGAGACCGAGTCCGAGACCGAGTCCGTGACCGAGACCGAGGCCGAGTCCGAGTCCGAGACCGAGACCGAGTCCGAGACCGAGACCGAGTCCGAGACCGAGACCGAGTCCGAGTCCGAGACCGAGACCGAGACCGAGTCCGAGGCCGAGACCGAGTCCGAGACCGAGTCCGAGCCCGAGACCGGTTCCGGGTCCGTGACCGGGAACCGAGGACCCCAGATCGTCCCCCCCCGTCTCGAGGAAGCGGTCATGCTCCCCTACCCCGCCGATGCTCCCCGGGGGGAGGGAAGCGTCCAGGTCACGGTGCGGCTGGCCATCGACGGACTGGGCAAGTTCGTGGCGGCGGAGATCGAGGAGGGGGCCGGGGAGCCCTTCGACGGATTCGCCCTGGAGGCGGTCCGGCACCTGACCTTCTCCCCGGCCACCGTCGATGGGATCCCCACCGGAGTGACGGTGATGCTGCCGGTGCGCTTCGTGCTCCCTCCGGAGGAGGATCCTGCCCCGCCGTCGGGCGTGCTGGTGGGCAAGG
The DNA here is from genome assembly GCA_964542165.1 of uncultured Rickettsiales bacterium. Classification (GTDB taxonomy): domain Bacteria; phylum Myxococcota_A; class UBA796; order UBA9615; family CAYRNR01; genus CAYTBN01. Next base: position 7,326 of record CAZITQ010000309.1, read on the forward strand.
TTAAGGAGGCGGGGAGTCGACGGGTCCTGACCGAGGTCCTGTTGACCCTGACCCCGGCGACCGGGGACGGCGCGGGGGCGGCCATCGAGACCCGCCCCGACCGCCAGGGGGGATTCCGCTTCATCGACATCCCGGCGGGCGTGTGGAAGGTCACGATCACCGGCTACGGCGTGCAGTCCGCCAGCTTCACCGAGGAGATCGAGGCCGACCTGTTGCGCCAGGTGGTCTACCGCGTGGCACCGGCCGAGACCGGTTCGCGCACGGTGATCCGCGTCCGCCGCACCCCGGCCGCCGCGGCGGAGCGGGTCGTGGAGGGCGAGTGGATCCGGGGGGCCGCGGGCTCGAGCGGGGGTTTCCTGAGGGTTCTGGAGAGCGAGGCCGCGGTGGCGCCGACCCCCGTGCTCCCCACGGGCCTGCTGCCCGGCGCCCCCCTGATCCGCGGCGTGGAGGGGGCGGACAGCACGGTGCTGGTGGACGGCATCGAGACGCCGCTGCTGTACCACTTCGGCCTGCTGACCACCGTGGTCAACGGGGACCTGATCGATCACGTCCGCCTGACCCCCGGGGGTGCAGGAGCCGACCGGGGGGACCACGTGGGTGGGGTGGTCGACGTGGGACTCCGCCCCCCCCGTACCGACCGCTTCGGCGGGGTGGTCGACGTGAGCCCCGTGGACGCCAGCTTCCTGCTCGAGACGCCCATCGGCAAGCACGTGGGCCTGTACGCGACGATCCGCCGCAGCTACGTGGACCTCTATCTGGGCAAGCTGCTCCCCGACGACCTGCCGGCCGAGGTCACCGCGATGCCGGTGTACACCGACCTGGCGGCGATGGTGAACGTG
>CAZITQ010000310.1:0-8117 GCA_964542165.1 uncultured Rickettsiales bacterium
GGAGAGGGGAGACAAAGTTGACGCCGAAGGCGGCTCGCTCGGGGAGAGGGGAGACCGCGTTGACGCCGAAGGCGGCTCGCTCGTGGGGGAAGGGATGGGCTGCTTTCTTGGGAATACCCAGACTCAGGTCACGGACAGTCGAAGGTGTTGTTCATCAGCGCGGCCTTGAGCTCGGCGAACCACAGGTCGGTCACCGCCTCGGCCCCGTCGCAGCCGAAGTGGGTCCAGCCGTCGCCCATGTTGAGCTGCTCTTCTTCGGGGGGGTTGGAGAACCAGGAGTCCTCGGCGCAGGAGACGCCCTCGAGGTGGGTGCAGCAGTCGTGGTGGCGCTTGAACTCGTCCTGGATGTCGCCGATGAAGATCGGGTCGGTGGACAGGCCGGTCGGGGGATCGGACTTCCACATCGCCGGGGCGGTGCGGTTCCACTCGGGGCGGGTCCAGAAGCAACCCTCGGGCTCGTCGATGGTGCCCTGGTACTGGCCGTGCCACTCGCTCATGGGGCTGACGAGGGCCATGCCGGGCTGCCGGTCCTCCAGGAAACGGGTCAGCAGCGCGACGAAGTGCTCCTGGAACGCGGTGGGGTCGTCGTCGGCCACGTCCGGAGGGCTGTCGGTGCCCCCGCCGTGGCACCAGTCGTTGGCGTGGGTGGCGCCCAGGAGGATCGTGTCCGCCGGGTCCTGGGTACACATGGCCGAGTAGAGGCCCCCTTCGCCGCCGATGGGAAGGCACTGGCCCGGCTCCTCGACGCCCTCGTCCACGAAGTTGTGCAGGGTCCCACCGCCGACGGCGCAGGAGCGGATCACCCAGTCGGTGCCGAACCTGCCGGTCAGCTCCTCGTCGTCCAGCACCCGGGCCTGCAGCTGGCCCGCCAGGGTGGCGTCGTAGCGGTCGAACCCCGGCAGGAAGATGCCCGGCGCGATCTCCTCGTCGGAGGGGAAGCTCGGGAAGTTGAACCCGCCGCAGAACGTGAAGGCCACGTTGGAGTAGCCGAACACGTCGATCGTCGTGGGGCAGACGGCGTAGTGCTGGGGAGTGGAGTCGTCGTCGCCGGTGTCGTCGTCATCGGCCGAGGTGTCGTCGTCGCCGGTGTCGTCGTCCCCCGGAGAGCTGTCGTCGTCGATCACGACCCCGCCGGGGCAACTGCCGGCGAGGAGGGCGAGGATCAGCCACGGGACGAACCTGACCATTACCGCCCATGGTAGCGCGGTGACCCGTTGGGGCCAGGGCGCTTTCGCTCCCCTACCCCTCGCAGCTGCCCAGCAGGTTGTAGCGGATGGTGACCAGGTCGCCGGTGTCCGGCACGTAGTCGGCGTCGAAGATGACCGCGTTGATCACCAGGTCGTGGATCCACCCGACGTAGACCGGCACGCCGTTGACCTCCACCTCGATCGTCTCCACCACGGGGGCGGCGGACAGCTCGAAGGTGTCCTGCCAGCTCTGGGAGAGCCAGGCCAGGTTGGACAGGGTGTTGACCCAGTTGGGGTTGCCGATGTCCTCGAAGATCCCGTCGGTGGCGTTGACCCCCTGCTGGTACCGGGCCGAGTCGGCCGGGTCGGCGATGGCGGACAGCACCACGTGGTCCGGGTGGGTCTTGCGCCCCTGGAGCAGCTGCAGGTAGGGGGTCACCGTGTTCGGCGACTGGTCCTCCTCGGCGCTGACGTAGACGACCCGCAGGCCCGCGTCCTCGCGCAGGAAGCCGTCGTTGGCGCCCCCTGGGGCCGCCAGCGGCGGGGTCAGCGCCTGGGCCGACATCTCGTACCCCATCTCGGTCCAGTCCCCGTTGGTCCCCACGTTGACCGCGTCGGCGAAGGCCGCCGCCACGTCCGGGGTCGACGGCGTCATGATCGGGATCGAGCCCTGGAAATACGGCGTGTCGGTGGTGACCACCGCGATGTGGTAGTCGATGTCCAGGATGTCGACGATGTCCAGGAAGGCCGAGAAGTTGATGCCCAGGCTGGCCTGCTCGTCTTCCATCGAGCACGAGTTGTCCACCACGAACAGGATGTCGGTCCAGTTGTTGCCCTGCTGTTCGTATTCGTCGACCACCTCGCCCGCCAGGTGCGCCGTGCCGAACTGGGTGGCCAGGGCGTCGGGGTGCGAGAGGTCGTTGCTGTACACATGCAGGTAGCCGGTGTCGGGCAGCTCGTCGACCGGGTCGTAGTCGATGTCGATGACCTGCATCTGTCCCGGATCGACGACGGTGCCCGGCGGGAACCAGTACTGGGCCACCATCTCCTCACTGGTGGGCGCGAACAGCACGTCCTCGATCACCAACGGGGCCGACCCCAGGTTCCAGACCTCGATCTCCTGACTCTTGGGGCAGCCGATCTCGTCGTCCCCGAAGTCGAACGTCGCGGGGTTGAGCTGGATCATCGGCGCCAGGCCGGTGGCGATCAGGTCCACGGTGGTGTCGGGCGCCGTGGGATCGCTGGACAGGATGTGGACCACCCCGCTGGCGAGCTCGTCCGCCAGGGGGGCGTAGGTCACCGTCACGGTGGTGGTCGACTCCGGTGCCAGGATCCGCTGGAGCTCCCCCTCGTCCAGCGAGTAGGAGACCGGACCGTCGATCCACAGGTCTTCCAGGTAGAGGGTGTCCGACCCGACGGAGCGGATCTCCACCGAGCGGGTCAGCGACTCGCCCGCGGCCAGGGATCCGAAGTCCAGGGCGGCCGGCTCGACCTCGATGCGGGCGGCTGCGCCCGCAAGCTCGCCATCTCCCGGGTCCTCCACGACCGCGTACTCCACGCAGCCGGCACACACCAGCGCCATCAGCGCCGCCAATGGCAGTGCAATGCGAAACATTCCGCCAACCTTTCCGTTGAACTCTGCGCCCCGGGTGCAGCATAGCACGGGTGCGCGAGGGCACCGAATGGCGCGTTGACACCCCGAATGGGCGACTGCTACTCTTCAATCGCCCCGGAGTGTGGTGGTTTCATGATCTGTTTTCGTCAGTGAAAACAGGTAGATAGAAACGATTCCGGTTCGGAGAAATCCATGCGTCTTCCCCACCTGGTCGCAGCCCTGACGATCTCGGCCCTGCTGCTCCCGGCCTGCGAACCCCCGCCGCAGCTGATCCCCCAGGACATCCACGTGGCCCAGGAATTCGTCGACTTCGGCATGGTGCCCACCGGTGGCGTGGAGACGGCCACGGTGCGGATCCACAACGCCGGGGACGCCAAGCTGGTGTTCTCGCTGGAGCCCGAGCTGATCGAGGAGAGTGGGGGCGGCGCCTTCACCCTCGAGGCGGGCTGGGCGGAGATCGACCCGCGCTCCTACCAGGAGCTGAAGATCACCTTCTCGCCCACCGCCGAGGAGGACGCCTACGCCTGGATCCCCCTGTGGAGCAACGACCCGGACGAGGCCAACCGCGTCATCGTCGTGATGGGCTCGTCCTTCGCCGGCTATCCCCAGGTGTACGTGACCCCGCCGCTGGTGGAGTACGGCTTCGTGGCCGCCGGCAACGCCCGCCAGGAGGTGGTGGAGATCTGGAACACCGGCGAGGTCGAGGTCGAGGTCCTGTCGGTGAGCGTGGGTGGCTCCGAGAGCCTGTTCGAGGTGATCGCGGAGCCCGAGTACCCGATCCCGGCGGGGGGCAAGGCCCTGGTTCCGGTGCAGTTCAACTCCGAGGGTGGTGAGCACGAGATCGCGTCGCTGACGGTCGAGGTCGCCGATGCGATGAACCCCTACTACGTGGTCAACCTGTCGGCCAACTCCCCCGGGTCGACCAACAACTCGCCGCCGCAGATCGACATCCTCGATCCCACCGAGCCCAAGCTCTTCTACCTCTACCAGGACCTGTACATCGAGGCCCGCGCCTTCGACGCGCAGCAGCCCAACATCGGCCTGTACTGCACACTGGAGTCGAGCCAGCTGGGGCTGGTGGAGCAGAACACCTCGGACCCGTCCACGAGCATCGTCGAGTTCATCATCGACATCGACGACAGCGACTTCGAGGAGGCGCTGGGCCTGCACACGATGACGATCTGCTGCACGGACGTGTTCAACGAGACGGCCTGCCAGTCGCTGGTGGTCACCATCGACGAGCCGGTCTCCGAGAACGACGCCGACGGCGACGGCTATGACGAGGACGACGGGGACTGCGACGACACCAACCCGCTGGCCTACCCGGACGCCATCGAGCTGGCCGACAACGCCGACAACGACTGCGACGGCACCGTGGACGAGGGCAGCGAGAACTCCGACGACGACGGGGACACCTACTCCGAGGCGGACGGCGACTGCGACGACGAGGATGCGGACATCAACCCGGCCGCCGTGGAGGAGGCCGACTTCCTGGACAACAACTGCGACGGCACCATCGACGAAGGCACGGTCAACTTCGACGACGACTTCGACGGCTTCAGCGAGGCGCTCGGGGACTGCAACGACGACGATCCCGAGGTCTTCACCGGCGCCTCCGAGTGGTGCGACCTGAAGGACAACGACTGCGACGGCTCCACCGACGAGGACTGCATCGACAACACGCCGCCGCTGATCGTCGTCGGTGGCCTGGTCGCCGACCGCGTGGCGGTCAAGGTGGGCGACCCGGTCGAACTCAACGTGACCGTGATCTCGGGCGAGGACGCGGACCTGGTCTTCAACTGGAACGCCGACGGCGGTGAGTTCGACACCATCGACGGCCCGACCGCAACCTGGACCGCCCCCGACGAGCCCGACGAGTACAACGTGTACTGCCACGTGGTGGACGCCAACGAGGAGAACCTGGAGGCCTGGGCCTTCCTCGGCATCACCGTGATGAAGACCGACCCGCTGGTGAGCGTGATCCAGCAGCGAACCACCTGCCGCCTGGACGGCGACGCCCAGGTCGCCCACGACGCGATCGCCGTCCTCGGCCTGGCCGCTGTCGGTCTGTGGATTCGCCGGCGTCGCCAGCCGGCCGTCAGGTAGGGACCGCGCCCTCCGCGCCCGTCAGTCCGCCCCGCCTAGATCCGCCAGATCCTCGAAGAGCTGCTCGCAGTCGTCGGTGCCGCGGAGGATCGTGTTCATGTCGGCGCATTCACCGGAGGCCGCGATCTGTTCCTTGTCGGTGTACCGGCTGCGGTCGAGCTTGACCTCGTCCTTGCAGTCTTCCTTGAACTGCTCGATGCCCGGGTAGCCGATGTCGGTCCACGTCATCCCCCACTCGCCCAGGCACTCGGCGTAGGCGTCGGCCTCGGTGGTGCACAGGGTCTCGCAGGGGCAGCCACAGGCCAGCAGGAGGGCGGCGGCGGGGAAGAGTCCGAGGATCCATCGCGTCATGGAGCGGCACTATAGGGGGAACCGCGCGCGATGTCAGCCCAGGTCTCCGCGCAGGGCGAGGATCGCGGCCACCGACGCCAGCCCCGCGGTCTCGGTGCGCAGGACACGGGGACCGAGGGAGACGGATTCGAAGCCTGCGGTGTGTACGGCGGCGATCTCGTCGTCGTCCAGTCCGCCCTCGGGTCCGACGATCACGACCGCTGCGGACAGGGTTCGGGGCAGGGCCGCGGACAGGGAGTGCACACCCGGCGCGGGCGGCCGCAGCAGACAGCGCCAGCCCTCGGGTGGACCCGACAGCCACGCGTGGAGGTCTGCCACCTCGCCCACCTCGGGGACCACGTCCCGGCCGCACTGCCGAGCTGCGTCCCGGGCGATGGATCGCCATCGCTCCACGTTGCCGCCCCGGCGGGTGGAGCGGCGGAACCGAACGGGAATGAAGCGCGCCACCCCGAGCTCGGTGCCGTGACGGATCACCTCGTCCATCCGCGCCCCGCGGGCGAGGCCCTGGACCAGGGTCAGCTCCAGGGGGGGTTCGGTCGCCGCGCTGCGGGACACCCTCGGACCCACGCTCACCTCCAGCCGTTGCCGGGACGAGACCTCGACGCGGGCCTCCCAGGCGCCGCCGCGGCCGTCGAACAACTCCACGGCGTCCCCGGCGGCGAGTCGCAGCACGCGGGCGTGGCGACACTCCGCGTCACCGAGGCGCACCCTCCCTCCGGGTTCGGGGGAGGTCTCGACGAAGAACCGGCGCGACGCAGGCATGGGCCGGATTGTAGTCCATTGTGGTAGCTTTGCCCGCTGGGGCCAGGGTATGAACCAGACTTCCGATCCGCTCGCAAGCCGCCCATTCCCGGTCCGCTTCTGGGCCTACCTGGCCGAGCGCTTCCCCCTGGGCAGCTACGCGACGCTGATCCTGCTGTTCCTCTCGGCGGGCCACCTGTCGGCGCAGCACCTCGCCGGTGTCGACAAGCTGTGGATCACACCCCGCGCGGCCGTGGGCTTCGTGGTGGTGCTGCTGGCGTTCTTGGTCCTGCGCTTCCTCGACGAGTTCAAGGACTACGAGACCGATCGCGCGATCCACCCCGAGCGCCTGGTGTCCCGGGGGGTGATCCGGCTGCGGGAGCTGGGGATCGCCGCGGTGATCAGCGCGGGCCTCATGCTGGCGGCATCGGCCCCGCTGGGCTGGGAGGCGCTGGCCTGGTGCGGAGCCGTCCTGGTCATGCTGGTCCTGCTGTGGCGGGAGTTCTTCATCCCCAAGCTGCTGGCCCGGTCCTACGCCGTGTTCGCCGCGGCACACCAGTTGCTGCACCCGGCGCTGGTGGGTTTCTGCTTCGCGACCTGGGTCGCGCCCTCGGGGAAGGCGCTGGCCGTGGGGGGCTGCTACAGCCTGTTCGCGGCGTTCTCCTTCCTCGCCTTCGACGTGGGCCGCAAGCTCGTGCCCCCGGAGCTGGAACGGGAGGGCTGGGAGACCTACTCCCAGCGCTACGGGATGCGCCCGGCCGCCTGGCTGGCGCTGGCTCTGCTGGCCGGGGCGGTGGTCTCGGCAGGGGCCATGGCCTGGCTCCTGGAGCTCCACCTGTGGGTCTACCCCGCCCTGGCCGCCAGCGGCGCCCTGGGCGCCTGGGGGTTCGTGGCCTTCCTGCGCTCCCCGGATGCCCGGCGGGCGGACAAGCTCAAGGGGAGCGCGTCGTTGACCATGTTGCTGGGTTTCGCGATCGTGATCGCCGATCTGGTGGCGCTGCACGGCGTCACCTTCGGCGCCCACCTGAGGGAGCTTCCATGACCCTTCTGCGCTCGGGGGGTGGCGGCTCGTGCGACGCCGCCGAGTACGGCGGCAAGGCCCGCGGCCTGTGGGAGCTGACCCGGGACGGCCTGGACGTCCCCCCCTTCCTCGCCCTGCCGGCCCGCGCCTTCGCGACCCACCTGCGCCGCCTGGACGCCGACGGGGCCCTGTCCGGCGAGCTGGCGGCCCTGGAGCCCGGAGGCGAGGAGGAGGCCGGCGAGAGGCTGCGCGGACGGGTGGCCGCCGCCGAGATGGATCCGGCGCTCCGCCGCGCGCTGCTGGCGGCCCACGAGGAGCACCTGGACGGCGCGGTGGTCGCCGTGCGTTCCAGCGCCGTGGGCGAGGACAGCGCGGACCACTCCTTTGCCGGGCAGCACGACTCGTACCTGAACGTGGAGGGTGGCGACGCGCTCGTCGACGCCGTGGTCCGCTGCTGGGCGTCGGCCTTCACCGCCCGCGCGCTGGCCTACCGCCGGATGCGGGGGATCGGCCTGGACCGCGTCGCGATGGGCGTGGTGATCCAGCCCATGGTGGTGGGTCCGGTGTCGGGGGTGATGTTCACCGTGCACCCGGTCAGCGGCGACCGGGACCGGATCCTGATCAGCGCGGCCTACGGCCTGGGCGAGGGGGTGGTGTCCGGCGAGCTGGACGCCGACGGGTACGTGGTTCACCGGCTCTCCGGTGCGGTGGAGGCCGAGGTCGCGGACAAGGTCGAGCGGATCGTCGCCGGGCGCCGGGGCACCGCCCGCGAAGCCGTACCCGAGGACCAGCGCCGCGCCCCCTGCCTGAGCGACGATCAGGCCCGCCGGCTGGCCGACCTCGGTGTGGCGATCCACGCCCGCCGGGGCGCACCCCAGGACGTGGAGTGGACCCTGGACGCCGACGGTCGCCCCTGGCTGCTCCAGTCCCGGCCCATCTCCGCCCTACCGCCGCCGCCGGCGCCGTCCGCGGACGACGGGATCATCTGGGACAACAGCAACATCATCGAGAGCTACACCGGCGTCACCAGCCCGTTGACCTTCTCGTTCGCCAAGCGGGCCTACGAGATCGTCTACCGCCAGTTCCACGACATCGT
>CAZITQ010000311.1:0-7609 GCA_964542165.1 uncultured Rickettsiales bacterium
CGCCCTGGCAGGCGTTGTAGCCGTCGCCGTCCAGGTCCTCGTCCACGTCCTCGTCGATCTCGCCGTCGCAGTCGTTGTCGACCTGGTCGCAGAGTTCGGCGGCGCCGGTGTAGGTGGTCGCGTCGTCGTCGTCACAGTCGGTGCAGAGCCCGTCGCCGTCGCCGTCCCCGTCGGGGGAGTCCTCGGTGAGCTCGTCGCAGTCGTTGTCGATGCCGTCGCACTCGACCTCGACGGCGTCGGGGTGGACGCTGTCGTCGTTGTCGTCGCAGTCCAGCCCGCCGCAGGTCGCGTCGCCGAATCCGTCGCCGTCCAGGTCCTCGCAGCAGGTGGGGTTGGCCTCACCGGGGGAGCCGAAGTCGGCGCCGGCCCAGGCGGTCGGGGCGTCGCACCAGTTCACCGGGTCGTCGTTGAGGGCGGGATCGTACGCCAGCGGATCGAGGCTCATGGAGTGCCCCGCCGAGTCGGGCCAGTCCACGTCGTCGAAGGCCGGCAGGGCGTCGAGGATCACGCCGTCGAGCTCGACGAACAGCTCGTCCTCGCCGTTGGCCAGCGACATGGCGCTGCCGTACACGTAGTCCAGGGAGACGTCACCGTTGACCGCCGGGTCGTCGTCCCGACCCAGCAGGGCGTGCTCACCGACGGGGATCCACAGGTCGTCGTCGACGGTGAACGAGTCGCTGCCCAGGTCGTACACCAGCGCGCCGACCAGGTTGATGGCGACCCCGGTGTTGTTGAACAGCTCGAACCACTCGCCGTCGCTGTCCGCGAACGCGTCCGGGTCGCGCATGACCTCGGTGATCACCAGCGCGTCGGCGGGCAGGACCCCCTCGTCGTAGAGGCCGTCGCAGTCGTTGTCCACGCCGTCGTGGGCCTCGATGGCCCCACCGTGGACCGCGGGATCGGCGTCGTCGCAGTCGGTGCAGACGCCGTCCCCGTCTCCGTCTCCGTCGGGCGAGTCCGGCGTCGCCCCGTTGCAGTCGTCGTCCACGTCGTTGCACTCGACCTCGGCGGCACCGGGGAAGACCGCAGGATCGGTGTCGTCGCAGTCGGTGCAGCCGCCGGCTCCGTCTCCGTCGCCGTCGGGGTCGTCCTGGGTGGCCGGGTCGCAGTCGTTGTCGACGTCGTCGCAGGTCTGCTCGTTGGCTCCGGGGAAGACCTCGGGATCGGCGTCGTCACAGTCGGAACAGACGCCTGCGCCGTCCCCGTCGCCGTCGGGGTCGTCCCCGGTGGCCGGGTCGCAGTCGTTGTCGATCTGGTCGCAGGTCTGCTCGGCTGCTCCGGGGAAGACCTCGGGGTCGGTGTCGTTGCAGTCGGTGCAGACGCCTGCGCCGTCTCCGTCCCCGTCGGGGTCGTCCACGGTGGCCGGGTCGCAGTCGTTGTCGATCTGGTCACAGGTCTGTTCGCTGGCTCCGGGGAAGACCGCGGGGTCGGCGTCGTCGCAGTCCGTGCCCCCGCAGGCCCCGTCCTGGTGACCGTCGCCGTCCGCGTCGGGGCAGCACTCGTCGTTCACCGCCCCGGGGGTGCCCAGGTCGCCGTCGCCGAAGGCCGTCTGCGCGGCGCACCAGTTCTCCGGATCGTCGTTGAGCGCCGGGTCGTACGCGCCCGGGTCGAGGGACAGCGCGGCGCCGGGGGCGTCCGGCCACAGGGCGTCGTCGTAGATCACCGTGTCCAGCGTCACGCCGTCGTGGGTCAGGATGATCTCGTCGTCGCCGCTGTTGCTCAGCTGGAAGTCGACGTACTCGTAGTCCAGCGCGACGCCGCCGTTGGCGGCCAGGTCGGCGTCCGACCCCAGGACCACGTGGGCCCCCGTCGCGATCCAGACGTCCGTGGACACGGTGAACCCGTTGGTGCCCAGGTCGGTGACCTCGAGCCCGACCAGGTTGATGTCCAGAGCGCTGTTGTTGAAGACCTCGAACCACTCGCCGTTGTCGTCGGCGACGGCCGCGGGGTCCTTCAGGATCTCGGTGATCACCAGCGCGTCGGCGGGCAGGACCCCCTCGTCGTAGAGCCCGTCGCAGTCGTTGTCGACCGCGTCGTGGACCTCCGCGGCGCCGGGGTGGATCCCGGCGTCGTTGTCGTCGCAGTCGTCCCCACCGAAGGCGACGTCGTCGTACCCGTCGTCGTCGCCGTCCAGGTCCGCGTCCCCGTGGTCGAACTCGATCTCGCGGATCTGGAAGCGGGTGTCCTGGTACTGGGCGGTCAGCACGTAGAACCGCACGGCGTCCACCGCGTGGACCGGTGTGAAGGCCACCTCCTCGGTGCTGGGGCCGTCGTCGATGCTGTGGGGCCCCGACGACGAGAGCAACACGCCGGCGCGGTAGAACTCGAGTTCGAAGCTGGTGACGCCGTCGTCGTCGCTCCCCACGTCGTTGTAGATGCGGATGCCGGCCATGTCCGCCGGGATCGAGAACCCGAGATCGATGTAGTCCACGCCGGGGTCGTTGTCGGAGAAGAACACCTGGTGGCCGCCGGCCTCCGCGGTGTCGCCGTTGATCAGGCGATCGAAGCTGTCGGGCCAGCCCGGGGTGATTCCGCTGCCGACGGCGGTGTCGGACGGGGCCCAGGCGTAGGTCTGGGCTCCGGCCATCGGGGCCGTCGCGAGGAGGAGGATGGCCGCGGTGGGGATGACGGGTCGCATGGGGGTCTCCTATCTGCGGAGCGCCGCCTCGGCGGGCAAGGCGCGTGACCGGGATCATAGCGCTCGCGCGCGCTGTGCTCAGCCGATCGGGATCACGGCGGGGGCGAGGACCAGACGGTACAGCCGCCCTCCTCCAGGAACCGGTCGAAGCCGGCGGCCTCCAGCCGTCGTGCGGTGGCCTCCACGGTGTAGATCCCGCCCTCGGGATCCTCGTGCTTGCCCCAGTGCAGGGTGTGCTCGTCGTAGGCCACGTGGGTGAGACGGCCCGCGTCCATGGCCCCTTGCAGCTCCACGGCGTCCAGGTGGGCGAGGTGGGGGAGGAGGGCGCGGTGGATGCCCCAGCGTCCGGGGGGGGCCTCGGCGGCCAGTTCGTCCACCAAGGCCACGCAGCGGCCCGGCGCATCGCCCCCCTCGGGGAAGATCCAGGCGGTCCGGAAGCGCTTCATGGTCGGCGCCACGCTGCCCATCCGGTGATCGTCGAAGGCGATCCAGACCACGGCGAACACCAGGGCGTAGCCCGTCACCCGGCGGAGGGTCGCGCCCGGCAGTCCCCGTCCGTCCAGCCGCGCGCCCAGCCACGCCAGACCCCGTCGGGCGTGGATCCACGACGGACCCACCCCCAGCGCCATCACCGTCGCGAAGGTCACGCCGTAGTGCAGCAGGAGCTTTCGGGGCCAGACCCAGTCGGCCAGGGAGTTCTGAAGGATCGCCGGGGCTGCCGCCCCCCACGCGCCGGGGGACAACACGCTGGCGTAGCCGTACATCCGCAGCACCTTGAGGTGGGCGAGGGCGGCCTCGTGTAGCATCCACGACGGCCGCTGGGAGGGTTCGCCGGCGCCCCAGATCCAGCCGTAGCGGGCCGCGAGGACGGTGGCGTCGGTGGGGAAGAGGGTCTTCTGGGCCGTCACGAGCAACCCGGCCCCGACCACGCCGATGGCCACCAGGGCGATCCGCAGCCGCCACCTGCGCTTCGACCAGCCCCAGCAGGCGGCCACCGCCGCCAGGGTCAGGGGCGCGTCCTCCTGGACCAGGCAGACCCCGGCCGCCCCCAGCAGCGCCCAGGTCCAGCTGCCCCGCACCAGCCCCCAGACCGCCACCAGCAGGGGCAGTGGCAGCAGGGCGATGGGGTGGAAGTCGCAGGCCACCGCGGCGCCGAGCATGGCCCGGCAACCCAGGAACAGACCCGCCGCCAGCAGGCCCGCGCGGGCGTCGCCGGTGAGCTCGCGGGTGATCCCGAACAGCAGGGGCGCGGCCGCCGCCATCCCCAGCACCTGGGCCCACATCAGCACCGGCGGGTGGTCGCCCGCCAGGGCGTAGATCCACGACAGGGGGACCAGCACCAGGCTCAGATGGTGCCCCAGCAGGCTCTCGCCGAGCATCGGGGTGTACAGGAAGGGATCCCCCCGGTCCGCCCAGTGGAACGCCGACGCGAAGATCGACAGATCCGCGGTGGATCGGAAGTGGGTGAAGCGCTGCTGGGCAAGCCAGAGACCCTCGGCCAGGAACAGCGCCGAGGCGATGGCCACCCACCACCACCGGGGTCTCATCTCCCGGAGCACCCGGTCCCCGGTCCGGGCCGCCCATCGGGCCGCGGCCGAAATCCAGCGCCCTGCCGCCAGCAGCGTCGGGACCCGGGATGCCCAGTCGGTCAGGGGGGTGCCTCCGGGGGATCAGGGTAGCAGGAGGGGGAGGGGGAACGGGGTGTTGGGGGGGCATGGGCAAGGGCAGGGGCATGGGCAAGGGGTGGGGATGCGGCACTTGAACGGCCGGCTGCCGCTGGTGTACGACCCAGGGACACACCCTGGAGGCCGGCGATGACCGACCTGGCGAACATCCCCTCCGAGTCGAGCGATCTGGACGCGTACGAGCTGGAACACGTGTTCCACTCGTGGTGCCACCAGCCCACGACCCCGCCGCCGCGGGTGGTGTCCGCCGAGGGCTGCCGGTTCGTGACCGAGGACGGGCGGGAGCGGCTGGACTTCTCGTCGTGTTTTGCCAGCCACAATATCGGCCACGGTGACCGGCGGGTGGTGGCGGCCATTCGCGAGCAGAGCGAGGAGCTGTGTTCCTTCGCGCCCACCTTCTCCAACCGGCCGCGGGCGATGCTGGCGCGGACGTTGGCCGAGATCACCCCCGGAGATCTGTCCCGCTCCTTCCTGACGCTGGGCGGCACCGAGGCGGTGGAGGCGGCGGTCAAGATCGCCCACCAGTCCACCGGCCGCTCCAAGATCCTGTGCCGCTACCGGGCCTACCACGGCGCCACGGCCGCCGCGCTGACCCTGTCGCCGGGCGACGTCCGCTCCTGGGCCCAGGTCCGCGGAGGTACGGACTGGGTGCCCGTGCCCCAGCCCTACTGCTACCGCTGCATGTTCGGCATGGAGTACCCCTCGTGCGAGCTGCGCTGCGCCACCTTCGTGGACGAGGTGATCGAGCTCGAGGGCGGCGCCGACCAGGTGGCGGGCATGATCGTCGAGCCCATCACCGGGGCCAACGGCGTCATCGTGCCCCCGCCCGAGTACATGCCCCGCATCCGGGAGATCTGCGACCGCCAGGGCATCCTGCTCATCGCCGACGAGGTCATGAGCGGCTTCGGGCGCACCGGCCGCTGGTTTGCCGTGGACCACTGGGACGTGGTGCCCGACGTGCTGGCCCTGGCCAAGGGCCTCACCGCGGGCTACGTACCGCTGGGCGCCACGGTCGCGCGCAAGCCGGTGGCCGACCGGTTCCGCGACCGCTTCTTCAACCATGGGGCCACCTACGCCGGCCACGCCCTTGCCTGCGCGGCGGCCCTGCGGGTGATCCGGATCTACGACGAGGACGACCTGGTCGAGAACTCTGCCGTCCTCGGTGCCTACCTCCTCGATCGCGTCCGGGAGCTTCAGGATCGCCACCCCAGCATCGGCGAGGTTCGCGGTCTGGGCCTGTTCGTGGGCATCGAGCTGGTCAAGGACCGGGCGACCCGCGAGCCGATCCAGCCCATGGCCGCACGGCTGGGCAAGGGCCCGACCCCCAAGCAGGAGCTGGCCGCCGCCCTGGGCGCCGAGGGCATGATCGCCATGGCCGCCAACCCCACCAACAGCATCGCCCTGGCGCCCCCGCTGATCGCCACCCGGGACGATATCGACGACGGCATCGCCCGCCTGGACCGCGCCCTGGCCGTGGTGGACCGCCACGTCACCGGGTGACCGCGACCCACGGCCGTGCCACGATGACCGCTCGCGGCCGATGAACACCCCCGATCCCAGCACCCGCGGACGCCTGCTGATCCTGGCGGCGGCCGTGATGTGGAGCCTGAGCGGGTTCTTCGTCAAGTCGCCCCCGCTGCAGGACCTCCCCGGGGACACCGCAGGCCCCACCATCGGCCTGTGGCGCTGCGCCTTCGCCGCCCTGTTCCTGCTGCCCTTCGTCCGCTGGCGCCGCCTTCGCTGGCACCCGGCGCTGCTGCCGATGGTGCTCTCGTTCGCGTCCATGAACCTGCTGCTGATGTGGTCGATGACCCGCACGACCGCGGCCAACGCGATCCTGCTGCAATACACGGCGCCGCTGTGGATGGTGGTGGGCGCGGTGCTGCTGCTGGGCGAACGCCTGGAACGCCGCAACCTGGCCGCGCTGGGGCTGGGCATGCTGGGGATGGCGGTGATCCTGGTCGCGTTCTGGGGCGGGGCCGAGGCGGCCGGGGTGTTCATGGGCCTGGGCGCCGGGGTCTCCTACGCCGGCGTGGTGCTGTCGCTGCGGGTGTTGCGCGAGCACGACCCCTTCGTGCTGGTGTTCCTCAACCACGCCGTCAGCGCGGCGGTGCTGGTCCCCTGGATCGTCGCGGTGGACGCCCCGCTCCCGTCGTCGGGGCAGCTGGCCGTGCTCGCGGCCTTCGGCCTGGTCCAGATGGCGGCCCCCTACGTGATCTTCGCCCGCGGCATCGCCCGGGTGAGTCCCCAGGAGGCCGGCGTGATCACGCTGCTGGAGCCGGTGATCAATCCCCTGTGGGTCTTCGTCTTCTGGCGCGAATCGGTCCACACCGCGACCCTGATCGGTGGCGGTCTGATCGTGCTCGGTCTGCTGGTACGGTACTTGCCTGCCATATCCAAGCGGGGGCGTGGGCGCAAAGGAGAGAAGCGATGAAGCGCGCGATCGGATGGATGCTCTCGAGCCTGATGGTTCTGGCGATCGGATGCCCCGACGAGGGCACGGACTGCACCCTGGAGGCCCGGGTCTCGGTGTCGGTGACCCTGACGGCCGAGGGCGGCGGGGCCGTCCCCGAGGCGACGGTCACCTGGGAGACCGCCGACCAGGGCCCCGAGGCCTGTGAGTACCACGGCGCCGAGGTCTGGCTCTGCGGCTGGGAGGTGGGCGGCGAGATGCTGATCACCGCCGAGGCCGAGGGCTTCCAGAACGCCGAGGAGACGGTCACCGTCCCCGAGGACGAGTGCCACGTGGACAGCCAGAGCATCGACATCGAGCTGCAGCCGGTGGACTGCACCGACGAGGAGGTCCCCTCGGTCCTCGTCTTCGTGGTCGACGGCGGCGGCTCTCTCATCCCCGACGCGACCGTCGAGTACGCCCCCCGCGACGAGCTGTGGACCGCCCCCGAACCCTGCGAGCCCATGGGCGGAGGCAGCGGCTTCGTGTGCGGCTACGAGATGGACGGAATCATCGACCTGTGGGCCGAGGCCCCGGATTTCGTCTCCGCCATCGGAGAGGTCGAGGTCGGCGCCGACGAGTGCCACGTGATCACCGAGGAGTACACCTTCGAGCTCGAACCCCAGGACTAGGCGTTCCGTCGCCTGAGGGCCGCTCCGAGGGCGAGTAGGCCGGCGAGGAGGGGCGGCCCGAAGGGTCCCGTCCCGGCGACGTCGCTCCGGCACGCGCAGTCTCCGCCGTCGGTGTCGTCGTCGTCGTCGTCGTCCGTGTCGTCATCGCCGGTGTCGTCGTCCCCGGTGTCGTCGTCCCCGGTGTCGTCGTCGCCGGTGTCGT
>CAZITQ010000312.1:0-277 GCA_964542165.1 uncultured Rickettsiales bacterium
AGACGCAAAGGGGGAAAAGGCGCAAAGAGGAAGCGGGAGGGGGGAGGGAGGAGAGAAGAGAGGAGAGAGGAGAGGTTCGCGCAAGGGATGCAAAAGGAGAGGGAGAGAAGAGGAGAGGGTGATGGAGGGAACGTTGTGTAGGGCACTGAGGACTCGAGGTGGGTACCAGGACTGCGTCGGCACCCGTGTTCCTTCATGGAAGGGCGTCTTCGCATCTTTGTCCCCATGCGCGATCTACCCTTGCCCCCCCACCCCCCCCGCCGAGCCCAGCGCGGGG
>CAZITQ010000312.1:287-7522 GCA_964542165.1 uncultured Rickettsiales bacterium
GCCCCATGCGCGATCTCCCCTTCCCCACCCCTCCCCCTCTCCCCCTTCGCGCCTTTTCCCCCTTTGCGCCTTTGCGCGATCTCCCCTTCCCCCTCCACCGCACAGGCCGCGTCATGACCAGGTACGTGCCGCTGTATTGCAAATCGAACCACTCCTTCCTCGAGGGGGCGAGCCACCCGGGGGAGCTGGTGGAGGAGGCGCACCGGCTGGGGTTGACCTCGCTGGTGCTGACCGACCGAAACGGGCTGTACGGGGCCGTGCGAGCCCACGTGAAGGCCAAGGAGCTGGGGATCCACCTGGTGCTGGGGGCCCAGATCACCGTGGACGACGACTCGGAGATCCTGCTGCTGGCCGCCGATCGGGGGGGCTACGCCAACCTCTGCCGGCTGCTGACCGGTGGCCTGCGGCGTTCACCCAAGGGGGAGTGCTCGGTGACCTGGGACGAGATCGCCGGCCACGCCGACGGCCTGCTGGCCCTGTGGGGTGGAGAGACCTCGCTGGTGGTCCATCAGGGGGACGACCTGGACCGGGTCGGGGCCCTGCTGAAGGGTGCCTTCGGTGACCGGCTGTACGGCCTGGTGCTGCGCCACCAGCGCCCCGGGGACCGGGAGCGGGAGGCGACCACCCGGGCCTGGGCCGCCTCCCTGGACGTGCCCCTGGTGGCCTCCACCGAGGTGCTGTACCACAGCGTGACCCGCCGCCAGCTCCAGGACGTGCTGACCTGCATCCGCCACGGGGTGCCCCTGCACGGCGCGGGTCGGCTGATTCGCCCCAACGCCGAGCACTATCTGCGCACACCTGCCGCCATGACCGAACTGTTCGCCGACGATCCGGCGATCCTGGCCCGCACCGCCGAGATCGCCGAGCGCTGCACCTTCTCCCTGGACCAGATCCGCTACCGCTACCCCTCCGAGCGCCTCCCCGACGGCAAGACCTCGTCCGAGTGGCTGCGGGAGCTGACCATGCGCGGCGCCCGGGGGCGCTACGACGGACAGATCCCCCCCGCGGTCCAGGAGCAGCTGGACAAGGAGCTGGCGCTCATCGAGCAGCTGGACTACGGCGGCTACTTCCTGACCATGTGCGAGATCGTCGCCTTCTGCCGCAAAGAGGGCATCCTCTGCCAGGGGCGGGGCTCGGCCGCCAACTCGGCGGTCTGCTACTGCCTGGGGATCACCGCCGTCGACCCGGTGCGGATGGGGCTGCTGTTCGAGCGCTTCTTGTCCCTGGAGCGGGCCGAGCCCCCGGACATCGACCTCGATATCGCCCACGCCCGCCGCGAGGAGGTGATCCAGCACGTGTACGACAAGTACGGCCGGACCCACGCCGCCATGGTGGCCAACGTGATCCGCTATCGGGGCAAGTCGGCGGTGCGGGAGGTGGGCAAGGTCCTGGGGTTGCCCGAGACCACGCTGGACCGGCTGTCCAAGCTCCTGTCCCACTACAACGGGGTCTCCGCCGAGACCCTGGCCCAGGCCGGCTTCAATCCCGACAACCCGGCCCATCGCCACCTGGTGCGCCTGTGCGAGGAGATCCAGGACTTCCCCCGCCACCTGTCGATCCACCCCGGCGGCTTCCTGCTGGGCCACGAGCCGGTGCACGACCTGGTGCCCATCGAGAACGCCACCATGGAGGACCGCACGGTCATCCAGTGGGACAAGGAGGACGTGGAGGCCCTGGGGCTGTTCAAGGTCGACCTGCTGGGGCTGGGCATGCTGACCCAGGTGGACCTGTGCTGCCAGCTACTGAAGCAGACCCGTCAGATCGATCTGACGATGGCCACCATCCCCCCCGAGGACGCGGCCACCTACGACCTGATCTGCGAGGCGGACACCGTGGGGGTGTTCCAGATCGAGAGCCGGGCCCAGATGGCCATGCTGCCCCGCCTGCGACCCCGCAGCTTCTACGACCTGGTGATCGAGGTCAGCATCGTACGACCGGGGCCGATCACCGGAGGCATGGTCCACCCCTACCTGCGCCGGCGCCACGGGGAGGAACCCATCGAGTACCCCCATCCCTGCCTGGAGCCGGTGCTGGCCAAGACGCTCGGGGTGCCCCTGTTCCAGGAACAGGTGATGCGGCTGGCGGTGGTGGCCGCCGACTACACCCCCGGCGAGGCGGACCAGCTGCGCCGGGACATGGCCGCCTGGCGGCGGTCGGGGCGGATCGAGAAGCACCGGGAGAAGTTGATCTCGCGGATGGAGCGCAAGGGCATCGCCCACGAGTTCGCCGAGCGGGTGTTCGAGCAGATCCGCGGCTTCGGCGAATACGGCTTTCCCGAGAGTCACGCGGCGTCGTTCGCCCTGATCAGCTACGCCACCGCCTGGCTCAAGTGCCACTTCCCCGAGGAGTTCACCTGCGCCATCCTCAACGCCCAGCCCCTGGGCTTCTACTCGGCCGCCACGCTGGTGGAGGACGCCAAGCGCCACGGGGTGGAGATTCGCCCCATCGACGTGCTGCGGTCGGACTGGGACTGCACCATGGAGCCGGGCAGCCGGGGCGGCTGGGCGGTGCGGATGGGGCTGCGCTACGTCAAGGGCCTGTCCACCGCCGGTGGCGAGGCGGTCCTCGCGGCCCGGGCCGATGGCCTCTTCGCCTCACTCGAGGACTTCGTCCGGCGCACGGATCTCTCGGTGGACGAGCTGACGTCGATGGCCGAAGGGGGCGCCTTCGACGGCTTCGTCATCGACCGTCGCCAGGCCCTGTGGGAGGTGCGGGCCCTGGTCCACTCCACCCGCTGGACCCTGGACCTGCCCCGGGGGGAGACCCTGCCGCTGTTCCCCACCCTGGATCCCTTCGAGACCATCGACTGGGACTACCGGGCCACCTACCACAGCCCGAGGGGGCACCCCTTGACCACCCTGCGGACCCAGCTGAAGAAGCTGGGGCTACCGGACGCCCGGACCGTGGGGCGGCTGGACCACGACCGGATCACCCGCTACGCCGGAATGGTCATCTGCCGTCAGCGACCCGGCACAGCCCGCGGGGTGGTGTTCATGACGCTGGAGGACGAGACCGGGTTCGTGAACCTGGTGCTGTGGGAGAAGGTGTTCAAGCGCTACGCCCTGCTGGCCAAGACCTCCTCCTTCCTCGGCGTGACCGGCAAGATCCAGGCCCAGGACGGGGTGACCCACCTGATCGCCAACGCCCTGTGGACACCCCAGGTGGATCTCACGCCGGTGTCGGGGGGGTCGCGGGACTTCCATTGAGAAGGAAGGGAACGGGGGGAGAGGCTCCCCTAGAAGATCCCCGGATCCGTGACCATCGTCGAACGCTGTCGGTGGGTGGCCTCGAAGACGGCGTAGACGCCATCGCCGTCCACGTCGCACTCGGCGCGGGCCACGAAGCGGTCCTGCCAGTTTCGGCGACCGTCCACGGCTTCCACGCTGTAACGGCAGCGGACGTCGCCGTCGGAGGTCCAGCCGAGGTTGTGGAAGGAGGTGAGTCCGGCGCCATCGAACGGGACGGCCTCACGCCCCGGCACGGACGCGGGCGTGGCCCGGCAGGTGGTGTAGGCGTCCCACTCGGCGTGGTAGGCCTTCTCCGCCGTGCGGATCGCGTCCAGGTTGATGGCGCCCTCGGCTCGCTTGGACTGCAGCACCATCGGCGTGTTGCCGAAGCCCCCGTCGCCGCCCCCGATCTCGTAGATCGCGTCGGCGAATCCCTCGGGCTCGGCCGCCACCAGGCTCACGCTGCCCCGGATGATGCGACCGTCGATCTCCGCGGTGCCGAAGGCCGCGGACATGGAGTCGAGCAGGGGCCACGCCATCACCGTGTCCCGGTCGTCCTGGAGTTCGTCGGCGAACTGGTCGACGAAGGCCTCGATGTCCACGTAGCCCACACTGTCGGCGCCGCTGCCCAGAGCTTTTTTGGCGCCGGAGCTGGAGATCCCGTCCAGGAAGCTGCCCTCGGAGGACTCGAGCTGGTCCTGCAGGTCCCGGATCCGGTTGCGGCCCGCTCCGACCACGAAGTGACCTCGGACCACCGCCCAGGCCACCTCCATCTCGCCCTCCTCGACCACGTACCAGGTGGTGTCCCCTTCCTTGTCCGTGTCGATGTCGATCCGCTGCTCCTGCAGCGCGTCCTCCACGTCCTCGAGGACGTCGTCCATCTCGTGGCCCTTGGTCAGCGGGATCCAGCCGACGAAGGAATAGGGGATCTCGCCGGACTCGCTGTCGAACACCGCCACGGTCACCGGCGAGCCCAGGAAGGGCACCACGTCGTCCTCGACGTCGATGCCGATCTCCCGGCGGAGGGCCCGCATGGTCTCCTGGATCTCGTCGCCCGCGTCGGGCACGTCGAGGGTCTGCTCCAGCCACTGCTCGGCGTTCATCGCCGACCGGACCACGGCGACGGCGTCGCCCCCCACGTGCTTGGCCAGGGTGTCCTTGGTGGCGCCGGACGACCCCTCGAGCCAGTCGGCGCCGTCCTCGACCGCCATGAAGGCGTCGATCCGCCACTCGCCCGCGCCCACGTACAGGGTGGCGCCCAGGCCCTCGGTCTCGTCCAGCCGGTCGGCCAGCTCGGACTCCATGGCCTCCAGGTCGAACTCGCGGACGAGCTCGTTGCGGACGAGCCGGGGCAGGTCGGGGTTGAGCAGCACCATCGCGTGCCAGTCGCCGCCCAGCTCGGACTTCACCGAGGTGACCCAGTCCTCCGACCAGGCGCTGCCGAGCTTGCCGTCCAGCAGATCCTCCATGTAGTCCTCGGCCCCGAAATCGTCGTGGATGACCAGCAGCAGGTGGCCGCCGGAGGCCGTGAACGCGACCACATCGTCCTCGTCCACGTGGTACTCGTGGCCGTCGTGGTCCTTGGTGTCCAGATCCACGCGCTGCTCGTCCGCGAAGTCCTCGATGGCGCGGACGACGGCGTCGCCGTCCCGCACGGGGATGACGAAACAGCCCACCGTGCGGTCGTCGTCCACCAGGGCCACGCTGACGCCGGCGACGCCGTCCAGCTTGATGTTGCCCAGGAGCTCGGTGAGCAGGTCCGGCTCGAGGTCGGTCTCGCGCTCGAGCATCTTCTCGAAGAACTCGCGCTCCTCCTCGCTCATGGACTCCAGCATCTGATCCGTGCCGTAGGCCCTGTGGAGACCCGCCAGATCGCGCACCAGCAGGACGCCCATGGCGTCCGCGGGGATCCGGCTCAACACGTCCTTGGCAGGGGAGCCGGACAGCCCGAACACGAGCCCCGCGACGAGACCGCCGCCGCCCAGGCAGAGCACCAGCACGACGATCCCCGCCACCGCCCCGATGGCGATCCCCATCCCCATCTTCTTCTTGGCTGGCTGCGTACCGCTGACATCCGGAGCGGGCTGGTCCACGACACTCTCCCCCTGTCTCACCGCGACCGCCGGCCGCGGTGGGGTTGCTTGACAAAGCCGTGTGGTGAAGCGACATCGTAGATTTTGCCGATCTCCGGGTCAAGATGGCGCCGGAGCGGTGTGGCGCGCGCAGGCGCGACCGCGCCGCGTGCGAAGCGGGGGTTGCGTGGGCACCGCGAAAGACGGTCAGGGCGAGGCACAGCCGGGCGGCGGCATCCGCTGTCGGGGTCTGAACCACAGGGTCCAGGGCGCGACGATCCTCGACCGCGTGGATCTCGACGTGGCCCGGGGTGAGCTGGTGGCGCTGGTGGGGCCCTCCGGGGTGGGGAAGACCACCCTCCTGCACCTGATCGCCGGCATCCTCCCGTTGACCCAGGGGCGCCTGTCGGTGGCGGGACGGCAGCTGCCGGGCCGCAGCGCCGCCGCGCGGGCTCGACTGCGCCGCAGCGCGCTGACCCTGGTGCCCCAGGGCGCCTGGCTCGTCCAGCGGATCAGCTCTCTGGACAACGCCTGTCTGCCTGGCTGGATCGCCGGCACCGACGACGGCCAGGCCCGGGCCCGCGCCCGGCGAGAGCTCGCCGGGCTGCAGTGCGAGGCGCTGGCGGACGAGGACGGGCGGCGACTGTCTGCGGGTGAGCGGGCGCGAGTGGTGCTGGCCCGGGGGCTGGTGTCGACCACACCGGTCCTGCTGGCGGACGAACCCACGGGAAACCTGGACCGGGAGACCGCGGAGCGGGTGACCCGGCGGCTTGGGGAGGCGGCCAGGCTCGAGGGTCGGGCCGTGCTGGTGGCGACCCACGACGAGATGTTGATCGAGGCTGCGGACCGGGTCCTGGAGCTCCGGGATGGACGCCTCGTCGGTCCGGAACCGAGCGAGGTCTCGTCGCCCGACGTGGTGGCCCCCGAACCGGGGACGGCCCGGGGAGCCGTCCGGCTGCTCCGCTGGCCCGTGGTCGCGTGGAAGCTCTCCCGGGGCCAGCGGATCCGTGAGCTGCTGGCCTGTGCGGCCTTCGCCCTGCTGACCGGCGCGATCCTGCTGCTGCTGGGCCTGCTGTCCGGCGTGGAGACCACCCTCACCGAGCGGGTGCTCGGCCGGGCGCCGGTGGGCACGCTGCGGGTCGAGGAGTCCCGGGTGGCCCTGGGCCCCCTGGAGATGGAACTCGGAGGACTGCTCACCTCCCGCCTGGACGACGACGTGCGCGACGAGATCGAGGACCTGCCCGGGGTCGTACAGGTCCATCCCCAGCGCTACAGCAGCTTCCCGTTGACCCTCTCCGGTCGGTTCATGGACCTGAGCATGGCCACGGACGCGGTGCTGGAGGGACTGGAGGCGGACTGGCTGGCCGACGACGTGGACCCCGACCTCTTCCAGTGGGATCCGGACGAGGCGGACGAGCCGATCCCCGCGGTGGTCTCCGAGGCGCTGGTGGGTATGGCCAACGCGGGGATCCTCCGCAGTCAGGGTCTGCCCCGGGTGCGCCCCCAGCAGCTGGTGGGTCTGAGCCTCAAGGGCCAGCTCGGCCGGTCCTCCTTCGTGCGCACGCGGGCGTCGGAGACCGTTCGGGTGAAGTTCGAGATCGTCGGCCTGTCCAACCGGGTCTCCCCGGTGGCGCTGGCCGTGCCCATGTCGGCGGTCGAACACTACGCCAGGCACTTCGCCGGCGACGAGGAAGACGCCCTGGCCGAGGCCCTGGCCTACTCGTCGCTGGTGATCGAACTCGAGGACCTGCGGGACGCGGCGGCGGTCGTCGAGGGGGTGGAGGACATGGGATTGCGGGTGGACAAGGGCGACGGCCTGGCCAGCCACGTGGCCCGTGCCTTCGGATTCCTGGGGGGGGTGTGGAAGGTGGCCGGGGGCCCCCAGGGGGGGGGGGTGGGGGCCCGGTTCCCCCCCCCGACCCCGCCCCCCGAGCAC
>CAZITQ010000313.1:0-7514 GCA_964542165.1 uncultured Rickettsiales bacterium
GGAGTCGGTCAGGCCGTCGCAGTTGTTGTCGATCTCGTCCTCGCAGACCTCGTCGGCGCCGGGGTTCACCGCGGCGTCGCCGTCGTCGCAGTCCAGGTCCTCGACGGCGTAGGCGTCCTCGCAGCCGGCGTCGCTGCCGTCCACGTACCCATCCGCGTCCGCGTCGAAGCCCTCGTCGACCGACCCCTCGCAGTTGTCGTCGAACCCGTTGCAGAGCTCGGCGGCCAGGGTGTTCACCGCGTCGGAGGTGTCGTCGCAATCGCCGTCGCAGGTGGTCTCGCCGTCGCCGTCGCCGTCGATCTCCTCGTCGGTGGCCGGGTCGCAGTCGTTGTCGATCCCGTCGCACAGCTCGAGGGCGCCGGGGTAGACCGTGGCGTCCGTGTCATCGCAGTCCGCCGGCTGGTCGCCGTCGCAGAGCGCCACGCCGTCCCCGTCCGCGTCCGCGGTCTCGTCGGTCTCCTCGTTGCAGTCGTTGTCGACGCCGTCGCAGGCTTCGACCGCGCCGGGGTAGACCGCTGCGTCGGCGTCGTCGCAGTCGTCGTGGCACGTGTCGTACCCGTCGGCGTCCGCGTCGTCGAGGTTCAACGTCGCGTCGTCGTCGTCGCAGTCCAGGCAGGCGAGCCACCCGTCCCCGTCCACGTCCACCTCGGTGGGCAGGGCCGACCCGTCGCAGTCGGTGTCGAAGCCGTCGCAGGCCTCGGTCGCGCCGGGGTACGCGGCGGCGTTGTCGTCGTCGCAGTCCTCCTCGGGACCACCGGCACAATCCGGATCACCCGGGTTGCCGTATCCGTCGCCGTCGTTGTCCGTACACTGGGCGAACGCAGACGAGGGTCCGGCGAGCAAGAGCAGCATGAGCGGCAGCCACGCCGCGACAGGGAACATCGGCTTGCGCATGATTTCTCCACAGCCGCGCCCGAAGGGGGCGAAATTGCGACTATTTCTAACGGAGCCCGGGGAGGGTGTCAAGGAACCGCACGCACGCCGGCTCACGCGCGCCCGCGGAAATCGCGCGGGCTCCGTGGACCGCGAGCCGGCGAACGGTTAGTTTTCTGGGACGTGTTCTCGACCCGCCCCCGGCTCGCCTCCTTCCTCCACGCGCTCACGTGCGCCGCGGTCGCCCTGTCGCTGGCCCAGGCCCTCGGGTGCGGGCGTTCGGGCGCCGTGGCCACCGAGGGCGAGATCGTCGAGCACGAGGCCGGGTTCGCGGTCCGGGTCCCCGACGAGTGGGAGGTTCGAAGCGTCGGCGACGAGATTCGCCTGGTGAGTCGGAGCGCGGTGGCCGACGGCTACCCGACCCTCCACATCAAGGCGCCCCCCCCGAGCGAGCTGCCGGTGGACTTCCCGGCGGGCAAGCGTTTCCGCTGGTCGGGCGGAGAGGGCGCGTACGCGTACGAGCGCTGGGCCAACTCCCTGGGCAACGGCTTCCGTCTGACGGTTCACCTGCGCGCCGAGACCCTCAGCCTGGTCGTCACCGCGGATCTGTGGGATGGCGACGTGCGGATGGACCGCCGGTTCTTCCGCAGGCAGGTGTGGCCGGTGGTGAACTCGATCGAGGTCGTCCCCGCGCCGGAGGAGTAGCCCTACTTGGCCTTGTGCAGGTCGAGCTCCTGCGTCCAGCTGTCCCCGTGACCCAGCACGATGCCCTCGAACCATCGCGAACCGCTCAGGTCCGCCTCCTCGAACGAGATGTTGATGTCGTACTCGCCCGCCGGGACGATGTGCTCGCTCAGGCCGGTGATGCTCAGCACCGCGGACGCGGCGGACTTGTCGGCGCCCGCGTTGATCACGCGCAGCGAGGATTTGTCGGACACGTCCTCCCCCCCGTAGAGCACCTTGATCACCAGGGTGGCCAGGGGGATCTCCATGTCGATCTCCATCTCGATCAACTGGGACTTGGGTCGGGGGGGTAGCCCGGCCTCCCCGTCGCCCTCGGCGGCCTCGCCCTCGGCGGCCTCACCCTCGTCCGCGGCCTCGTCGCCCTCGGCGGCCGGGTCCGGCTCGGTGGCTTCGCCCCCTTCGCCGTCCTCGACCTCCGCCCCTTCCCCGCCGGCTTCGGCGTCCTCGGCCTCGTCCTCGACACCGATCTTGATGCCCTTGAGCACCTTGTCACCCCAGGTGCTCTGCTCGCTGCTGGGCTGGAACACCACCCGCACGTCGTACTCACCGGGCTTCACCACCAGGCGCTCGCCTGCCGCTCCCTGATCCACGGCAACCGCGAATTCCACGTTGGCTCCCGGGTAGTAGAAGTACACGGTGCTGCGGTCGCTCACGTCCTCCTCGAAATTCTTCACGGTGAGGATGAAGCCGTGGAGCGTGACCGAGAAGTCGTAGGTGTGGACCGTCCGCGCCATGCCCCCCTTGATCTCCAGGCCTTCCACCCAGGCGTCCTGATGGACGGCGTCGGTCTCGTGGTACACGGCCAGGATGTCGTAGGACCCCGTGGGCAGTGCCAGCTGTTCCAGGGGGCTCTGGTCCGCGAGCATCGGGTCCCCCCGAACCGGATCCTCCTCGGTGGCCGCCGGGTAGACCGAGTACTTGACCTTGGCGTTGATATCCACGCCGTCGTTGAGGAAACGGAGGTCGAGCATGCCCACCGGCGCCTCGATCTTGACCTCGCACTTCGAGGTCCGCCCCTGGTGGACCTCGAGGTTGCGGATCCACCCCTCGTAGCGCGCCACATCCGAGTGCGAATAGACCAGGAGCGCGTCGTAGGTGCCCGGGTCGACCTGCTTGCGGTCGTTGCCCACGACCTTGCCCAGGGAGGCCACCGAGTCCCCCGCAGGGAAGATCTCGAGCAACACCTGCTGGTTGACCAGGCGGTCCACGTGCTGCACGTCGAAGATCAGCCCGCCCTTGTCCTCGGGCAACTCCTCGTCCATCCGGGACTTGCCGTTGACCTCCTTGACGATCCCCTCCTGGGTGATCCCCACGAGGGCCACCGGGTTCTTGCCCAGTCCCTGGGTCTGCCCGCTGCCGCCTCCGCACGCGCTACACGCGGCCAGGTACAGGGCCAACAGCCCGGTTCCGATCCACAGCATCCCTCGGTGCATGCTCACCCTCCTCCGTGGGTCGACGGCAGCGCCGTCCCGTTCCGCCGTTCGACGGCGGCTAGCTACTCCCTGTTTCATCCGTGGGGTCCGCCCCACCCTCGCCGGCGGTGGACGGGGCCGGGAGGCGGTCCCCCCCGCCAGCGCCGCGCCGTACACGCGCCGGGGTGGACGGCTCCTCTTCGGCGTCCAGATCCAGCTCCAGATCGTCGTCTTCGTCGTCGCCGTCGGCCGGCGACAGCGAGAGCGAGGAGAGCCTCGCCGATGCCGGGATCGCCTCCAGCGACGCCGGCAACACCTGTTCCTCGCCGGTGATGTCTCCCGACGGGCGGGACCGTGCCTTGCTGCCCGGGTCCAGCCAGTCCGGCGCGTCGTCGAACTCCGGCGCGGGCGGCGGTGCGAGGGCCTCCGGCGCCGACGCGGACCCCGGCGCGGGCGTGCCCTCGAGGTAGTCCACGCTGGGCTCGGCTTCGTCCGAGGCGACGATGGTGTCCGGATCGGCGCTCACCTGCTCCACGGACTCCACCAGCGAACCCTCGGTGTCCGGGACCGGCGGTAGGGGGAGGGCCCGGTCGACGGCCGGCTCGCCGCCGGAGTCCGAGACGAGATCCATCACCTCGTCCATCTGGTCGGACAGGTCGGGATCCCCGTCGGCTGCCCGCACGGGCTCCAGGTCCAGCTCCGCTTCGACCCCCGGTGCCCCTGCGGTCCGCAGGTAGTCCGCCGCCTCCCGCTGCACCTCGTCGTCCGGGTCGGCGGTGGGAGGGAGCGGTCCCGACCCTGTGCCACCGATCTCCGCGCTACCCCCGGCGATCTTGTTCCCCAGGTACTCCTCCAGGGAGTGCCCGTCCCACGACGCCATGGAGTCCTCGCCATCGATCCCTCGACCCAGGTATTCCTCGAGCGAGTGCCCATCCCAGGACTCCAGTGGGGCACCCGGCGCCCCCGCGCTCGCCGGACCGCGGATCCCGCTGCCCTCCCGGGATCGACCCAGGTACTCCTCCAGGGAGTGTCCATCCCAGGACTCCATGGGGCCCCTGGGCTCCCCGAGCCCCTTGGGCTCACCGGGCTTGTCCAGGTACTCCTCCAGGGAGTGGCCGTCCCACGATTCCATCGCGGCGTTGGAGTCCGCCGGCCGCCCCATGTACTCCTCCAGGGAGTGCCCATCCCAGGATTCGAGACCCGATCCCTCCCACGACCCATCGTCCGCGCCGAGTCCCTCCGGTTGTTCCAGTACCGGGTCCACGTCAGGGGGGTCGTCGAGGGACGCCACGGCGGCCGGCTCCTCCTCGAGATCGATGGCCTCCTCCGCCGGCCGCGGCTCCGCCGTGGCGGGTCCGAGCGTGGCCATGTTGACCGGGGGCTCCGGCTCCTCCTCTCCCTCGGCTGGGGGCACGCTGACGATCTCGGTGACCCCTTCATCCGGGTCCGGTTCCGGCATCGGCATGTCGAAGACCGGATCGGGTGGAGCGGCGGGGGGGCCGCCCGTGAGTTCCGGTTCCGCATCGGGTACCGGCTCGGGCTCCGGATCGGGCTCCGGCTCGGGGTCCGGCTCGGGGTCCGGCTCGGGGGCCGGCTCGGGCTCCGGCTCGGGCTCCGGCTCCGCCGTCGTCGGACCGAGCTGGGTCGCGCCGGCGATCAGCTCTGCCTCGGTGGCGGGCACGCGCACGATCTCAGTCGAGCCCTCCACGGAGTCGGTCGGTGGCTGGGGCGGCGGCACGCCGGGCAAGGTGACCATCTCGTCCGGGTCCAGCTCCAGATCGTCGTCGTCGAGATCCAGATCGTCGTCGTCCGCGTCCAGTTCCAGATCGCCGTCGTCCAGCTCTGCCTCGGGTTCCAGGTCCTCGTCGGGGACCAGCTCTGCCTCGGGTTCCAGCTCCTCGTCGGGGACCAGCTCTGCCTCGGGTTCCAGCTCCCCGTCGGGGTCCAGCTCCGCCTCGGGTTCCAGCTCCAGCTCCCCGTCCTCGACCACCGGCCCCTCCCCGTCCAGGGTCTGGACCGGCACCACCTCGGTGGCCCGATCGTCCTCGAACTGCTGGGCGGGCACGATCTCCGTGGGAGGATCGTCGTCCAGGCTCGGACGCGACTCGTCGACCTTCGCCCCGGACTCCTCGGGCTCCGCGGCGATCCCCGGTTCACCCTCGATCTCGGTCACGGACTCGGATACCACCTCGGACCCAGCCTCGAACCTCGCCTCCCCTTCCTCCAGCTCCGTCTCCGCCACGGGCAACGCCCCGACCACCCCCGGGTCGTCCTCGGACAGCGCCTCGATATCCCCCGTGGCCAGTGCGGCCGCCGGCGGATCCGCGGCGGGTGTGCGGGACACGGGAGCGGGCGCGTCCGCGCTCCCGCTCGCGTCCGGCTCCAGGTCGAGGGCCATGTCCTGGCCGATGCCCTCGAGCTGGGCGGCGATGCTCTCCAGCGTGTCGATGAACCGCAGATCGGTCTGGTGGGCGATGGCGGCCGCGACGTTGCTCTCTTCCGCCTCGTTGATCTCGGTGAGGGAAACCGTGCGGATGGCCCGTCGGAGTTCGAACCGGCGCTTGCCGCCCACGCGCGCAGGAACGCCGAGCCGCCTCGGCCGCCTGCGCCGGGGTCGCGGCGTCTTCCAGGTTCGCGCCATCCGCCCGGCTCCCGTCCGCGGGTTGATCCCGCCCCTGCTTCCTCGTATTCGCGTTCCGTTCTACTCTGAAGGTTGTGCGCGGGTGGAGTCAAACCGGACGCCCCCCCGCACCCACTGGGGTGGACCGATGCTCGTGGTGGCTCCGGACAGCTTCAAAGGAACGCTCGCAGCGGCCGATGTGGCCGATTCCCTCGCACGCGGGGCGCGGACGGGCGCCCCGCACGAAAGGGTGCAGACTCTGCCGCTGGCCGACGGCGGTGAGGGGACGGCGGACGCGTTCCGCGGATCGGTCGGGGGCGTCTGGGTGGAGGCCCCCACCGAGGATCCCTGGGGGCGATCGATCCGGGCGGCGTACCTCCGGATCGAAGGGGGCCTCCAGGGGCTCCCCGGTCCGGTGGCCGTGATCGACTGGGCCAGCGCCGGGGGATTCGTCGAGGACCGCACGCCCGTTCAGGCGCTCGCAGCGGACTCCGGCGGCCTGGGGCGGATGATGCTCCACGCCCTTCAGCGCGGCTGCGCGTCCCTCGTCGTCGGTCTCGGTGGCAGCGCGACGACCGACGGCGCGGCCGGTCTGCTCCGGGAGTTGGGGGCTGCGGTCGTGGACGACGAGGGGAGAGCGCTTCCCCCCGGTGGGGCGGCGCTGGCCAGGGCCGCCCCGGGGGGCCAGCCCCGTCTCCCCCCGGGGCCGATCATCGCCCTCACGGACGTGGACTCCCCCCTCCTGGGTCCCACCGGGACCGTGGCGAGGTTCGCACCACAGAAGGGTGCGGATCCCCCATCGCGACCCCTGCTCGACCGCGGCCTCGAGCGCTGGGCCGCCCTCCTCGATCCGCGCCGGCGCCACTGGACCGCAGCCGGCGCCGGAGCGGCGGGCGGAGCCGGCTTCGGGCTGGCCGCCGCCCTGGACGCCCGGCTCGTCCCCGGGGCTGCCGCGGTGGCCGATCTGGTGGGCCTTGACGACCTGCTGGCCACCGCCACCCGTGTCTGGACCGGCGAGGGCCGACTGGACGGGACCACCCCCGGGGGCAAGGTACCCGGGGAGGTCGCCCGGCGGAGCCAAGCGCCGGTGGATCTGATCGGCGGGGATCTCGGGGCGGATGCCCGGGCGCTGGACACGCTCGGTCCCGCCACCGTGATCACCCTCGTCGACCCCCCGACCGCCGCCCCCCCGACGGCCTGGTGCTCCCTGGGCCTTCGCCGGGGTCGGGCCGCCGCGATGGAGGATCCCGCGGGGGCACTGGAGGAGGTCGGGAGGGCCCTCGCGCGTCGCACGTTGCGTACCCGGCCGCGGGGCGCGGGGGGTTGAGGGCGCGCGCTTCCGGCGCGCGGACGCGGGGGCGCCACGGGGGCGCCGCGGTGGTATACTCCTCCGTCGGATGACTCCCGTTTGCGGGAGAGTAGGTTCACCATCGGCAGCGAGGACTGGGATTTTCCGCAGGGGATGGTCAAGGTTTTGCTGCCTTCGTTCGATTAGCGTGTGTGTGTTCCGTCAGGCGGGCACGCATGCCGGGTACCTAGGAAGAGACCGTTGAGCAGTCGCGGCACGGGTCGCGTTTCGGGGAGAGTTCTGATGCGCCACGCACTCGCCTTCATCACCATGCTCGCCCTCCTGACCTGGTTGGTGGGCTGTCCCGACCAGGCCGTGGACGACGATTCGGCCGACGTCGTCGAGGACTTCGACGCGGACGGGGTGACGTCCGACGATGGGGACTGTAACGACGCCGACGGCGATGTCCTCCCGGGCACCGACGAGGTCTGCGACGGCATCGACAACAATTGTGATGGCGAGGTGGACGAGGGCTTCGACGCCGACGGCGACGGCTGGACCACCTGCGGCGGCGACT
>CAZITQ010000314.1:0-1994 GCA_964542165.1 uncultured Rickettsiales bacterium
TCGGCGCTGGTTGTCCACCTTCATGCTACCCCATGGCGTTCCGTCGCCTGCTCATGAAGAAGTCCGCCTTGACCTTGATCGCCATGCTATCGCTCCCCGCATGCCAGACCGAGGCCCCCGCGCCCAGCCCCCCGCCGGCCCCGAAGGCGCAGCCCAAGCCCCCGCCCGTGAACGAGAAAGCCAAGGCCCTGGCGAAAAAAGCAGGAGCGTTCTTCAAGCCCCTGCCCGCGTTCATGACCGCCGACGGCGCCGCGCCGCCCAAGACCCTGACCGACCTGGGGCGCGTGCTCTACTTCGAGAAGCGGCTCTCCAAGAACCACGACGTGTCCTGCAACAGCTGCCACGATGTCAACACCTACGGCGTGGACAACGAGCCCACCTCCGATGGTCACAAGGGCCAGAAGGGCGATCGCAACTCGCCCACCTCTTTCAACGCCGCACTGCACATCACCCAGTTCTGGGATGGTCGCGCGGCGGATGTGGAGGAGCAGGCCAAGGGGCCCGTGCTCAACCCGGTGGAGATGGCCATGGCCAGCGAAGAGGCCGTGGTCGCCGTGCTGAAGAGCATCCCGGGCTACGCCGATCTCTTCAAGGCGGCCTTCCCCGGCGAAGAAGACGCGATCACCTACGACAATATGGCCAAGGCCATCGGCGCCTTCGAGCGCGGGCTGGTCACGCCCTCGCCCTTCGACGCCTTCTTGAAGGGCGACCTGAAGGCCCTCTCCCCCGAGCAGCAAGCCGGCCTCGAGACCTACCTGGACGTCGGCTGCGCCACCTGCCACGCAGGCGTGGCCCTGGGCGGCTCCGGCTACTTCAAGCTGGGCCAGGTGGTGCCCTACGAGCTGACCGACGAGGGGCGCTTCAAGGTCACCGGCAACGAGGCCGATAAGTTCCACTTCAAGAACCCGGGTCTGCGCAACGTGGCCGAGACCGCGCCCTACTACCACGACGGCAGCATCGCCACGCTGGAAGAGGCCGCGAACCTGATGGCCAAGCACCAGCTGGGCAAGGACCTGACGCCTGAGCAGACGGCGCAGATCCTGGCCTTCCTGAAGTCGCTCACCGGCGAAGTCGACGCCCAGTACGTGGCCGAGCCGGACATGCCCGCGAGCGGGCCGCAGACTCCGGCGGCGGATCCCAGCTAGAGAGTGCTACCCTGAGGCCTCTCCGTCCCCAGGGAGGCCCAGCCATGCAGAGCCGCACCAGCCCCTACCTGTCCGTGGGCAAGGTGGCGCGCATGTGCGGTGTCAGCAACCGCACCGTGCTCAACTGGATCCGCAAGGACAAGATCGAGGCCCACGCCCTGCCCTCCGGCCACTTCCGGGTGCACGTGGACGAGGTACGGGCCTTCATGTCCGCCAACCAGATGGAGCTACCCGCGCGCCTGAGCGAGGCCGCCGCCATCCAGGACACGCTCTGCTGGGCCCGACGCGACCTGACGGCCAGCCACGACTGCGCCCGCTGCGGCGTGCTGGCCGCCCAGGCCTGGCATTGCTTCGTGGCGCGCAAGCAGCTGGGCGAAGGCATGCTCGGCTGTGGCTGCAGCTGCGCCCAGTGCAAGTACTACCGCCAGGTGATCCTGCCTCTGGGCACCTCCCTGGAGCTGGACAGCCAGGCCTGCGCCGTCAGCCGCGGAGGCGTTTTGCTGGGCGCCAACAGCCAGTTCGCCGCGTTGCTGCGCCGCAGCCAGCCCGAGCTGGTGGGCGTCAGCTGGACCGAGCTGGTCGAAGCGGACGACCCCACGCTGCTCTTCGCCGTGGCCCACGATCTGGCCGGGGGTGAGGCGGCGCGCCCGCGCCGCGGACAGGCCATCCTGCTGCGCAAGGACGGCGGACGGCTCGACGCGGAGCTGCGGGTAGCGCCCTACCTACGGCTCTGGGGCGCCTTGATGGTGCGGGTGGGGCCGCTATCGTAGGGGGTATCGCAGGGGGTGTTGAGGGCGGAAAAATATTTTTTTTTTTTTTTAAAAATAAAAATAAAATATAAAGATGAAC
>CAZITQ010000314.1:2004-7487 GCA_964542165.1 uncultured Rickettsiales bacterium
GTTTGCGCTGGGGGTGGCTGCCACTTGTATTTTATATTTTGTGCCATAATTTATAAATTCTTTGTGCCTGACACCCAAAAACACCCAAAAAACAACTTGACGGCTTCCTGACGCCCGCCGCTTGGCGGACGCCGCGGCTCGGTGTATGCATTTCATGCAAAACGCGAAAATCATGAATATCATGCTAACCGAGCAGTTCGCGCAAACCACCAGGAGGCTCTTCATGCAGTTTCATCCCCGCCCCTCCCAACTGGCCCTGATCCTGGCTCTCGGCGCGGGCTGCGCCGCCGAGCAGCAGTCCGCCGAGGCACCGACCGCCTTCGTCAAGGGCGAGGTGCTGGTGGCCTACCACAAGGATCTGGCCCAGACGGGCGAGGATGACCTGCTGGCGCGTTTCGCCCTGTCGCGCCTGCGCCGCCACCAGAACCTGCGTCTGGACCTGCTCTCCATCGACGACAACAGCGACGTGGCATCCAAGATCGAGCGCCTGCGCCACGATCCGGACGTGCTCTTCGCCGAGCCGAACTTCATCCACACCGCCCAGAAGCTGCCCGCCGAGTGGAACCAGCAGCACTGGTCGCTGCACAACGAGGGCGCCTACGGTCCGACCGACGTGGACATCGACGCGGCCGAGGCCTGGGAGATCTCCACGGGCAGCAAGGACGTGGTGGTGGCCGTGATCGACACCGGCGTCAGCTGGAGCCATCCGGACCTGCAGGGCAACACCTGGGTCAACCCGGGCGAGGTGAGCGGCAACGGCGTGGACGACGACGGCAACGGCTATGCGGACGACGTGGTGGGCTGGGACTTCTATGGCGACGACAACTACCCCTCGGACAGCGACGGCCACGGCACCCACGTGGCCGGCATCATCGGCGCGCAGGGCGACAATGGTCAGGGCACGGCGGGTGTGGCCTGGGACGTGTCCCTGATGGCAATTCGCTACCTTGGTCCCCAGGGCGGCACCACCTCGGACGCGGTCTCGGCCATCGAGTACGCCGTGGACAACGGCGCCGACGTCATCAACGCCTCTTGGGGCAGCACCGGCTACTCCAGCTCCATCCGCAGCGCCATCTCGTACGCCAACGACCACGACGTGCTCTTCGTGACGGCCGCCGGAAACATGGGCGTGGACCTGGACCGCTACTCGTTCTACCCGGCCGAGTACGACCTGCCGAACATCGTCAGCGTGGCCTCCATCAACTACCAGGACAAGCTGGCCTCCAGCTCCTGCTACGGCGCCAGCTCCGTGGACCTGGCCGCGCCGGGCGAGCCCATCTACAGCACCTACCCGGGCGACGACTACGCCTGGCTCAGCGGCACCTCCATGGCCGCGCCGGCGGTCTCCGGAGCCGCGGCGCTGGCCCTGAGCGTGGATCCGGGCCTGGGAGCCGCCGAGCTGCGCCAGCTGCTGATGGACAGCGCCGACGTCACCGGCACGCTCAGCGGCAAGACGGTCAGCGGCGGGCGCCTGAACGCCTACAGCCTGCTGCAGGCCGTGGAGCCGGACAGCGCGGAGCAGCCCGACGAGGAGGAGCCCGACTCCGGCGACGGCAGCCAGACCTGGCGGACCGTCTCCTACGCCATCAGCACCGAGCATCCCTACGCCGACGAATTCAGCGGCTACGCCGTGATCGAGGCCGCCGGCGCCTCGGAGCTGCGGCTGCACTTCGACGATCTCAACACCGAGCAGGGCTACGACTACGTCTACCTGGCCAACTACGAGGGCGAGATCTACGCCTCGTACACAGGTGACTTCGGGTCCTTTGTCAGCGATCCCATCCCCGCCGACCAGGTGGTCATCTGGCTGGTCACCGACAGCAGCGTGACCGGGCACGGCTTCGACGTGTCCGGCTACAGCTGGCGTTGAC
This sequence comes from uncultured Rickettsiales bacterium, assembly GCA_964542165.1. Taxonomy (GTDB): domain Bacteria; phylum Myxococcota_A; class UBA796; order UBA9615; family CAYRNR01; genus CAYTBN01. The sequence goes on from CAZITQ010000314.1 coordinate 3,876, forward strand.
CCGGTCAGGGCGCCGCCTGCGGCGGGGGAACACCATACCAGAGGTATCACCATGATTCACGCAACATCAACCCCCCTGCGGTTCGCGCCGATCCTCTTGCTGGCGGCCTGCGATCCCGACGCGCTCGAGAAGCAGCAGGAGACCATGGACACGGCCGCCCCCGCCTGGGGCATCGCGGATCCGGCCCTGCAGCAATGCGCGCTGGACGCCCTGGGCCTGGAGGGCGAGCTGCTGGCCGAGGACGTGGCCGGGCTGACCGAGCTGGCCTGCCCCGACGCGGGCATCGCCAGTCTGGACGGCCTGGAGGCCATCGTCTCGCTGCAGCGGCTGACGCTCTGGGAGAACCAGGTGGCCGACCTGGCGCCCCTGGCCGGCCTGACCGGCCTGATCGACCTGCAGCTGGGCAACAACGCCATCACCGATATCGCGCCCCTGGCCGGATTGGTCGCCCTGGAACGCCTGGGCCTGGCCCACAACCAGATCAGCGACATCAGCCCCCTGGCGGGCATGGCCGCCCTGAGCTGGCTCAACCTGGACGACAACCAGCTGGGCGACGAAGACCTCGACCAGCTCTGCCAGCTGGGCACTCTGAGCTGGCTGACGGCCGAGGACAACGCCTTCAGCGACCTGGACGCCCTGGGCTGCCTGGGCGGCGAGGTCTACGCCAACGAGACGGCCGGGGCTGCCGGACCCCCGGCCCCCAGCGCGGTCCGCGCCCAACCTGCGCTACACAGCCTGGAAGGCTGGCTGGACGGCCGCGGCAGCCTGCGGGTGGAGGCCTGGACCGACCAGGGGCTGTACGAGGTGATCCCAGCCTTCATCGGCGCCCTGGTGATCGAGGGCCAGCAGGTGCTGCTGGTGCGCGGCTCCCAGCGCCTGCCCGTGGGCAGCCTGGACCAGGGGCAGCTCTCGCTCTGCGAGGGCTCCTTGTCCGCCACCTGCCGCGCCCGCCTGGGCTGGAAGGGCGATGGCACCGCCCACCCCATGCTGGGTGAGCATCCCGATCCCGTGGTCAGCCTGCACATCGACCTGGCCCCCGAGCTGCAGCGCCAGCCGGCCTCCGGCGTCCTCAGCGGACTGTCCAACGACCTGCTGTTGGACTACGTCTTCGCCTCGCCCAACCAGTACGACGCCGGCAGCTGCCTGTTCATGGCCAACACAGGCGCCATGGAGGTGCTGCTCAACCAGCGCACCCCCGCCGAGGAGCGCGTCTACGAGGGCGACACCGACCTGTCCGAGCGCTACCTGATGAACGCCAGCGACTACGTGTCCTACGCCGACATGGACTACGTGCTGACCGACCTGACCTACACCTACAACGTCTTCGGCGGCTCCCTGCTCAACCGCGACTACCCCTTCGTGGCCGACTACATGAAGGAGAGCTGGGGCGGCTACGAGGCCGCCGAACCCGACGATGAAGGCGCCTTCTTCACCTGCTACTACAACTGGCTCGACGAGCTGCCCGACGGCTGGCAGGACCAGCTGACGCCCACGCCCGAGTCCGCGCGCACCATCGTCTTCCTGGATCCCGACCTGGACAGCAACAGCGTCTGGGACGTGGGCCTGGCGGATCGCGACGTGGTGGAGCGCATCAAGCACGAGCTGGACAGCAAGCGCGCCCCCGTGATCGTGGTCTACAACCACTACCTTTACTGGCACGCCAACCTGATCGTGGGGTACGACGACGAGCTGGACATCGGCGGCTGCCCCATGGTGCAGTCCAGCCTGTCCTACTTCGACTCCTACGCTTCCAGCTACGCCAACAAGATCGATCAGCACATGGAGGAGCAGGGCGGCTGCCTGGACAAGGGCGCCTTCTACGTGCGCGACTCCATCTACAGCGGCGACTCGGACGAGCCCTGGTACAGCTACAGCGACGAGTACAACTTCAGCGCCCACTACTCCGAGCGCATCGTGGAGCTGTCCTACGACTGGGTGGTGTACCTGAGCAACCACGCCTACGCGGTGCAGCGCTCCGGGGGCTGAGGGCGACGAGGGGGGGGCGGACCATCAGGCGTCTCGGCGCTTTCGCACGACGAGGAGCAGCGCGAAGGGCAACAGGCCGGCCGCCGGGGGGGGCCGGCTCCGAGGCCGGCTCGCGGATTGACCCTCTCGGGAGCAACGCGCTAGAATAGTTGTTGGATGGCGTTGCTCGCCATCTCGTGAAACCAGGACCGAGAACCTTGTCAGCGAAGATCCAGCCCGAGCCACCCGCTCGCTACGGGCAAAGGAGAGGTGGCAAGGGATCCCATTCTCGACCTGGAATCGTCGCCACCACTACGCGCTGCCTGCTCGGATTCGCGGTCTCGTGCGGCCAGCCCGCAGGTTCGCCTCCACGGGTGGAATACTCCTCTTGCTCACGCGTGGACAGCGGTCCGGTCTGCGTCCGCTACGATGAAAAGCCGATCGGCCTGTGGATCGGCATGCCTCCCGAAGAGCCGGTCCGTGCGACCCTGGACGGGCATCCCATCGCGTGGAACCCGAAGCGCGTCGAAAGGGGATCGTGGGCCACTGTGGAGGCGGCGGCGGACGCGCGTATGCTGGAACTCGTGTTCCCGGAACGGAGCGCCTCCTGGAGCCTGGCCCTTTCAAGCGAGCGACCATCAACGCTGCTGCAACAGGCCAGAGCGCTGGGTCCCGCAAAGCGAGGCGCCTTCCTGGATGAGCATAAATACGATTTCGCCGGTTCCGAGAGAGCCTGGTGGTTGGGGGAGCGCGCTCGAGCGGCCTGGGCAACTGGCGACGAGTCGGTGGAACCAGCTGTGCTGATCGGGCAGGCCATCGAAGAGCACCTGGTCCTGGGCCACCTATCAGAGGCTGTGCGCGATACGTACAACCACAGCTGGCAGCTCACCGTGAGGGGCCGACCCCTGCGGGCGAGGGAGGTCTTAGAGGCCGTCCCAGAAGCGCCCACAGGGCACCAGGAATCCTCTTTCTACATGCACTACCACGAGGGACTACTGGATCTGTTCGCCGGTGACTTTCGCGGCTCCACGCTTCACCTGGAAGGTGCGAGAGACCTGGCGCAGCGTATGCAGGACAGCAAGTTCGAGCACATGGCCATGAGCCCTCTTGCAGATGGACTGGAGCGAGCGGGACGCCACGCAGAGGCATTCCGGCTCTGGGCAGCTCCGCTAGCCATGGGCGGCAGCGATGATCCTTGTGAACACGCCCGACAGCTCAACAGCTACGCCTGGTGGCTGCTGCAGGCGCATCAGGCGGGGCTGGACGTGAACACGTACCACGCGCAAGAACAACTGGACGTCAGCCTCGATCCTCTGCTCTTGCTCCGGCAGGCTCGGGGAAGGATCCACGAGGGCTGCTCGGCGGAGTTGGACCGACGCTGGCCTGGTCTGGGGCTGCACATCCTCCAGAATCTCTCCCTCTCCATGCTCTTGGCCGCGGCCGCCCAGCCTCCAACAGCTCCGCAGCGCTCCGCCACGCTGAAAGAGGCAGAGATCTACCTGGAACGCGCCAAGCAGGAATACCCCATGCGAGATGTCCTGGCAGACCTCGCCATTACTGACACACGGGGGCGAATCCTGTTGTTGCAGGGCCGGTGTAGGGCCCCACGGCGCCTCGTCCCCGCCACACGTCACCTGACCGGGCTCT
>CAZITQ010000315.1:0-7433 GCA_964542165.1 uncultured Rickettsiales bacterium
CGGTGGGTGACGACGACGACAGCGTCGTGGGCGACGACGACACCGTCGGTGACGACGACGTACAAGAGGATCCCCCCCAGGACGTTCCGCCGGTCCAGGTCTGTTCCCCGACGGAGGTCACCATCCCGATGATCCATGTGCTGGAGAACGTCGACTCGCCGTTGACCGTCGACGTCCAGTTCGTCACCGGCGGCGAGATGGAAGGGCGCGTGTTCTACGGGGAGTCCGATCCCTGCGAGTTCTACGTGGCCACGGGAGAGCTGGCGGGGAGCCACCAGCTGACCCTGGTCGGCCTGGCGCCCGGGACCACCTACTACCTCTTCGCCGAGGCCGAGGGTGAGGACGGCATCATGCAGTCCGACATCACCACCTACACCACCCCCGAGGCCCTGCCCGTCCCGGGGGGCGTCCCGGTCAACCTGGACGGGCTGGAGATCGAGACCCAGGTCTACTGCCCCCACCCCGAACGGGTGAATCCCAACACCCTCGTGATGACCAACCTGCTGTTCGGCAACGGCTTCCCCACGGCCCAGGCGGTGGCCTGGGACCGTTTTGGGCGGCCCGTCTACAGCTACGTCGCGGCCCGGGACGTGGGGGGCGGTGGGACCGTGGACGTGTCGGTCTACCGGGAGGATCCGTCGGATTCCTTCCCCTTCCTCAGCAACAACGAGGGCCTGCAGCTGATCGTCGGCGGTGACGTGCCCCCGGGCCCATCCCACGCCCGCAACCGACCCGCCGAGGTGCGCTTCGACGGTGAACTCCTGCACCAGGGCCCCCATCAGGGGGCGATGCCAGGCCAGGAGAACTACATGCACCACGCGTACACCAAGCTCGCCGAGGACCAGTACGTGACCCTGCAGTACCGCTCCATGGACTGGGACCGCTTCGTGATCCACGACGGCTCGTACGACCCGGTGGTGGACGAGGAGGCCGGGTTGCTGTGGTCGATGGACACCGAGGGGCTGCTGTCGATGAATGGCCACGTCAACGACGGCAACGTGGCGACCTACGACCCGGACGAGGGGCTGATGTACTACCACGCCCGCGGCTACAACATCTTGCTCGCCATCGACGTGGCCACGCGGGAGGTGCAGTGGGCGCTCGGGGAGGGCGTGGACACCATGCCGTGGGACCCGGGAACCGCGGCCCTGGGGCAGGCCGCCCTGGTGGACGATCTGGGCCTGTCCGATCCGTGGTTCATCGGTGCCCACGCCCAGAAGGTCTACCGGCATCCGGACGATGACGCCGGTGCCCTGCGGGTCCTGGTCCACGACAACGGCGCCCACAGCGGCAACATCGCGGCGGAGAGGCCTTTCACCCGGGTGATCGAGTACCGTATTCATCCCGCCAGCCAGGAGGTCGAGATCGTCTGGGCCTTCCCCCAGTCCCAGCTGGCCGTGGACGACGCCCTCTACCCCTACCTGGACTACTGCAACCACCACATGGGCGACGTCCACCGGCTGTCCAACGGCAACGTGCTGGTGATCTCGGGCAGCACGGACGCCAACCCCAGCGGCGACGGCCTCAGGCCGCGCAACGTGATCTTCGAGATCGCGCCCGACGAGGTGTCCGGGGACGCGGACCTGGTGTGGTGGATGGAGACCACGTCGGACCAGCCCAACACCATGGTCGCCTTCTACGCCGGCCACCCCCTGGAGCACGTCCGCGGTATCATCGGCGACGAGTCCCTGCCGACGGGGCTCGGAGGCTGGAGCGCATTCCCGACGGAACGCCTGCCCTAGGCCGTATCGACCACGGTTTCGACCGCGCGCACGGGGCCACCGGCTCGTCTTGGGTGCCGCTCCCGGGAGCGCCATGGGTGACACACAGCAGAGCAACGGCGGGGTGATCCCGACGGCGGACACCGCCGTCGAGGCGGTCACGGTGTATTCGGATCGCGCGCGGGTGCGCAGGGCCGGCACGGTCCCGTTGGTGGGGGGGCGGCAGCGCGTCTCGGTGGGCCCCCTTCCGGTGGGGCTGGACGACGGCTCGGTGTCGGCGTCCGTGGGCGGGGAGGAGGGCGTGCGACTGCTCTCGATCCAGGTCGAGCGATCCTTCGGCCGCCGGGTCGATCACGAGGACGCCGGGGAGCTCATCGAGCGCAAGGAGCGGCTGGAACGCGAGGTCGAGGGCCTGGACGAGACCGCCTCGGGGCTGGCGGACGAGCTGGCCTTTCTGACCGCCCTCCCGGTCGAGCCGGAGGTGGACGAGAACGACAACCCGAGGCCGGTGGCACTGGATCCCGATATCTGGTCCTCGACGCTGTCGTTCGTGGACGAGCGCGGCGCGCAGATCCAGGCCCGGATCCGCGCCGCGCAGATCCTGCGCAAGGAACTCCACGAGGAGCTGTCGGACGTCCGCCTGGCCCTGCACGCCCTGGACGCCTACGAGACCGACGAGCGCAAGCAGGTCGTCCTGGAGATCCAGTCGGCCGTTGCCGGCGTCGGCTCGGTGGAGGTCACCTACACCCTGGACGGGCCTTGCTGGAGGCCATCGTACGACCTGCACGTGGACGCTTCCGCCGGGCGGCTGGAGTTGCACGGGTTCGGGGTGGTCCGCCAGTCCACGGGGGAGGACTGGTCCAAGACCCTGCTGCGGCTGTCCACCGCGGCGCCCCAGGTGGGGGCGGAGTTGCCCAAGCTGCTGGCCTGGCGGCTGGGAGACACGGCTCAGCACCGGCAGATGGCGGCCGACGGTGTCGCGGGTGAGATGGACGCCGGCGAAGCGGTGGTGGCCTCGGCGGCGCCACCGGCCCCGCCGCCCCCCGCGTCGGCCCCGATGCCCGTGGCCGCGATGGCCCGGGAAGTCCCGGCCGCCCGGTCCCGGGCGATGCCCTCCCGCGCCAAGCGAAAGGCCTCCAAGGCCGCGCTCCGCGAGGAGGAAGCCATCGACGAGTTGGTGGCGGACGATGAGGTCGCCGCCTTCTTCCAGGACACCCAGGAGGAGGTCGACTGGGAGCCCCCACCCGCGAGACGCTCGGCGGCCCCACGGCCTGCATCCCGGCCCCAGATTCAGCCCATGGGCAAGGGGAGCTGGTCCCTGCCCGCGGGGGAGGACCTGGGATTCCACCTGCATGACGATGGATTCCAGGCGGGAGTCGGAAGGCTCCACTGCCCCACGCCCCGACACGCAGCCGGGGGCTTCGACTTCGCCCACACCGCCGAGGGCTCCCAGGACATCCCGTCCGACGGCCGCGAGCACCGGGTCCCGCTCGGAGTGCGGGAGTTGCCCTGCGAGCTGCTGTACGAGGTGGTCGCGCCCCTGGAACAACGCGCCTACCTGCGGGCCGCGATCACCAACGACCGGGACCGCCCCCTGCTGGCCGGAGAGTCCTTCGTGTTCCTCGACGGCGGCTTCGTGGCCCGGGCCTTCGTGGACACCGTCGCACCGCGGGCCGAGCTGGAGCTGGTCCTGGGGATCGACGAGGACCTGAAGGTGGAGCGCCAGGTGGAGCAGACCACCGCCACCACCGGATTGCTGACCAAGAAGGACCGCACTGTGTACCGGGTGGACCTGAGTGTGCGCTCGTTCAAGGACCGGCCCGTGCAGCTTCGACTGCGGGACCAGGTACCCATCACCTGGCAGGAGGACGACATCGACATCGAGACCCTGGAGATCCACCCGCGCCCGGACGCCAAACCCGAGCAGGGCATGATGGTCTGGACGCGGGATCTGGAGCCGGGCGGCAAGGCCGCTGTCCAGCTGCAGTACGCGGTCGAGCGGCCACGGGACTTCGAGCTGATCACCGAGAGGAGGGCCCGATGAGTGCCTCCGCCGAGTCGAAGGTGGCCCTCGAGGCCCGCATCACCCAGGTGACGGTGTACGAGGACCGGGCGCGGGTGGTCCGGCGGACGGAGGTCGAGCTGACCCCGGGGCGTCGGGTCCTGTCGGTGACCGGGCTGACCGCGGCCCTGGAGACGGGATCCCTGCGGGCGCGGATCGATCGGGTCGACGGAGCCCGGGTGGTCGGTGTGACCGCCGGCTGGGAGGCCCGACCCACGCCGTCCAGGGAAGAGGAGGCCGAGCTGCGCGACCGGGTGGAGGAGCTGGAGCGCCAGCGCGCGCTGCTGGACGACCGCATGAGCCTGGTGGGCGCCAGCAGCCACCTGATCGGGAATTACGGAGAACTGGCCCGGGAGGCCGTGGGGCGCCACGCGGCGACCGGCGAGATCCCACCGGCACGCTGGGGCGCCGCCCTGACCTTCCTCGGCGAGCGGTCCGCCGAGGTGTCCGACGAGCAGCGTGAGCTGGCCAGCTCGATTCGCGACCTGGACCGGGAGCTGCGGGCGCGTCGGGCCGAGCTGGAGCGGCTGAAGGCACCCCGGGACCGCCGGACGCGGTTCGTGGAGGTGACGGTCCAGGCGGGTGCGGCCGGTACGGCCGAGTTGACCGTCGAGTACACCGTGCGCCGGACCGGCTGGTCCCCTGCCTACGACGTTCGCGCCCATGGGGAGGTGCTGGAGCTGACCGCGTACGCGACCGTATCCCAGGGGACTGGCGAGGACTGGGTCGACGTGGAGCTGGCGCTGTCCACCGCCCGCCCGGGCCAGGCGGCCCGGATCCCCGAACTCACTCCGCTGCTGCTCTCGGGACACGCCCGGGTGAAGCAGCCGGTGACCATCGTGTCCTACGGCACCGAACGCCGGGACGAGCAGGCGCCATCCGAGCCCCCGCCACCCCAGGCCGGCGGAGGGGGGGCACCGACGCCTCCCGGCCGCGTCCGGGCCGAGGACTCGGAGACCGCCGTGCGCTTCGTGGTCGACGGCGCCGAGACGGTGCCCGCCGACCGGCGCCCCCACCGGGTGGAGCTGATGCGGATCCCGCTCGAGGCCGAGCTGAGCTTCGAGACCCTCCCCAAGCTCGCCCCCTTCGTCCACCGCAAGGCCACCTGCCGCAACCCGGCCGAGGTGCCCTTGCTGGCCGGCCCCCTGGACGTGTTCCGCGCCAGCGGGTTCGTGGGCTCGGGGAGCCTGGACCACGTGGCCCCGGGCCAGGAGTTCTCGGTCTCCCTGGGCACCGAGGAGGAGCTGGGAGTCCGGCGGATCATCGACGAGAAGGTCGACAGCAAGCCGAGGTTGCTGGGGAGCAAGCGCACCCTGACCCACGCCTACCGCATCGAGTTGACCAACCGCACCGACGCCCCGGTCAGCGTCACCCTGGTGGAGAACATCCCCGTCTCCCAGCGCGACGAGATCGAGGTCGACCTGGGCAAGGACACCCGCCCCGACGACCGCGACGACGACGGCATCCTCCGCTGGGACGTGGCCCTCGAACCGGGCCAGAAGCGCGAGATCCCCTTCGCGTTCTCGATCAGCTACCCCAAGGACTGGACGCTGGCGGGGATCTGAGGGGGTCGGGGGCGACTCGGCACCGCAATTCCGGGAAGGTGCGGTGGTACCATGCTCCCTGTCGCGCCCGTGTGATGCGGCGCCTCCCCGGGGGACCCATGACTCGAATCCACCTGCTTTCGTTCCTGGTCGTGGCTGCGTTGTCGTCGCCGACCCTGGCCGGGGCCCCGCCGTCGCAGGCCCCCGCGCAGCCCCCGCCGCAGAACGACCGCGCGCCCGTGGACTCGTCCGTGTGTACGATGTACGAGGCGTGCTGTATGGGCTGGGCCGAGTCGCTGAGAGGAATCGAGGGGTACCCCTCGTCCTCCATCGAGGACGCGAAGCGGGCGTGCGCATCGATCCGAGAGCTGGACGGCATGCCTGGAGCCGAGGATTCGTGCGAGAAGGGCCTGGATGGCCTGCGGCAGGGGGCTGCCGCCATGGAGGAGTACCCGGGGTGGGAGACTCCCCCGGAGTGCCGCGAGCTGGCGGACGCCCAGATTGCGAAGACCTGCAACGACCTCGAAAGCCTGTCCTCCTGCACCCACTACGCTCCCGAGGCCCTCGGGCTCCTGGGCGTCGGCTTCTTCCGCGGTATGTGTGAGCTCGTCGGGGGACGCTGGGGGACGGAACCCTGCCCCACGGCCGATGCCGTGGGGGCCTGCGACGACGGGTCCGGCACCCTGACCACGTACTACTCCACAGGCGATCTGGCCTACGACGCCGTCGTCGCCAGGGAGAGCTGCGTGATGATCGATGGGGTGTTCGTGGACCGGCCCCCATCGCCGCAGGATCCCTCACCGTCCCCGTCTCCTGCCGCGGAACCCGAGCCAGCCTCACCGAACCCTCCCGAGACGACACCGAACGCCTGCTACAGGTACGAGGCCTGCTGCATGGCATGGGCCGACTCGTTGAGGGTGATCGACGGCTACCCCCTGTCCGCCATCGAGGACCAAAAAGCGGCGTGTGCATCGATCCGGTCGCTGGAGGGCATACCCGGCGCGGAAGATTCGTGTGAGCGCGCCCTGGAAGCCATGCGGGAAGGAGCTGCCGGGATGTCCGCCTATCCGGAGTGGGAATCGCCCACGGAGTGCCGCTGAACGGTCCGCTTCGCCCACGGAGCCGCCGGGTCGCCGAGTCCTTGGGCGCGCATGGCTGCCATGGGGCGGTGGTACCATGCGGGTCGCCGCGTCCCCGCGTCGGGGAGCGTATCCGGGGGAGCCATGAAACGTATCCAAGTACTGACGTTGCTGATGGCGATCGCGCTCTCCGCCTCGACCCCGGCCCCAGCGACCTCGACCGAGCCGCAGCCCTCGACGGCCGAGCCCGTGCCCCCCGCGCCAGATCCCGCGGAAACGGCGCCCACCACGGACCAGGGGTACGAGACGCCCGACGAGTAGGTAACCGCGTGCCATCCGCCACCACCCAGCTCAAGGACCTCGCCGACCTCCTCGAGAAGGGGTTGCTGACCCGGGAGGAGTTCGACGCCCAGAAGCGGGAGATCCTGGGGGAGACCACGGGGGCGGCGCGGGCGGTGAGTGACCCGGCGCTGCGGCGGTCGGTGGGGGCCTACCGGGTGCTGTCGGTGATCGGCGAGGCGTTAGGACCCATCCCCTGGGAGCGGGCCTGGCCCCAGATGCAGCAGCTGCTCGACGCGGTGGGCTACGCCCACGAGCGGGGCGTCGTGCACCGGGATCTCAAGCCCGACAACGTGCTGATCACCGGCGACGGCACCCCCCACGTCATCGACTTCGGCATCGCCAAGGACCTGGACGGGTGTGTCTGTTCGGAGATCAACAGACTGCAGTTCGCGGCTTTCCGCGGGACGACCTCGAAGGTAGTGAAGCTCCCGTTCTACGTGAACTGACTCTGACGATCGCCCCGGCCTCAAGACTTCCAGAACCGCTCCGGCGTCTGCGCCTGGAAGATCCCCGAGTAGGTGCCCTCGCCCTCGGTTCGCTGGAAGACGAACTGGCACACGGCGGTGCCGGGGACGATCTCGAGGTCGAGGTGGCCGAAGTTGGACATCTCGAGGACCTGGTGGTTGGAGATGCCGGGCTGCATGAAGCTGGCGGAGATGTGGACCAGCAGGCCGATGCGGGCGAA
>CAZITQ010000316.1:0-7424 GCA_964542165.1 uncultured Rickettsiales bacterium
CGCCCACCTGCTCGCCCACTTCGGCCAGACCCGCCTGCGCGTGATCGCGCGCGGCTGGCACAGTCCGGCCGAGACCGCCCCCCCCCCCCCCGCCCCCCCCCCCCCCCACCCCGCCCCGGCGCCCCCCCCCCCCGGCGGGCCCCCCCCCCCCGGCCCCCCCCGGACACGAACTCCCCGAACGTCTCACGGGCCGGATCACTGGAGGAAGACGTGTTCCCATCGCTCGAAACTTCCGCGGCTCCGCGCTGGTTGGCCCTCGCGGCCGGCCTGGCCCTTTTCCTCGGCTGCCCCACCGACGAGGGCGACGACGACGACGTGTCGGGTGACGACGACGCCACCGGCGACGACGACACCGAGGATCCGGTCCCGCCCTGGCCCGAGTGGGCGTTCCACCACTGGATCTGGGAGGGCGAGAGCACCCAGGACAGCGTGTTCGAGATGGTGGACGGCTACGAGGCCGCCGAGATCCCCGTCGGCGCTGTGATCATCGATTCGCCCTGGGAGACGGGGTACAACACCTTCGAGTGGGACACGGACCGGTTCCCGGATCCTCAAGGGATGATCGACGAGCTGCACGCCCGGGACATCCGGGTGTTCATGTGGATCACCCCCGCCATCAACATCGACGTCGAACCGCTGTATTCCGAGGCCGCCGACGCCGGCTACTTCATGCAGTCCAACCCCGACAGCGGCCCCGCGGTGGTGGACTGGTGGAAGGGCGAGGGCAGCCTGATCGACTACTTCAACCCCGACGCCGTGGAGTGGTGGCACGGATTGATGGACCCGGTCCTCGCCATGGGCATCGACGGCTGGAAGTGCGACGGACTCGACTTCGGCGCGATCATCGGCGACTACTCCCCCTACCTGGGCGAAGAGGTGGAGCGGATCGAGTACTCGCACGCGTACTACAGGGATTTCCACGACTACACCCGCGAGGTGCTGGGGGACGACCGGGTGAACACCGCGCGCCCGGTGGACAACTACGGGGCCGACATCGGCGGCGACGGGGTCGCCTTCGCCCCCATCGACATCAACTGGGCGGGCTGGGTCGGGGACCAGGACTCGGACTTCGCGGGCATGCAGGCCGCCCTGCGCAACATGTACTGGTCGTCCGACTACGGCTACGTGGCCTTCGGCTCCGACATCGGCGGCTACCGGACCGACGACAGCGAACACGGTCGCGACAAGGAGACCTTCATCCGCTGGGCCCAGCTGGGCGCCTTCTGTCCGATCATGGAGAACGGCGGCGGCGGCGAGCACTGGCCCTGGCGCTTCGACGCGGAGACCGAGGCGATCTACAAGACTTACACCGACCTGCACTACCAGCTGCTGCCCTACCTGATGGCCGAGGGGGCCCGGGCCTTCGACGCCGGGACGTCGCTGATGACCTTCATCCAGCACGGTCGGTACGACTATCTGCTGGGCCCGGACATCTACGTCGCCCCGATGATCGAGCCCGGTACCCAGCGCAGCGTGATTCTCCCCGACGACGGGGAGTGGACCTGGCTGTTCGGCGACCACGAGACCTTCCCGGGCGGCAGTACCCAGGAGATGACGATCGCCCTGGACCAGTTCCCCGCCTTCGTCCGGGCGGGTTCGGACATCGCGGGGGACCTGATCCCCTGAGCGCCGAGTCGCCGCGCCGCGTCCTCGTCGTCCGCGTATTCGCGGGTCCTGCGGTCCCCTTCCTCCTCCTCGTCCTGCTCGCCCTGTGGCTGCTGTGGCCCGGGATCACCCGGGACGGGCCGGGGCTGGTCGGCTCGAATCCGGATGCGGTGGTCTCCGCCTGGACCCTCGACCTGCTGGCCTCGGGGGAGACCTGGGGCCCCTGGACCTCCCACGTCCAGCCCCCGGGCGGGATGATCGCCGTGCCGGCGGGGACGATCACCGCGGCGCTCGTGATGGCTCCGGTCGGGTTCGTCGGACCCCTGCGTGGATACGCCGTGGCCGCTGCGCTGGTGCTGGCGTTGTCGGCCTTCTCGGTGGCCTGGTTGGTCCGCGAGTCCACGGGCCGCTGGTCCCTGGGGACGCTGGCGGCCGCGGCGCTGATGGGCCAGCCCGCGGTGCTTCAGCTTTGGGCCGACGGCGCGCTGGAACACATGGCGCTGTGGCATCTGCCGGCCGGGATCGCGGCGCTGCTGCGGGCGCTGAGGCGGGACGACGCCCGCTGGGCCGCCGCGGCCGGGGTCGGGCTGTCGTCGATCCCCATCGATGGGCCGTACGAGGTCGCCTACGCCGCCGTGCTGCTCCCGTTGCTGGTGGGTCCCTCCCTGGTTCGGGCGCTGCGGGCAATGGGCCCGCGCAGGCTCGGAGTCCTGGGGGGCTGGTTCCTGCTGGCCGCCGCCCCGCTGGCCCTGGCGTCCGCGGCGCTGTTCGTGGCTGCCGATGCCCGGCAACTCCCCCAGCTCGCCGCCGACATGCCGCCCCACAACGGCATGAGCCCCGCCGCCTGGGCGCAGTTCGTCCGCCACGGGGGCTGGGAGGCCGGGTTGCCCCCGGCCGAGGGGGCGGTGCTCGCGCCGCTCTTCGCCCTGGTCGCGCTCGTCGTCGGCCTGGCGGGGGGGCGCCGCGCACTGCCCTGGCTCGCCGCGGCGCTACTGTCCCTCGTCCTCTCCCTGGGGGCCTGGCCCCACGTCGCCGACCAGCTGGGGGAGGTCCTCGGCGGCCTCGGGAGGGCGGCGGGGCGGGGAGCCGCCGCGGTCAACGGCGGTCTGCAGGAGGTGTTCCCGTTCCGGTTCGTCCGGTTCCCGCGCCGCTGGACCGTGGTCCTGGCCGTCGCCCTGGTCGGCGCGGCGGCCCACGGCGTGAACCGCATCGCAGGGGTTCCCCGGGTCGGGCGCGGGCTCGCCCGGATCCCGTCCCCGGCGCGCTCCGTGGTGGCCTGGCTCGCGGCCGCGCTGCTGGCCGTGGTCCTGGTCCATGGGCACGGCTTCCGCCGAAGTCTGCCGACCCTGTCCCTCCCGCAGCTGGAGTCCTGCGCCTGGATCGCCGACCAGCCGGAGGAGGGCGCGGTGGTCCTGCTGCCGCCGTCGCCCCTCGGGTCCGGGGGGCGTCAGGAGGCGTTCGCCGGCCTGGAACCCGACCTCGTCCACCTGGGAGGGTTCTGGATCCAGCTCCTCCACGGGCGAGCCCAGTACTTCATCCCCTCCACCATCCCCACCCTGATCCCCCTGCGACCTCTCCCCGGAGCGGCCGGCGAGTGGGTCCGCGCCGCCGAGCACCGGGCGCAGGGTCGGGAGGCGAATGCACCGGAAGGGGGTCCCGACCACCTCGCGTGGCTGGGGTACCGCTGGATCGTGGTCGACGAGGCGGCGTATGGCGACGAGGGGCTGCGCGCGCTGGAGGAGATGCTCGGGCCGTCCGCGGCCACCCGGCGGGAGTTCGGGGACGGCAGCGGCGTGCGGGTGTACGAGATCGGAATGCCGGCGACCGGGGCGGGCGCCGATGCACCTTCCCGCCAGGTTGCTACAATCCGCCCATGAACGACGAATCCCACGGCGGCGACGCCGGCGCCCAGTTCGGCAAGTACCGCATCGTTCGCAAGCTCGGCGAGGGGGCGTTCGGCGCGGTGTACGAGGCGGTGCTCCCGGGCCCGATGGGCTTCACCAAGCGACTGGCGGTCAAGAAGCTCCGATCCTATCTGGTGGCCGAGGATCCCAAGTTCGTCCAGTCGATGGTCAACGAGGCTCGGATCGGCGGTCTGCTGCACCACGACAACATCGTGGACGTGGTCGAATTCGACCAGGTGGGCGAGAACTACTACATCGCCATGGAGTACGTGGACGGCCTGACCCTCACGGAGGTCGTCCAGATCTGCCGCCACAAGCAGACGCTGCTGCCCCGCTTCGCGATCCTCAAGCTGGCCAACGACGTCTGCCGGGGCCTGCACTACGCCCACGAGTTCCGCGGCGCCGACGGCGAACCGCTCAACCTGGTCCACAGGGACCTCAAACCCTCCAACATCATCGTCAACGACGCCGGGACGGCCAAGGTCCTCGATTTCGGCATCGCCAAGGCCGCGTCCAATCTGTTCAATACCACCGCGTCGGCGATGTCCAAGGGCACGCCGCGCTACATGTCCCCCGAGCAGATCTCCTGCGAGGGGCCGCTCGACCGACGCTCCGACATCTTCTCGCTGGGCGCGGTGCTGTTCGAGCTGGTGACGGGACGGGTCCTGTTCGACTCCGAGTCTCTCCCGGGGTTGGCGCTGAAGATCATCGGCGGCCTGCCCGAGGCGGAGCTGGACGAGGCCGAGGCGGCCTTCCCCGGCACCCGCCCCATCCTCGAGCGGGCGTTGCAAAAGGACCCGGCCGACCGGTTCCAGGACGCCCAGGCGGTGTCGGCGGCGTTGATGGCGCTCGGCCAGGACTACCCGCCCCAGGCGGACATGGGCGAGGTGGTCAAGCGCCTGCTCCCGGCCAAGGACCTGAGCCAGAGCGTGGCCATCAAGAGCACCGGCGACCTGAACCTGGCCACCGGCGGGCTGCCTCCGTCCACGGACCTCGACGAGCTCTCCGACCAGCAGCCGATCCCGCCGCCCGATCCCTCGTCGGCCGGCTGGGACCAGTTCACCGAAGCCTTCGACAAGCTGGCGATCACCGGTCAGGCGCCGGAGGTCCCGACCTCCGGATCGGCGACCGTCGCGGATCCCACCCCTCCGGCGGCGACACCGGATGGCACCGTGTCCGTGTTCGCCGGGGGAGGGAGCCCGCCGCCGTCCGACGCGACCGTGCCGGTGTTCGACACCGGCGGTACGACACGGTCGGACCACGACGCCCTCGGCCCGTCGCGGGCGGACAGATCACAGGGTGGGGCAACCGGATCCACCCCGGAACCGTCGTCCATCGCGGACCGGGGCAGGAAGCCCCGCTGGATGCTGGGCGTCGCGGTGGGGGGCATCGTGGCCCTGGCGGTGGTGGTCGGGTTCCTGATCGCCCAGCAGTTCGGCGACGACTCGGGCCCGATCCTGGTGGCCGAGATGGAGCCTGGCGGCCCCGGGGCGGGCGACGCCCTCGCGGACGCGGGGGACGCGCTGGCGGACGCCGTGGAGGAGGACGTCGACGAGGCGGAAGACGAGGCGCCCGCGGAGCCGGACGCGGGGGACTCCGCCGCCGATGGCGGGGCGATGCCGCCGCCCGTGGCTGACGGGGAACCCGAATCGGACCGGGCCGACGAGAGGGAGTCCGAGCGGGAGGCGGACAAGGCGCGGGAGCGGGAGCGGGAGCGCGAGGAGGCCGAGAGGGAGCGGGAGCGCGAGGAGGCCGAAGCCAACGAGGACCCGGTCGTCGACCCGGAGCCCGGCTCCGCCGACGCCACCGCACAGCCCGGGACCGTCAGCATCCGCTCCAAGCCGGTCTCGAAGATCTACGTGGACGGGACGCTGATCAAGGAGAGCGTGATCCTCAAGAAGCACCCCCTGCCGGGCGGGCGCCACACGGTGAAGCTGGTCTGCGACGCCGAAGGCGGTGCCAGCAAGTCGTTCACCGTCGAGATCGACGGCCAGGACGCCGGCCTCGGCTGCTGGGACTTCACGGCCAGCGCCCCCTGTGGGGGATGAGCGCGAAGAACGCGGCGGGGCCAGCCCGCCGTGACACCCGGTCGGGCGCACACGATCGCGACGCCGGTGTGGTTCGCTGCATCCACCCTCCGCTAAGATCCATCGAACGGCGATCCACGCCTCGAGATCAGCCCCCTCCGGAGGCCCCATGTCATCCCGCCTCGCCGCGGCGAGTCTATTGCTACTCTGCCTCTCTCTGCCCCCCGGTACCTCGGCCGCCCAGACCGCGGTGTACACCGGGGCCCAGGCCACGCCCGACGTCGCCGGGAGGGTGGCCCAGATGATGGCGCTGCTCCAGCCGCCGGTCGTGCTTTCCGAGGCGCCGGTCCACCTGGACACCGTCGTCAGTCCCGAAGGGCTGCAGGCGTACGGCGCCCAGGGTCGCGGTTGCGCCGGGAGTCGAGTGGACACCGGCACCTACCGGGCGGAGCTGGCCGGCCTCACCGACGCGGTGTGGGAGGTCGAGGAGCTGGCTCCGGTGTTCGAGCGTGCGCGGGCGAGCCAGCGCTGCCTCGACGGCACCGTGGAGCCGGTGGAGCTGGCACGGGTGAGCTTCATCGAGGGGGTGATGGCCTTCGAGACCGGGGACGCCGATGCGGCGCTCGTGGCCTTCGCCCAGGTCTTCTCCGTGGCTCCCGAGTTCCCCTGGGACGGACAGTTCGGTCCCGGCGCGGAGGCGTCCTTCGAAAAGGTGCGGACCCAGGTCGGGACGGCCGCGCCCGGGACGATCCGCGTGGCCGCGGCAGGGGGCGCTTCGGTGTGGCTCGATGGTCGACCGGTCGCCGACCCCCTGGCCGGGGTGGCGGTCGCGCCGGGCAGTCATCTGATCCAGGTCGCGGCCACCTCCGGCGGCGCGACGTCGATCGCCGTGGAGGTCGAAGCCGGAGGCGCGGCGCTGGTGGTCGACGGGTCGGCGCTGGCCTTCGACCCGGCTGGCGATCCAGGCTTCGCGGCTCGACTGGTCCGGATCCTGTCGCCGGTTCTCACGGCCCTCGGGGAGGCCGAGGGAGCCAGGGTGCCGGCGCACCTGGTCTCGGTGGCCGACGCCCGGGCCTGGCGTTGGGACCCCGAGGCCGGCTCGCTGGTCGAGCTCAACCTGCCCAAGGCGGCCCGCACCGCGCTGCTACCCCCCGTGGAGGGCGGCAAGAAGGTGCCGGGCCCCGGTATGGCGATCCTGCTCGCCGTGGGCGGCGGTCTCGTGGCCGGCGGTACGGCGGTGGCGGCGGCGACCAGCAAGGACCTGCGGGAGTTCAGCGCCGACGTCGAGAACGGCGAGCTGTGGCCCTTCCCGGGCCCAGAAGAGGCCAACCCGGACTCCTTCCCTCTGTACGTGCAGTGGAAGGAGAAGCGCAACACGCTCGGGCTCGGCTACGGCCTGATCGCGGTGGGGGGCGCCGCGATGGTCGCGTCGATTCCCGTGGGCATCCTGACGGCCAAACCCGCCAAGCAACAGGTGGCCCTGGGGGTGACCTTGATGCCGAGGCACGACGGAGCGCCCGGGCCTGGGGGGGTGGCATTCACCCTGTCGCTGCGACCGGTCCGTGAAGGGGGGGAGAGGTGATGAACATGCGGAGTACGGCCCTCGCCTCGACGCTGTTGCCCGCCCTGTTGCTGGGCTGTCCCGACCCGCCCGTTCCGCCGGACGTGGATCTGGACGGGGACGGCTGGCCGGACATCACCGACGTCTGCGTGGACGTGGACGGGGACGGCTACGGACGCCCGGAGAACGACACCACCGGCTGCGTGATCACCACCCCCGACTGCGACGACAGCGACGCCAACGTCCATCCGGAGGCGCCGGAGATCTGCGACGCCCGGGACAACGACTGCGACGACGACGTGGACGAGGGGCTGGACGGGGACGGGG
>CAZITQ010000317.1:0-7419 GCA_964542165.1 uncultured Rickettsiales bacterium
GCCGGGCTTGAGCGCCTTGGGCATCACGTTGATGCAGTGCATGCACTTGACGCAGTTGGGGTTGTCGATGGTCAGCTTGCTGCCGTCCCACTCCATGCAGTTGGTGGGGCAGCGGCTGGTGACGTCCTCGACCATGTCGGTGCCGTTGGCGGCGTAGTCCGAGATGGCGGCGTCGTTCTGCTGGATCTCGTCACGCCAGGTGCCGATCACCGAGCAGTCCGAACGGGCGATGGAGGCCACGCAGTCGTTGGGGCAGCCCGCGAACTTGAACTTGTACTTGTAGGGGAAGAACGGACGGTGCAGCTCGTCCTGGAAGTCCTGCGTGATCTTGTAGCAGGCCTCGTTGGTGTCGTAGCAGGCCCACTCGCAACGGGCCGGGCCGCAGCAGCAGCTCGGGGTCCGCATGTTGGAGCCGGAGCCGCCGAGGTCGAAGTCGTTCTCGGCCAGCTCGAGGAAGCAATCCTCCAGGTCCTCGGTGCGCGAGCCCAGGAACACGATGTCCCCGGTGGACCCGTGCATGTTGGTCAGGCCCGAGCCGTACTTGTCACAGACATCGCACAGCATGCGCAGGGCGTCCGAGGTGTAGAACCAACCCGAGGGCTGGTTGACGCGGATGGTGTGGAAGTGGCTCACATCCGGGAAATCGTCAGGACGCGAGGAGTAGCGGCCAATCACACCGCCGCCGTACCCCATCACGCCCACGATGCCGCCGTGCTCCCAGTAGCTGATGCCGTCCTGGTAAGACGCCTCCAGCTGCCGGAGGAGGTCGGCGACCATCGGCTTCCGATCCGCGACCTTCTTCATCTCGATGACGAAGCTCGGCCACGGCCCCTGGGTGAGTTCATCCAGATAGGGCAGTTCTTCGGCCATTTGGGCAATCCTCCTTGAGTTATTAACTCGAACTAAGACAATTCGAACCGCCTACCTCGCCGCCGGCAGCTCCCACTCGGGTGCTGGCGGGGAAAAGTGAGCGGGTCCTCATTTCGTGCAATGTCTCCGGTTGATCCCGCGGTCTGCGATGCCGATCCGTCGGTCGTTTTCGGGACCTCTGACCCCGAACGAAGCGCGATTGTACTGCCGCACCCACGGGCCTGCAAGCGGTTTTCCCAGGGCGAAAAACGGGGACCGCGGCGCGGGTGGGACGTGCAGCGGGGGGAGGCCCGAGGTGAGCTCTCGGTCAGTCGTCGGCGCGCAGGATGTAGGCGCCGCGGTCGTTGACGCCGTAGAGGTCGCTCTCCACCAGCAGGTAGTACTCACCGGGGTGGTCGAAGGTGTACGTCAGCGAGGGATCGTCGGGCCAGTAGGGTTCGTCGAGGGCGAGCTCGGTCACGCCGTCGACGTCGAGCAGCGCGAGCTGGGCGTTCAGCGGCGAGCCCACCGTGTACGCGTCCAGGTCGAAGGTCCAGGTCTCGCCGCCCATGGCGACGAAGACGAAGTAGTCGTAGTCCTCGTCACCCTCGATGTTGGCACACAGGTTCTCGTGGGGTGCCAGATCACCCGCATCCGCGGGATCGCCGTTGTCCTCGCTCTCCAGCACGTCACAGGGTTCGCTGGACGAAGAGCTCATCGTGTAGAAGTGTTCCCACCCGCCGGCGTCGGGATCCAGGTCCCAGACCGCCACCCGGTAGGTCAGGGTGTGGGCGACGAGCACAGCGAGATCGCAGTCGCCCCCGCCGGTGGAGCAGGCCAGGGGGTCCTCACCGTCGGGCCCGTAGACCGCGACCTGCGACATCATCTCCGACCCTTCGCTGGCCGCGGTGATGGTCAGGTCCACCAGGGTCCAGGCCGCCACCTCCATCGAGAACCAGTCCTGGTCCCCGGCCGGATCGACGAGACCACAGACCTCGTCGTCGGGTCCGAAGGGGTTCGCCGAGTCCGCGTCGTCGTTGGGTTCGCTCTCGGCGTTGTCGCAGGGCAGCTCGACCTCGTCGACCTCGCCGTCGCAATCGTCGTCGATGTCGTTGTTGACCTCCGTGGCCGACGGGTGGACCTCGGCGTTGCCGTCGTCGCAGTCCTCGTCACAGGTCGCCCACCCGTCCCCGTCGGCGTCGACCCCGTCGAGGTCGTCGCAGTCCTGGTCGACACCGTCGCAGGGATCGTCCGCTCCCGGGTGGACCGCCGCGTCGTGGTCGTCGCAGTCGATCTCGACGGTGTACCCGTCCCCGTCCGCATCGTCGGGCACGCCGTCGTCGTCGTCGTCGTCCCCCTCCGGACACCCGACCCCCAGCATGGCGATCGCCGCCACACCCGCCAGCACAACGATCCGCATGAAAAAATTGAAGTACGCGCGCGAGGACCTCATCTGGACTCCCCTCTCCCGATGGCTCGGATGTTACACGAATCAAAGCAGCCAGGACGAACGGGATTCGCCCGCCACGGCCCGAGAGTTCGCACGGAAGGTGGAGTGAATGGCGGGCGCAGCAGGAATCGAACCTGCGGCCCCTGGTTCCGGAGACCAGTGCTCTATCCCCTGAGCTATGCGCCCGCCGACGGAGACGCTTTATAGCCAGGGGCCGGAAGCGGTGTCAACCGCGGGGGTCGAACGCGTCGGCGTCCTCGGACTCGTCGAGCCATCGCAGGATGCGCGGGACCTCGGAGCGGTCCCAGTGGGTAGCGAGGCGTACCCGGCAAAAGGCCTCGTAGAGGTCGTCCACCCGGCCCACGAGGTCGTCGGTGAGCAGGAGCCGCGCCCGAAGGGGATCGTCGTCGACCCCCGTGGCGTCGGGCAGCTTGACCGAGCGCAGGGTGAGATCCTCGTGGAGCTCGAAGCGAACCTCGGGCTCACCGGTCCGCAGGCCGAAACGGGCGGCGGTCACGTGGCGACCCTCGCGCAGGGCGGCCCGGGCGGCCTCGGACGTGGCCGGGGCGCCGCCCCGCAGGTCGAAGCGCTGGGCCTCCTGCCCCTCTCCTC
Source organism: uncultured Rickettsiales bacterium (assembly GCA_964542165.1). GTDB lineage: Bacteria > Myxococcota_A > UBA796 > UBA9615 > CAYRNR01 > CAYTBN01. Next base: position 2,912 of record CAZITQ010000317.1, read on the forward strand.
GGAGCACGAGCCGGTCGTCGACCCACAGATCCATCTCCTCGCCGCTGGCCCCCCGCACCCTGCCGAATCCCGTCTCGGAGCGGAACCAGAGCCACAGCAGGAATTCCCGGCCGAGGAACTCGGCGGTCAGGTCGTCGGTGGCGTCCAGGGTGTCCTCGATCATGCTCCCCTCCCGTCCGCGATCCCGGTGGTCAGGTCCATGCCACCGAGCACGCGGATGCGGTCCGCACGCCCGGGACCGTCCTCGCCAGCCAGCGCCCGGCGGACGGGGTCGGCCGGCACCAGCGCCCTGGAGAAGCTCGCCGAGAACTGCTTGCGGACCCGGTCGGCCCCCTTCTGCGCTCCGCTGAGCACCCACACGACACCGTCGGGCAGGTTCCAGCACACCTCGACCACCGAAACGGTGGGCAGGATGCGCGGCAGGTAGGTCTCCTCGATCTCCTCGCGGATCTCGTCCCTGGCCCCCGGGGGCAGCCGCTCCAGGCCGGTCTCGGCCATCATCTCGTGGGCCCGGCGGTCCACCAGCGCCCTCATCAGCGCCGGCGGGATGGCCTTCTTGTCCGTGCGCAGCGAGAACACCAGGTAGGGCGCCCGGTAGTCCCGCTCCACGGCGAAGTCGGTGTCCAGCAGGTTGTCCAGCGTGACCCAACCCGAGGTCTCGGTCTTGCGCGGGCTGTCGAGTCGACCCCGGAAGGCGTCCTTGCACAGGATATCGACCAGTCCGGCCGCCGAGTCCGGTGGCGGACCTCCCTCGCAGACGTACCTCCGCAAGGTCAGGGCTCCCTTGGCGAGGCTCACGGGGCCTCCCCGGTCTCCGCGGGCGCCGGCTCGGGGGGCGCGGTCTCGGCGGTCGCGGGATCGGCGGGAGGCGGCGCCGTCGGGGCTCCCTCGCCCACCGGAGCCGGAACGGCTCCCCCCTTGTCCGGAGAGGGGCCCGGCGGCTGGCCGGGGCGGGTCTGGATCGGGGGCAACTCGGGCCGCTTGAATACCAGCAGCAGGGAGGTCCCGCCCCGGGAGACCGAGCCCATCAACTCCCAGCCCTCGGCACCCAGCGGCGCGAGGATCTGCTCGAGCTCGTCGCCGGAGAGCAACAGGTCATTGGCGAACACGCGGACCTTGGTGATCAGGTCCACCTCGACGACCTTGTATTCCCAGGGTTCACCGCTGGCACCCACGGGCACCGCGAGGGCGACGAGTACGACCAGGACCGCGAGCTTGCGCATGGTGATTCTCCTGCCGGAAATTGGCGCGCCGGGACACGCCATTGGTACGCTGGAAGGAGACGCAGTATATTGATGGCGTCGGAAGCAGGTCAAACGCCCGGGCCGGTCCCGAACTGAAACGCATGACGAGCAAGCGCAAGGTCATCCCCAAGCTCGAGATCCACAAGCGGGGAAGGCTTGTGGACAGCTTCCTGCTGAACACCCCGCGACTGGTGATCGGCAGCGCACCGGGAGCCCACATCCGGCTTCGCTCGGCGGAGATCGAGACCGAGCACCTGGTCATCGAGCTGGTCAACCGTCGGTTCCTGGAGGCGGTGAACGTCGCCGGCGATCCCCACCTCCGACATCAGGGCGACAGCTTCGAGCGCGTCCGGCTGGGCCGGGGATCGGTGATCACCCTCGGGCCGCTGGCGTTCAAGCTGGTGTTCGTCCCCCGTGGGGCGAGCCCGCCCGCTCCCGAGCCCGCACCGGCAGCGCCCCCGCCGGAGCCGATCGCAACGCCCACCCCCGCGGCCGCCGCTCCGGTGCCCGACGATCCGGGTGTACCCGACGAGCCGGGCGTGGCCGATGATCCGGGCGTGGCCGACGAACCGGACGCGGGGGACGATCCCGGCGGACCCGACGAGCCGGGCGAGGCCGACGAGCCCGAGACGCGAATCGAAGACCCCCTGGAGACGACCTCCGACGACATCACCGATCCGGGGGACACCGGGCGCTCGCTCGCGCAGGTCGTGGGCGCTGGACGTCCCGTACCTCCCCGCCCGACGCCACCGGGCGCGGTCGCGGCCCCGACACCGCAGTTCACACCCGAGCCCCTGGCCCCCATCGTGGATCCCCCCCCGCCGACCGAAGAGCCGTCCGGGGATTCCGGGGCGCCGCAACCCGAGACCCGCGCCACCGCCGCGCCGCGACCACCGGCCGCGGTGGTCGAACCGGGCCCGACGCCCGCGCCGACGGAGGCCGAGCCCGCGGCCCCCCCCGCCGGACCGGCCGCCGAACCGGAGACCGCCGAGGCCGCCGCCGAGGAGCAGGTCGTCGCCTACCTCCGGGTCTACCCCCCGGCCGGCGAACGCCGGAAACGGGTGCGTCTGCCCACCGGGACGTTCGACATCGGCCGCGAGGGCTGCGACATCAACTTGTTCTACGAGGGGATAGCGGCGTGCCACGCATCCCTGATGGTGATGCCGGACGGCAACACCTACGTCCAGGACAAGGGCAGCGGCCTGCCGACGATCGTCAACGGGCAGGTGGTCAGTCTCTCCCCCATCCGCCCCGGGGACCGGCTCCAGATCGGCACGGTCGCGTTCGAGCTCGAGACGGTGTCGAATCCGTCGGCCACCGCGAGCGGCCCCCCGGACGCGCCGGCGGCCGGATCTGCGCCCACGCCGCCTCCACCGCCGGGTAGCCCCGAATCGACGGCGGCTGGCGCTGGAGCCTGGGTCCAGGCGGCCATGGACGCGCCGACCTCCACCGATACGCCGGGCCCGGCGACGGGTTCCCACCCGTCGATGCCGGTGCGCCGCATCGGCCAGGACGAGCGGGTGAAGGCCCGATCCGTGGGCACCGGCACGGACCCCCACGTCACCGCCCGGGAGTGGGTGCGGCAGGCCATCGTCGACAGCGAGAAGCGGGACAAGGAGGACGTGGAGCCGGAGGACAAGGCTCCATCCTTCGCGGTGCCCCCCAAGAAGACGCGCGGCCCGAGACCCCGGCGGACGCCCGATCCCCGGACGGGGCCGGAGAAGGTCGCCGCGGCCCGATTCCCCGAGTGGGCGACCACCACCATCCCGCCCGAGTACCGGGCACGGAAGCGCCGGAGGCAGATCCTCTCACTCGTGGTGGTCCTGATCGTCATCGGGGTTCCCACCGCCCTGATCGCCTGGCAGCGGAGCCAGCCCGAAGGCGGACCGGAGGGCTCGATCCTCTCCCCAGGCGGGGACCCGGAGGAGTCGGACGTCCGCTCGGTACTGGCCAACACCGATGGCGCGTACGGCGGGCTCCGCTCCGATGACGAGGACGACGATCGGTCGTCCCGGCGAAAGAAAAAATCCCGACGCTCCAGGCGCTCCCGAGACCGGGATCGATCGAGCGACACGGACGACGGCCTGAACATGTCCGAGGCCGGCACGGACCGAGGGGGCGTCACCTACGGCCCAGGCGGACGGATCACCAGCGATCGGACTGGATCGGGCTGGGGCGTCGACCCCACCAGCGACCCGGACCTGATCGCCATCGGCAATCCGGGGCCTGGCGCGCCGGTCCTGCAGTTCGGATCCCCCCAGCTCGGCGGCACCATGGTGGAGGACGACGAGGGCGTGGGCGTCAGGCGGGTCGAGGAGCTGGAGTTCGAACTCGCCGAGGACGCGGATCCGTCGGGGCGGGGAAGCGTGGACATGGACGAGGTCGAGGCGGTGTTGAGCAGCCTGACCCCCAGCGTGCGGGCCTGCTACACCCGGGCGCTGGAGTCCAGACCGGACCTCTCGGGCACGATGGTGCTCATCCTCACCCTCAGTAGCAGCGGCCAGATCGCCTCGAGCAGCCTGGATCCCAACGCCTCGTCGCTCACCGACGTGGACCTCAAGCGCTGCGTGGAGCGCCAGATCAAGTCCCGCAACTACCCCATCCCGGACGGGGGGCAGGTCACCTTCTCCTACCCCTTCCGCTTCAACCAGCCCTAGGGATGTCCCGTCCCCTCGGCATCCGTACCCACGTCCTGCGGTTCTGACCTGACCCTGCGGATGATCCAGAGGTTCTAGGAGTCTGTCGGCCATGGCCGCCGCAGGCGGCGAGCCAGACGGCTCCTCTCGTGCCCGTGCCCGTGCCCGTGCCCAGGCCGAAGGCCGGTGCCCGATCAGCCATTCCGTCACTTGAGAGGCCGCTTGGGCGCCCAGACGTCGTTTTCAGCCGTCAGATTCGGCCTGAGAGCCCTCGATCACGCCCTGGCCGGCGACATCGCGCGAAAGATCTTGAGCAGACGTCGTTCTTGACTGCCCGGGTCGCCGCTCGTCGTCTCTCCACCGGATCTTCGGCGGTCTCCGCATGTCGCCGTTCTTGAAGCGCGGGCAGATGCTGCCGGCGAAACTCGCTGATCACCGAGTGGTCCGGGTGGTTGCCGCCGGCGATGACCCGGAACGCCACGTCCCGGTACGTCGCCCGCTCGATCCGACGCGACGACATCACCCCGATGCAGTACCCGTACAGCAGCAGCGCCGTCATCATCCGCGGGTGGTACGGCCGCGTGCCCCGGGGATCCTTGATGTGGATCGTCGACTCGATGGCGCTGAG
>CAZITQ010000318.1:0-3480 GCA_964542165.1 uncultured Rickettsiales bacterium
GAAGGGCGCAGCCCCGGAGTCTCGCAGGCGTGATGTCGTTGTGGTCTCTAACACCAATTATGCAGTTCCGCATAACCACGGATATCCCGCATAAGAGGCAGCCTATCGAAGTGTGTTAGGGGGTGCAAATCGGGTGGTGAACGTTGGGGGAAGTGTGTGGAGGGGGTTGGGGAGGTGGGGGAGTTAGGCTGCGTGGGAGGGCGGGATATATGGAGCTGTATAAGAGCTGGTTAGGCTGCGGGGAGGATTTGGTGGCATGTCGATGTTGGGGAGAGCGGTGGGTCAGAGGCGGTCGAGGGGGGAGGTTATGGCGAAGGGGCCGCGGTTGAGGACGTGGGTGTAGACCATGGTGGTGGTGACGGAGGCGTGGCCGAGGAGTTCCTGGACGGTGCGGATGTCGGTGCCGGATTCCAGGAGGTGGGTGGCGAAGGAGTGGCGGAGGGAGTGGGGGGTGGCGGCCTTGGGGATGCCGGTGTCTCGCAGGGCGTTCTTGAAGGCGCGCTGGACGGCGGTGGGGTGGAGGTGGTGGCGGAAGTGTCGGCCGGAAGGGTCGGTGAAGGTTCGGGTGGCCGGGAAGACCCACTGCCAGGCGAGTTCCTGGGACGCCCGGGGGTTCTTGTGTGCGTACGCGGCCGGTAGGGCGACGTGGCCGCCGTTGCGGGAGAGGTCGCGGGCGTGGAGCTTGCGGACCTTGCGGAGGTGGGCGCGGAGGTCGGTGTGGATGGAGGCGGGGAGGACGGTGATGCGGTCGCGGTTGCCCTTGCCGCGGCGGACGGTGAGCCGGTGGGTGGCGAAGTCCAGGTCCTTGATGCGGAGGTTCAGGGCCTCGTTGAGGCGGAGTCCCGATCCGTAGAGCAGGCGGGCGACGAGCTTGGGGGTGCCCTGCATGGCGGCGAGGACGCGCTGGACCTCGTCGGGGGTGAGGACGACGGGGAGGCGTTTGGGCTTCTTGGCCCGGACGAGCTGGTCGAGGTCAGGGTCCGGGGTGTCGAGGACATGGCGGTAGAGGAAGAGGAGGGCGGCGAGGGCCTGGTTCTGGGTGGACGCGGAGACCTTCCGCTGGACGGCCAGGTGGGTGAGGAAGTGGACGATCTCGGTTTCGCCCATCTCGGCGGGGTGCTGGACTCCGTGGAAGAAGATGTAGCGACGGATCCAGTCCACGTAGGCCTTCTCGGTGCGTGGACTCATGTGGCGAACGCGCAGGGCGTGGCGGACCTGGTCGAAGAGTTTGGGTTTGGCTGGATCGAAGGCGGACATGGGCGAATCTCCCGGAGCTTGGGTGGGGCGTTGGGTTTCGTTCCGGGGGGGGATCGAGAAGGTAGTCATCTACTCGGGCATGGCAACGACGGGCCGGCGGGGACCGGGATTCTCCTCGTGGCGGAACCGGGCCCTGGGATCTTGCGCGGCTGGGGATGGGCTGAGGGGCTCGAGGTGAACCGAATCCGGGTTTCGGAAGATCGAAGGGGGAGGGAGGTTCGGATTGAGAGACAAGGCAACGATTGGGCGCGACAGAAACGGAGAAAATTGCAAGAAAAGAAAATTACCCGAGGTTCGATCAGCCGAAGTGTGAATTGGGTTCGATCAGGCCCCCCGCCGTGCGGCGCCCTGGGAGCCGAGAATCGTGTGGAGACCCACACGCGCGATGCCTGCCCCGGGTACACGCCTCGAGCGAGCCATCCCGCGGGCCGCCCCCGGCCTGAGCGGACCCACACGGACGCCGCGCCTCCGGCCCATCCACGCTCTCAGAGGCTCTTGCTGAGCGCGCAGGCCTTCTCCTGCCCCAGATCGCAAGCGGTCTTCAGATCGGCCCTCGCCGAGGCCATATCGCCCTTGTGGCGGTGGGTGCCGGCCCTTTCGAGATAGGCGTCGGCGTGGCCGTGGTTGACGTCGAGGAACTGGTTCCAGTGCTCGACCACGGCGTCCCACTCACCCCGCTTGGCGAGGATCCAGTCGATGTTCTTGACGGACTCGAAGTGGGAGGGGTCGAGGGCGATGGCGGCCTCGAACTCGAGCAGGGCCAGGTCGTGGTTCTCCTGCTTGAGGTAGACGCGGCCCTTCCAGTAGCGTGGCTCGGGGCCCATGGGAGCGAGGCGCTGGGCGCGTTTCAGGTGCTCGAGGGCCGGGTCCCAGCGGGCGGCCTCGTACTCGCGATGGCCCATCTTCACCAGCTGTTCGGCCACCTCCCCCTGCCAGCCCTCCAGGCCGCGGACGGCGGGGTCGAGGGCCTCGGCGGCCTCGAGTGAGGCGATGGCCTCGTCGATGCGGTCCATCAGGGTCAGGGTCCAGCCCCGGTGCAGCAGGACGGTGGGATCCTGGGGGCACATCGCCAGGGCGGCGTCCAGGTCGGCCAGGGATTCGTCGAGCAGGCCCCTCATCCGCAGGATGCGGCCGCGCTCCACCAGGTGGACGGGGTCGGGACCGTGGGCCAGGGCCTGGTCCATCAGCGCTGCGGCGGTGGCCAGGTCGTCGTCCTTGCGGGCGATCCGGGCCCGGTCCCAGTCGGGTCGGCCCCGCAGGGCGGCCAGGCGCGGGTTGGCGTCCATGGCGGGTTTCAGGTCGAAGATCAGCTCCTCCATGGCCTCGTACGAGCCGCCCCAGCGGGGGATGAGCGCCGCGAGCCGCTGCTCGTGGACGTGCACGCTGTGGGGGGTGAGGGTGCAGGCCTCGCGGTAGGTCGCCTCCAGGTCGTCGGACCGGCCCTGGGTCCGGTCCATCTGGATCCGCGCCCGGTAGGCCAGGTGCAGGCCGGGCCGCAGCTCGAGCGCCTGGCCCAGGTCCGCGCGCGCTCCATCGAAGTTCTCGTTCATGGCCGCGAACTGCTTCTCGGTGGTCTTCGAGGAGGTCTTGGCCCCCCGCTCGGCAAAGCCCACGGAGACCCGGTGAAGCCCCCGGGCCAGCAGCGCGGTGTAGTCGTCCGGCCGCCCCTCGACCCACCGGTCCAGCAGGGGCGTCAGCGTGGAATCGGCGCTGCGGAACGGGCCGTAGGCGTCGAAGACCCAGTCCTCCTTGAACGAGTCGCCCTCGAAGGCGGTCTGGTAGCCGTCGAGCATGCCGTGCAGCTCCTCGAAGCGCTCGGCCCGCAGCAGCTCGAGCACCTCGAGCCTGTCGGCGGTGGCCAGGGGGTAGCCGGCGGCGTCGGTGCCGCCGACGTCGCGGATGGTGCCGCTTCGCTCGGCGGTGCGGATCGCCGGGGGATCGATGACCGTGCCCCCGGCCGCGCCGCCCCCGGCCGCGCTGTCTCCAGCCGCCACGCCGGCGTCACCGCCCGGGACGGGAGCTTCCCCGCCACCTCCACCCCCGCAGCCCGGCAACAGGCCGACGCAGACCACCACACACACCACGACCTTCGAACGCATCCCCATGATCCTCTCCATTCGCTCGGACTCCCCCTGGAGCACCGGGGCCCCCCCCGGCCCGGCGCGGCTGGGGTGCCGCTGGGGGGGTCGGGCGCGGGAGGTTGGCCGCCACGGCACGCCCGCG
>CAZITQ010000318.1:3490-7377 GCA_964542165.1 uncultured Rickettsiales bacterium
GCGCCCCCCCCGTCCCGGCTCAGCTACGTTCCCGATGGGGCGGTATTCCCCTACATGTTCTCAGCCACGGCACCCACGATGGCGAGTAGCCAGAAAGCCAGCGACATGAGGACTCCACCGGCGCCTGTTGCGATGCCGGCGATGCAGAGCCCCTTGGCCGACTCGGGTGCCTCCTGGCGCTTGATCTGGTTGAGCGCCATCACGCCGAAGACGATCCCCAGGGTCCCGCAGATCAGCGACGGGCAGCCGTAGCACATGCACGTGGGCAGCGAGACGATGCCCAGGATCAGCGATGCGATGGCCATGCCCGGGGTCTGGGGCTGATTCGGGTAGGCCCCGTGGGGCTGGTGCCACCCCTGCGGGATGGGATCATCTTGGGGGTCGAACACACTACCCATGGCCTCCCGCCCGCAATGGGGGCAGGTTCCCGCGGGGGGTGGTGCCTGTGCAGACCGGAACACGGCGCCGCACTCGCAGAAGTTCTTCCAGTCCCCCATGCCGATATCCCCTCGGGGTTGCCGCGCGCCCGGGCAGGCGCCGGGATCGGGGGGCTCCGCCCCTACATGCTGTCCAGCGCGACCGCGAAAACGATGAAGAACCAGTACGCCACCGACATCAGGATCCCCCCCACGCCGGTGGCGATGCCGGCGATGGTGAGGCCCTTGGCGGACTCGGGTGCCTCTTCGCGTTTGATCTGGTTGAGCACCATCACTCCGAAGACCACGGCCAGGGTGCCGCAGATCAGCGACGGGCAGCCGTAGCACATGCACGTGGGCAGCGAGACGATGCCCAGGATCAGCGACGCGATGGCCATGCCCGGGGTCTGGGGCTGGTTCGGGTAGGCGCCGTAGGGCTGCTGCCAGCCCGGCTGCTGGTAGGGGTCGGCGTATGGATCGGCCCCGTAGGGTGGCGCACCCCCCGGCGGCGGAGCTCCCGGCGGCGGTGCTCCCGGTGGCGGTGCTCCCGGCGGTGGCGGACCTCCCTGGGGTGGATGGCTGTAGTCGCTCACGGATTCACCTTCTCCTCGTTCGTTCCGGTCGGGAGGAACACAGGCAGCGAGTTGTTCGGGCGGCGCACCGCTGTGCCACCCCTCTGCGCGGGCAGCCTACCCCTCACCGTCGCCGCCGCAGGGCCAGCAGCCCCAGCAGCGCCATCAGTCCCAGCGGTGACGCGGTCGAGGGCCGCGCGTCCACGTCGCAGGAGCAGTCGTCGTCGTCTCCCTGCTCATCCCCCTCGAAGCCGCAGTCGTCGTCGTACGCGTCGCCCACCCCGTCGCAGTCCCCGTCGATCCCGTCCTCGCAGTCCTCCTCGGCGCCGGGGTAGCGTTCGGCGTCGGTGTCGTCGCAGTCGGTGCCGTAGGGACCGCCGTCCACCCCGTCCCCGTCCACGTCGGTCAGGTCGGCGTCGTCGCAGTCCTGGTCGATGCCGTCGTAGGGGGTCTCGGGCGCGCCCGGGTAGACGCCGGGGTTGTTGTCGTTGCAGTCCTCGCCCCCGCAGCCGGTGTAGCCGTCGTGGTCGTAGTCCAGGTCCTCGTCGATCAGGTCGTCGCAGTCGTTGTCGACGCCGTCGCAGACCTCGTCCTCGGCCGGGTTGGCGTTCTCGTTCAGATCGTCGCAGTCGCCCTGGCAGATGTTGAAGCCGTCCAGGTCGGTGTCCGCGAGCTCGTCGGTGGCCGGGTTGCAGTCGTCGTCGTGCAGGCCGTTGCACAGCTCGGGCGCCCCGGGGTAGGTGGTGGCGTTGTCGTCTTCGCAGTCGCCGGCGCACTCGGAGTAGCCGTCCCCGTCGTCGTCGATCTCGGTGACCTGCAGGTCGCCGGCGCAGTCGCTGTCCACCCCGTCGTTGTCGAACTCGTACTCGGCCAGAGCCTCGTCGCAGTCGTTGTCCTTCTCGTCGCAGATCTCCGGCGCCCCGGGGTACACGGTCGGGTCGGTGTCGTCGCAGTCCCCCTCGCACACCGAGATGTCGTCCCCGTCCCCGTCCAGCCCCTCGTCTGCGTCCCCGTCGCAGTTGTTGTCGATGCCGTCGCAGATCTCCTGCTGGCCCGGGTAGATCGCCGCGTCGGCGTCGTTGCAGTCCAGGCACTCGACCCAGCCGTCCCCGTCCCCGTCGTAGGTCTCGTTCGCCGGCACCACCTCGTCGCAGTCGTTGTCCACCTCGTCGCACAGCTCGGGGGCGCCCGGGAAGGTGTCCCCGTCGTTGTCGTTGCAGTCCCCCTGGCAGATGGTCCAGCCGTCGTTGTCGTCGTCGGTCTGCTCGTGGACGTCCTCGTCGCAGTCGTCGTCGTCCTCGTCGCACTGCTCGGGCGCGCCGGGGTAGATCTGCGCGTCGGAGTCGTCGCAGTCCCCCTCGCAGGTGGTCCAGCCGTCCCCGTCCTGGTCGAAGCCCTCGTCGATCAAGCCGTCGCAGTCGTTGTCCACGAAGTCGCAGACCTCGGTCGACCCGGGGTAGGCCAGGGCCTCGTAGTCGTTGCAGTCCCCGTCACAGTTGGTGTAACCGTCCCCGTCCTCGTCCGCGTACTCGTCCACCTGCTGGTCGCAGTTCTGGTCGATGCCGTCGTCGCAGATCTCCACGGCCCCGGGGTGGATGGTCGGATCGTTGTCGTCGCAGTCGTGGTCGCAGTCGGTCCAGCCGTCCCCGTCGTTGTCGTTGCCCATGCAGGGATCGAAGGCCCAGCCCCAGTCGATGGCGTTGACCAGGATCTTGGCGTTCTCCCACCCGGCGTTCCAGCCGAACTCCCAGGTGGCGCCGGTGGCGATCAGCAGCCCGTTGCCCTCGTACAGGGTGTAGAGCACCGGGTTGCCGTTCTGGCTGTGGGTCAGCTGGATCTCGGCGCCCACCGGTACGTTGGCGAAGTAGTTGTGGCTGGCCGAGCTGCCCGACACCGGCGGTACCACCCCGTCCATCAGCGGGTGGGCCGCGTCGGCGATCACGTTGTTCGAGTCGGTCCCGTACTCGTTGGTCCCGCCGAAGGGCGGGTCGGGATAGGGGGTCTCGCCGCTCTGGGTGCACCCGGACCAGATCAGCACCCCACCCTGTTGCACGAAGCTCTCGAACTCCGCGGTCTTCTGCATCAGGCGCTGGTTGTACGTCCCGCCCGACACGCTGACGGTGACCACCATGTCGTACTGGTTGAGGTTCTCGGCCGCCAGATCCGCGCTGCCGATCTGGGTGTAGTTGATGCCCGCGAGCGTCAGCTCCGCGTTCCAGGCGTCGTAGCCCCAGGCCGCCGAGTCCTGGATCAGCAGCGCCTCACCCTGCTGGGCCGAGGCCGACCCCGTCAACGCCAGCGCCAGCAGCAGCCCGGCGAACCGGCCGAATGCACGTTCGAATCCCATACAAGCCCCCTCGGTCGCTCGCGCGACGTGCGCCTGGAGAGTCAGTTGTTGCGGACCCGCCGTCGGCCCAGGCCCAGGACCGCCAGGAGGGCCAGCCCCCCCAGCTCCGCCAGCCCGGCCGGCGTCACCTCGCCCTGCTCGCAGGTGCAGGTGATCCCCGGATCATAGGTGGAGTCGTCGTCGTCGTCCCCCACGCCGATGCAGTCGTCGTCCTGGGCGTCGCCGACCCCGTCGCAGTCCCCATCGATGCCGTCCTCGCAGTCCTCGACCGCGTTGGGGTGGACGTCGATGTCCTGGTCGTCGCAGTCGTCGCCGTAGGGCCCGCCGTTGTACCCGTCGCCGTCCACGTCGGTCAGGTCCTCGCCGTCGCAGTCCTGGTCCACCGAGTCGTAGGGCACCTCGGGCGCCCCGGGGTAGATGTTGGCGTTGTGGTCGTCGCAGTCCTCGCCGCCGCACCCCGGCACCCCGTCCAGGTCGTAGTCCAGGTCCTCGTCGATGGTCCCGTCGCAGTCGTTGTCGGTGCCGTCGCAGATCTCGGTGGCGTCGGGGTTG
>CAZITQ010000319.1:0-7366 GCA_964542165.1 uncultured Rickettsiales bacterium
CAGGACGCCAGGGCGTTGACCTCGCCGGTGGTGGAGGGGCGCATCAGGTGCGCGGGCCACGGGAGTCGGCTGTCCAGCCAGTCCGAGAACCACAGGCCTCCCTCTTCGAGGCGGCCGTCGCCATGCTCCAGGCGGAACGAGCAGCACCGGCGGCAGGCCCAGCCCACGCCGCCCATCACCCGGGTCTTGACCAGGACGGGGGCGCCACAGGAGGGGCAACGGTCCCATCCCAGTACGCGACGGTTCACTTTGGAACGCGCCTGGTTCGATTTTGAACCGATCTGGAACCGCGTCCGCAGCATCTCGCCTCCTGGTGCGGAAATGCTGCAGATACGGGGCCAAGCGATCGTTCGAATGCCGTTTTCACAAACTGTTGACAAGTTCGCGGATCGTTCCCTCGGCGGGGGGTCACGGCGGGTGGCCTACAATTCCCGCGGGAGCCTTCCCCACGAGGGCTCTGGGGAGGTCCGATGTCCGATCCCATCGACGCGCTGCGGGCGGAAGCCGTGGAGGCGGCCGCGGCGCACCGTCACCGTGGCTCCAAGGTCGTGCCCCTCCCCGCGATGATCCGCGACCACGTCCGCCCGGGCATGACTCTCCACCTGGGCGTGACCCACCTCTTCCCCCAGGCCCAGACCGCAGAGCTGATCCGGGCCTTCGCCGGCACGGATCCCCGCTTCACCCTGGTGGCGGTGGGCCTGTCCGGGTTCGCGGTGGCCGCGCTGCACCTGGGCCTGGTCCGCCGGGCCATCACCTCGTACGCCGGAGACATCTACCCCTCTCCGGCCCCGAACAAGGTGGTCCAGCGGGTCTACGCCGACGGCTCGGTGACCCTCGAGCACTGGAGCCTGCTGTCGCTGATCCAGCGCCTGGCCGCCGGCGCCCTGGGGCTGCCCGCCATGCCCACCCGCTCGTTGGCGGGCTCGACCATGGCCGAGGACAACGCCGGCGCCTATCGCTCCATCGACGACCCCTTCGGCGGCGACGAGCCCCTGTCCCTGGTGGCCCCCCTGCGCCCCGACTTGACCCTGCTGCACGCCGCGGCCGCCGACCCGGACGGCAACTGCCTGCTCACCCCGCCGCTGTCCGAGGCCACCTACGGCGCCATGGCCGCCCGCCGCGGGGTGCTGGTGACCGCCGAGCGCGTGGTCTCCCGCGACGAACTCCGGGCCCACGCGGGCTCGGTCCGTCTCCCGGGGCGGTACGTCCGCGCCGTGGCCCTCGCCCCCTTCGGCGGCCACCCCGGCGGGCTGTACGATGCGGGGCTCCCCGATGTGGAGCCCTACGCCGAGGATCCGCCCTTCCTGGTGGACTTCCGCCGGGCCTGCCGCGCCCCCGCCGACCTGGACGCCTGGATCGCACGCTGGGTCCTCCAGCCCGGCGACCACGGAGGCTACCTGCAGGCCCTGGGCGAAGAGCACCTGGCGTCCCTGTGTGCGCGCGGCCGGGCCGACGCCTGGCAGACGGAGCTGGCGGGGCTGGGTCCCTCCGTGGATCGGGACGACGCCCCACCCACCCCCGCCGAGCGTCTGGTCCTGGCCGCCGCGGACGTTCTCTGCGAACGGATCCGCGACGCCGGCCACGACACCCTGCTCGCCGGCCAGGGCCTGTCCAACCTGGCCGCCTGGATCGCCGAGCGCCGCCTTCGTCGCGCCGGGGTTCCCGTGGAGCTGGCCGCCGAGATCGGCATGCTCGGCTACACCCCGCGCCCCGGGAACCCCTTCCTGTTCAACTTCGCCAACCTGCCCACCTGCGCCTCGCTGACCGACACCCTGCACACCCTGGGGATCCTGGTCGGCGGGGCCTCGGCCCGCAGCATCGGCAGCCTGGGTGCGGGGCAGGTGGACCGGATGGGCAACGTCAACTCCACGGCGGTCCCCCCGGTCTTCCACCTGGTGGGCTCCGGCGGCGCCAACGACGTGGCCTCGTCCGCCGGCGAGGTGGTGCTGACCTGCCCCGCCGATCCCCTGCGCCTGGTGGAGCAGGTCCCCTACCGAACCTTCTGCGGCCACCGGGTCCGCGCCCTGGTGACCACCGCGGGTGTGCTGACCAAACCCCGGGGGGAGCACGAGCTGGTCCTGACGTCGGTGCCGGCCACCGACGGCGGAGTCGCCGACGGGGTGGAGCGCGCCCGCGCCCGCTTCGGCTGGCCGCTGCAGGTGGCCGACGATCTGGTCCCCTTCGCCGCCCCCGACGCCGGCGAGATCCGCTGGCTGCGGGCCTTCGATCCCGACCGGGCGTTCCTCGCAGATTGAGCGCCGGAGCGCCTCCTCGCACGGGCGCGTTATCATTGACATTCGCCATCGTGGCGCCTTAGATCGCTCCCCCCGGCCCCGGTCACCTCGGGGGAGAGTGGCCAGGCGCTGGAACCAGCCGAGGGCATCGTGAGCGAGATAGAGCAGGAGTTCGCGGGACGGGTCGCGTTCATCACCGGCGGAGCGCGGGGGATCGGCATCGCCGTTTCCCACGCCCTGGCCGAGCGGGGTGCCGACCTGATCCTGGGCTACAAGAAGGACGAGGCCAACGCCGAGGAGGCGGCCACCGCGCTGCGCGAGCAGTACGGCTGCCAGGTGTGGACCGTGGCCGGCGACCTGCGGGATCCCAAGGCGATCACCGCCATGTTCAAGCAGATCGCCGACGAGGTGGGCAAGCTGGACATCCTGGTGCTGTCGGCGGCCTTCGGCACCATGGGCCGCATCGAGCGCATGGGGCTGTACTCGTGGGACGCGACCTACGAGATCAACGTGCGCTCGGTGATGCTCTGCGCCCGGGCGGCCAAGCCGTTGCTGGTGGAGTCCGGCGGGTGCATCGTGGCCCTGAGCAGCATCGGCGCCTTCGTGGCATTCCAGGAGTACGCGGCGGTCGGGTCGTCCAAGGCGGCGCTGGAGGCGCTGGTGCGCTACCTGGCCAACGAGTTCACCCCCGAGGGCATCGCGGTCAACGCGGTCAGCGCCGGTCCGGTGGACACACGGGCGATCCAGTGGTTCCGCAAGCCCGAGGCGGTCCACCGTTTCGCCGAGTGCAAGACCACCCAGGGCCGCATCGGCCAGCCCGACGACATCGCCGGCGTGGTGGCCTTCCTCTGCTCCGACCGGGCCCGCTGGATCGTCGGCCAGACCCTCATCGCCGACGGCGGGATCACCCTGGGCATCAACTTCGAGGACTGGATCCGGGACACCGGCCAGGACGAG
This sequence comes from uncultured Rickettsiales bacterium, assembly GCA_964542165.1. Taxonomy (GTDB): domain Bacteria; phylum Myxococcota_A; class UBA796; order UBA9615; family CAYRNR01; genus CAYTBN01. The sequence goes on from CAZITQ010000319.1 coordinate 3,192, forward strand.
GGGCTCTGAGATGACGGCCCGCACGTGGTTCATCACCGGGGTGACCGGCTTCGTCGGCCGGGAGCTCCTCAAGCGGATCCTCACGCGCAGCGACGACCGGGTGATCGGCCTGGTCCGGGGCCGGGACGACGAGGCGGTGGAAGGGCGACGGGCCAAGGTCCTGTCCGACCTGTTCGCCGGCGAGGTCCCCGACGGCTACGACGGCCGCTTCGAGGCGGTGCGAGGGGAGCTGGACGCCGAGCGGCTGGGCCTGGACGCCGACGTCTGGGAGCGGATCGCCGCCAGCGCGACCCACATGGTCCATTCGGCGGCGTCGGTGCGCTTCGACCTGTCCCTGGAGGTGGCCCGCAAGCACAACCTGGACGGTACCCGGAGGATGCTCGAGCTGGGTCTGCTGGCGGCCGAGACCGGCGACCTGCATCGCTTCGCCTACGTGGGCACCTGCTACGTGGCCGGTGACCGCACCGACGTGGTCAAGGCCGACGAGCTGGACGTGGGCCAGGGGTTCCGCAACACCTACGAGCAGACCAAGATGGAGAGCGAGAAGCTGGTCCGCGAGCACATGGACCGGCTGCCCATCGCCATCTTCCGCCCGTCGATCATCGTCGGCGACTCCCGCACGGGCGAGACCAGCAGCTTCAACGTCATCTACTGGCCGGTGCGGGTCTACGCCCGGGGCTGGTGGCCGTTCTTCATCGGCAACCCCGACGCCCCGGCGGACGTGGTGCCCATCAACTTCGTCTGCGATGCCATGCTCCACATCCTCGATCGCGACGACTGCGCGGGGAACTGCTACCCCCTGGCCGCGGGGGTGGACGGCTGCGCCACCAACGGCGAGATGATGAAGCTGGCGGCCTTCCACTTCGACCAGCCCCTGCCCGAAATCATCCGCCCCGAGGAGTTCACCGACGAGTACCGGGTCGAGATGTACAACCGGCTCTCGGCGTCCCAGCGGGCGATCATCGGCCAGGGGATCCAGTACCTGCCCTACATGTCCCAGAACCCGTTCTTCGACAACACGACCACCCTCGAGGCCCTCGCGGGGACCGACCTGCGGCCGCCGCGGGTGGACGAGTACTTCGCCAACCTCTTCGACTTCGCCAAGCGCACCGACTGGGGGCGCCGGCCGCAGGGTCGTTGAGCCGCTCATGCCTGCGCCCCGCCGTGCACTTGCCCTGACGCTGGCCCTGGCCCTCTCGCTGGCCTGGGACGGAGCGGCGGCCGCCGGGGACACCGCCCTGACCCTGGCCGAGGCCCTGCGGGCCGCCGCCGAGGGCGACGAGTGGATCGGAATCGCGGAGCAGGACCTGGAGGCCTCGCGCGCCGACATCGCGTCCGCGGCCTCGGCTCTACTGCCCACCCCCGGGTTGGGCCTGTCCCGTATCGTCTCGGGCGACGAGATGATGATGCTGCGCACCGGGCTGGACTACCCGGTGGCCAAGTACGAGATCTGGCGGCCCACCTTCGACGTGACCACCCCGCTGATCGTGCCCGCGGCCATCGGCGGGCTGGTGGCCGCTGCGCGCACGGAGCGGGCCAGCCGCTCGACCCTCGACGCCACCCGCAACGAGGTGGCCTTCGGCGTGGCCCGGGCCTACTACCAGGCCATGTCGGCCCATTCGGCCGTGGAGGTCTCCCAGGCCTCGGCCTCGGCGGCGCGCACTCTGGAGGCCGCGGCCGAGAGCCGTCTGGCCGCGGGCACCGAGACCCGCATCGGCGTGGAGCGCGCGCGGGCCGACCGGATCACCGCCGACGGCACGGTGGAGCAGGCCCGGTTCGCCGCGGATCAGGCCGACCTGACCCTGGCCCACGCGGCGCATCTGCCCCTGGGCTCCTACCGCCTGTCCTCTCCCCAGCGCCCCTCCCTTCCGGGTTCGACCACCGAGGAGCGGGTGGTGCTCGCCCAGGCGGATCGTCCCGACATCCTCGCGGCCGAGTGGGGCGAACGTGCGGCCGAGGCCGCCGTCCACGCCGCGGGCCTCGGGCTTAGCCCCGAGCTGCGGCTGGGCTTCTCCTGGCAGTACACCCGCTACGACCGCGAGGACCTGCGCGCGCAGCTGCCGTCGGAACGCTGGACCCTGGGGCTCCAGCTGGAGTGGGAGCTTCAGGGCATCGTGGGCCCGGTGGCCGACGTCCGCGCCGCCCGGGCCACGCGCAACCAGGCTCGCCTGGAGCTGGACCGGCTCGACCGGGAAGCTGCGGCCCTGGTCCGCTCGAGTGAGCTGGCGCTGGAAGCGGCCGAGGCGGCCCTGCAGGTGGCCCGGGAGATCGACGCACTGGCCCAGGCCAACCTGGAGGCGGGGATGAGGCTGTACCAGGAAGGGCTGGCCACCGGTCTCGAGGTCACCACACTCAAGACCGAACGCGACGCCGCCGCCGCGGAACTCGTGGGCGCCCAGCTCGCCCGTGACCTGGCCGAGGTGGACCTGCTGGAGGTGCTGGGCGTGGATCCCCTGCAGGCGTACGGAGCGGCGGCCCGATGAGAGGTCTCCTCGCGGGCACCCTCGCTGCGGTCGTCGGCTTCGGCCTGGCCGCCCTGGGCGGCTGCGGCTGCGGCACCGACGCGGACGCGGCGCTGGGCGGCCCCGGCGGGGGACCGCGGGCCGTGGCGGTGAGGGTCGCGCCGGTCCAGACCCACTCCCTGACCCGGACGCTGGAACGCACCGGGACCCTGCTCACCGACCGGGACGTGGAGGTGGCGACCCAGTTCGGCGGCCGCCTGACCTACGTGGACGTCCAGGTGGGGGACGAGGTCCACGCCGGCCGGCTGATGGCCGCCATGGACGACCGCGATGTCACCCGGCAGCGCCAGGAGGCCGCGGCGGGCCTGGACCTGGCCGACGCCACCCTGCGCCAGGCACGGCTCGACGCCGAGCGGGCCGATCGGGACCTGGCCCGGATCGAGACCCTGGCAGCGGACCAGCTGGTGACGACCCAGCAGCTGGACGACGCCCGGTCCGGCGCGGCGGGCGCCCAGGCCGGCCTGGACTCGGCGGTGGCCCAGATGGAGCAGGCCCGGGCCCGCCTGGAGAGCCTGCTCCTGCAGGAGGCCGAGACCCGCATCGTGGCCCCCTTCGACGGGGTGGTGGCCGATCGCTACCACGAGGCCGGCGACACGGTGCCCGCGGGCGCGGCGGTGATCCGGCTGGTGGGCCGGGGGCCGCTGCGGGCGAGGATCCAGGTGCCGGACTACGCGGCGGTCCAGCTGGCTCCCGGGACGCCGGTGGCGCTCTCGGTAGATGCCTTCCCGGGCGAGCACTTCGTCGGCGAGATCGCCGGCGTGGCGCCCGCCGTGGACCCGGAGAGCGGGACGGTGGTGGTCGAGGCGGCGGTCGAGGACGACTCGGGGCGGCTGCTGCCCGGAATGTTCGCGCGCCTGACCCTGGAGTTGCCCCAGGTCGAGGCCGCCCTGATGGTCCCCGCCGAGTCGGTGATCGACCACCCGGACGGCTCCGGCGACGCAGTCTTCCTGGTTCGCGAGGGGACAGCCCACCTCTTCCCGGTGGTCGTCGGCACGACACAGCAGGGCCAGACCGAGATCCTCCAGGGAATCTCCGCGGGGGAGGCCGTGGTGGTGGGCGGTCAGCACCTGCTCAAGGCTGGCGCGAAGGTGGAGGTTCTGGGGGGTGAGGGGGTGGAGGCGGGGACGCCCGACGTGTCGGACCATCCGGTGCCGGAGATCGAGGCCACGGCGGTGGTCGAGGAGGGGCCGAAGATCGACGCGGGACCTGCTGTCGAGATAGGGCCCGTCGGGTCGGGGCTTCGTAGTGACCTGGGGGATGAGGGGCGCCTGGAGGGCGATCAGGAGCAACGGCCGAGCGACCAGGTTGGGGGGCCTGAGGGGCGTGACGGTGTCGGCCCCGACGCTTCGGATGCGGGCACGTCGCCTGGGATCAGCCGCCAGCGAGACGCCGAAGGCGGCCTTGAGACCAAGGACAAGCCTTGACCCGATTCGCCATCCGCCACCCCGTGGCGGTCGCGATGGCCGCCATCGCCCTGATCAGCACCGGGGCGGTCAGCCTCTCTCGCCTGCCCGTCGACCTGATGCCCTCCATCGACTTCCCATCGATCTCGGTGGTCACCGCCTATACGGACGTGGCCCCCGAGGAGATGGAGAGCCTGATCACCCGGCCCATCGAGCAGTCGGTGGCCACCATCGAGGGGGTGTCGGAGCT
>CAZITQ010000320.1:0-7280 GCA_964542165.1 uncultured Rickettsiales bacterium
CCCGCGCCGCCCCGCCGGGCGGCCCGGGCGGGCGGGGCGGGGGCCAGGCCCAGGGCGGGGGCGTGCTCTCCCTCGTCCAGCAGCTCCTGCAGCGGTCCGGTGTGGCTGCCGTCGTAGCCGCCGATGCCGATCTCGGGGAGCATCTCGCCGGGGATGGTCAGGATCTCGATCGGGCCGATCTCGATGACGCCGACCTCGGTGGTGGCGATGGGCATGTTGTCCTCGCCGATCAGGCCGTCGGGGTCGGGAATCTCGAAGGTGAACAGCTCCCGGTTCAGCACACCCAGGTTCAGGTAGAGCCAGTAGCCCTCGTTCTCCACGGGAACCCCGACCTCCTTGAACCGGAAGGTCAGCTGTGGGTCCGCGACGGGGGTGGCGTCCATCAGGGACTGGAGCGAGAACCAGGCCAGGTAGTCCCCCTGGGCCTGGACCATGTCGAAGCCGTAGTCGAACCACTGGACACCGAACAGGTCGAAGGGGTCCGTGCCCAGCGGCGTCATCATGCCGCCGCACATGCCCTGCACGTAGATCGCGGTCCCCCCGAGGCCGGGGAGCAGCCCGTCGGGGGTCTGCACCCCGTTCTCCAGTCCCTCCCGCCAGTAGTGGGCGAAGCCGCTGGTCTGGTAGACCTCGTCGATCATCACCTCGGGGTGGTTGGGCCAGTTCACCAGGGTGGACACCGTGGCGCCGGAGCCGGTCTCGGTGAACAGCACCGAGAAGATGCGCTCGTCGGTGATGTTGGGATCCCGGTGGTCGTCGTTGAAGTTGTTGATGCCCTGGCCCTCGCAGTCGGAGTGGGCGATGTCGTACTCGGCCACGCTCAGATCCACCGCCACCTGGTCCGCGGCGGCCTCCTCGATGGCGGCGATGCCGGCCGCGGCGACCTGGGGGTAGTACCAGTCGACCACCCCCGTGGTGTTCAGCGCCGGTCCCCAGATGCCCAGGGTGTCGGGCCCCTGGTGGGTGTGGGTGCTGGACCACAGCACGTAGTCGACGTCGGTGGTCTGCCGGATCTGGTCCTGGATGTCCTTGATCGGCTTGCGGGAGTAACCCACCAGGTCCGCCGACAGGATCGCGATCGAGCTCTCGCCCTGGCTCAGCACGAGGGCGCGGACCCAGATCTCGTCGTTGATCTCCTTCATCGCCCGGCCCTGGGAGCTTCCCGCGAGCCAGATCGCCTGGAAGACCCCGTCCCCCTCGTACTCGTCGGGGCCCGGGTACCCCGGGTCGCCCTCGCACAGCTGATCACAGCCGCAGTCCTCGTAGGTGTCGCCCTCGGTCACGCCGTACTCGTCGTTGCCGTTGGCGTCGGTCCAGTTCTCCCAGCAGGTGGGGGTGATGGAGACCGCTGCGACGCCCGCCATGAGGGCGGGATCTCCGCCGGGATCGCACATCCCGGACGGGTCGCCTGGGCAGTAGACGGTCGGGTACTGCTCGGGATCGGCGCTGTCGTCGTCGTCGTCGGGGGCGGCGCTGTCATCGTCGTCCCCGGGGCACCCACTCAGCGCCAGCAGGGCGATCAGGACGAGGCTCAACCATCGCAGGTCCAGCATGCGTGTCTCCTGTTCTCGGATGTGCGGGAGTCTACACCGGTTCGTCGTCTTCGCGCCCGCGGATGCGGCCCACCAACCGCCGGGCCTTCCAGCCCACGGTCTCGCGCAGCAGCTCCTCGAGCCGCTGTCGGTCGTCGTCGATGGCATCGATCTGGTCGCGCAGCTCGGCCTCGACCTGGGCCCGTGCGGCCTCGGCAGCCGCCACCGCGTCCACCGCGCCCCGCAGATCGCCCTCGAGGGCGTCCCTGCGGGCCCGCAGCTCGCTGGCCTCGGACCGGGCCTCCTCCCGCTCGGCCTCGGCTCGCCGGAGATCGGCCAGAGCCTGCAGCTCCGCAGTCGCGATCCGATCGCGCTCCTCGGTCCGCTCCCGGGCCTCCGCCACGGCCTCGTCGTGGGCCTCCCAGGCGGCGTCCCGGTCCGCCCTCGCGGTGTTGCCGGCATTGACGGCCTCGTCGTGGGCCCGCCATGCGGCGTCCCGGTCCACCCGCAGCCGCTCTTCCCGGGATCGGGCGTCGTCGTGGGCCTTCCAGGCCGTCTCGCGCTCCGCTGCCAGCGCCTCCCCCGCCGCGACGGCCTGGTCGTGGGCTCGCCAGGCCTCGCCGCGCTCTCCGTTCATCCGACCCAGCCCGGCGACCGCCTCTTCGTGGGCCTTCCAGGCCGCGTCTCTCTCCTCTCCGAGGCGCTCCACGGCGGCGGCGGTGCTCCCGTGGGCCTTCCAGGCCGCGTCCCGCTCGGCGATCAACCCCTCGACCACCGCGGCGAGCTCCGCGTGGGCCTTCCAGGCCGCATCACGCTCGTCGGCGATCCGCTCCACGGTCGCGGCGCCGCGGTCCTGCTCGGCCCAGGCGCGGTCCCGCTCCGCCACGGCCCGCTCGGCGGCGGCCACCGCGGTGCCGTGGGCCTCCCAGGCCGCGTCCCGCTGATCCAGGGCCCGATCCACGTCCGCGGCGGTCCGAGCGTGGGCCTCCCAGGCCCGATCGCGCGCCTCCTCCATCCGTCCGTGGGACGCCCAGGTCCGCTCCAGCTGCTCGGAGGCCTCGCGGAAGTGGCGCCACGCGATCTCGCGCTCCCGGTCCGCCCTGCGAATCCTCTCCTCGGCCAGGGCCAGCCGCTCCGCGAGCAGGTCGCCCCGGTTGCGGGCCATCTCCAACTCGTCGGCCACCCGGTTGCGCTCGGCCGCCGCGCGGACCAGCAGGGTGGGGGAGCGCTCCCGGTGCCTCGGCCGCCGACAGAAGGCGGCCAGGGGGGCGGTGGCCTCGTGCCAGCCGTGGCGGGTCCGGGCGAGCTTGCGCGCCGCGCGGCCCATGCGCTTGAGCCGGTCCGGATCGTCCAGCAGGCCGTCCAGCGCGCGGCAGATCGCCCGGGGATCGCTGGCGTCCACCGCCACCGCCGCACCCGCATCGGCGAGCTCGCGGGCCGCCACCGTGTGGTCGGCCAGCAGCATGGGCAGCCCGCAGCGCAGGTAGTCCACGTGGCGGAACGAGAAGCTCAGCTCCCGCTCGGGGTTGGGCAGGGTCAGGTCCACCGCCAGGCTCGCGCGGGCGTACGCGTGCAACAGCTCCTCGTAGGGTACGAAACCCTCGGCGACCAGGCGGTCGCTGCCGGGGAGCCCTTCCCCCGGAACGGTCAGGGCGCCTTCGTCACCGCCCTCGACGACGTACGACCCGCCGAAGAGGCGCAGCGAGCCCGCGCGTCGGCGATCCAGCTGCTCGACCACCACGCCCAGGGGATTCGCCGCGTCGATCCAGGGCCAGCTCACGCCGCCGGTCACCAGGACCGGCTCCCTGGGCCAGGCCCGGCGGGGCGCCTCCAGTGGACAGGACAGGGGGACCACCGACCCGGGCCAGCGGCGGCAGTCGACGCCGGCCACCGTGAGCAGGCCCAGGTGGTAGTCGCGCTGCCGGGTGTTGCTGAACAGGTAGTGGTCTGCGCGACCCACCGCTTCGAGCAGGCGGGTGGCCTCCTGGGGGTCGTCGATTCCCTGGAACTGGCGCTCGAGGAGGCGCGGGGCGAAGAGGTCGAGGACCACCGGGGCGCTCGCCGCTGGCAGCCGGGTCACCTCGTCGGTGGCCTCCACGAGGATCACCGAAGGATCCACCCTGGCGACCAGGTCCGCCAGCTCCTCGTGGTGGAAGGTCAGCGGACGATCGGCGGAGCCGTCGGCATCGCCGGCCGCGCCGTTGGACTCCGCGTCCGAGCGGCGGGTGGCATAGACCACCTCGAACCCGTGGGAACGCAGCCCCTCTCCGTTGGTCCAGGCCCGTAGCCCCATGCCGCTGACCGGAGCGCCGGTCCGGGGAGGCAGCCCGTGGAGGATCACCAGGACGGGATCGGAGCCGGTGTGCATCGACGCATACGGTACCATAGGGGGTTGACGGCCGAGAGGGGCCGCCGACCGGGGAGGTGCCGATGACAGCCCGAACCCACCTGACGCACGCGTTGCTCGGAGCCGCGTTCCTGTTCACGACGCCTGGCTCCGCCGCCGCCCAGGCGCTGTTCACCGAGGACTTCGAGGACCAGGCCCTTCCCGCGGGCTGGGTTCACCACCAGGGGGGCGTCTTCCCCGACGAGTCCTGCTACGACTTCCACGATCCCGGCGAGGGCACGGGCTGGGGTCTGTCGCTGGCGGCGTGCAACAACGCCTTTTCCCAGAAGACGGCCATCGAGACCACGGTGGTGGACCTCAGCGCCTGTCCCAGCGCGACGGTCACCTTCCACCTGTACAACTACGGCGACGACGCGGACAGCTGTGCGTCCAGCTGGGACCACGACAGCCCGCCGGGTGGGGAGTGCATCGGGATCTCCACCGACGGAGCGACCTACGAGCGCCTCGAGCAGCTGACGGCCAACGACTACGACATCGAGATCCTCCACGACGTCGCCATCGACATCTCGGCCTACGCCGGGGGCTCCGTGAGCTTCGAACTCTGCGAGGCCGACGACTACAAGGTGCCCCAGGACGGGCTGCTGTTCGACGACTTCTCGGTGGTCTGCGGGGAGGTCGACTGTGACGACGGCGCGGACAACGACGGCGACGGTCAGGCCGACTGCGCCGACGCGGACTGTTCGGTGGACATGGACGGCGACGGCGCCAGCCCCTGCGACGGGGACTGCGACGACACCGACCCGGCCGTGGGACCCACCGCCGACGAGGAGTGCAACGGCATCGACGACGACTGCGACGGGGACGTGGACGAGGACGACGCCATCGACGCCGAGGACTGGTGGGCCGACGTGGACGGCGACGGCTACGGCAACCCGGCCATCGTCCTGCAGGCCTGCTCCGCCCCCGTCGACTTCGTGGGCAACGACGAGGACTGCGACGACCAGGCCGCCTTCCAGTACCCGGGCGCCGACGAGATCTGCAACAACGAGGACGACGACTGCGACGGGGACGTGGACGAGGAGCCGGTCAACGGCAACACCTACTACGCCGACGACGACGGTGACGGATTCGGCGATCCCAACGCGCCGCTGGAGGCCTGCGGTCTCCCGGGCGGGTACTCGCCCAACGACGGTGACTGCGACGACACGGACTTCGACAACAAGCCGGGGGGTGTCGAGCTCTGCGACGGAGAGGACAACGACTGCGACGGGGACGTGGACGAGGACGACGCCGCGGACGCGGGGCTGTGGTACGAGGACCTGGACGGGGACGGGTATGGCGACGCGGCGTCCGCGGTCCAGGCCTGCGATGCACCCCAGGGCTACGTGGCGAGCGACGGGGACTGTGACGAGGGCGACGCGGACATCCACCCCGGCGCGACGGAGGACTTCGACGGGGTGGACCAGGACTGCGACGGGCTGTTCGACAACGGGGCCTTCCCCCCGCACGCCATCGTGATCACCGAGGTGATGAAGGACCCCCAGGTGGTCCCCGATGGCAACGGGGAGTGGTTCGAGATCACCAACACCACCGGAGTGGACGTGAACCTGTTCGGGCTGGAGGTCACGGACGAGGGGACGGATGGGTTCTCGGTGAACGCCACCCTGCTGGTCGCCGCGGGCGACCCCGTGGTCCTCGGGCGCGAGTCGAATCCGGCGGACAACGGCGGCGTGGTCGTGGACTACGAGTACGGTGGTCAGATGTCTCTGGGCAACGACGAGGACGAGATCGTGCTGACCCACGGGGGGGTGGAGCTGGACCGGATCGAGTTCGACGACGGCGTGGACTGGCCCGACCCGACGGGCGCGGCCATGGCCCTGGATCCCGACTACCCCGAGTACAACGACGACGGCAGCTACTGGTGCGAGGCCCTGGTCGTCTACGGCTACGGAGACCGGGGGACACCCGGCGCCCCCAACCCCGAGTGCTGCCTGGACGCCGATGGGGATGGGTACCAGGACGACGCCTGTGGCGGCGGGGACTGCGACGACGTCGATCCGGCGGTGAACCCCGACGCGGACGAGACCTGCGACGGCATCGACAACGACTGCGACGGGGACGTGGACGAGGACGACGCGGTGGACGCGTCCACCTGGTACGCGGACCTGGATGGGGATGGCTTCGGAGACGCGTCGGACGCCGCACAGGCCTGTGACGCGCCCCCTGGACGCGTGGCCGACGACCAGGACTGCGACGACCTGGACTGGGCGGTGAACCCGGACGCGGACGAGTCCTGCGATGGCATCGACAACGACTGCGACGGGGAGGTGGACGAGGACGACGCGGTGGACGTCCTGACCTGGTACGAGGACCTGGACGGCGACGGGTACGGCGACGCCGCGGTGAGCCAGCAGGCCTGTGCCGCGCCGCCCGGGTTCGTGGGCAACCCGGACGACTGTGACGACACGGACGGCTCGGTGAGCCCGGGCGAGGACGAGCTCTGCGACGGAATCGACAACGACTGCGACGGTGACGTGGACGAGGACGACGCGGCGGACGCGGCCACCTGGTACGCCGACCTGGACGGGGACGGCCACGGCGATCCCGGCGCGGCGGTGACCAGCTGCCAGGCGCCGGCGAACCACATCGCGGTGGCGGGGGACTGCGACGACGGGGACCCGGACCAGTACCCGGGCGCGGACGAGTACTGCAACGGCGAGGACGACGACTGCGACGGCCAGGTCGACGAGGACGACGCCGTGGATGCCCTCACCTGGTACGCGGACCTGGACGGGGACGGCTTCGGCGATGCCTCCTCCACGGCGGTGGCCTGCCAGGCGCCGGCGGACCACGTCTCCGCGTCCGGAGATTGTGACGACGGCGATCCCCTGGTCTACCCGGGGGCGCCGGAGCTGTGTGACGGCGAGGACAACGACTGCAACGGCCAGGTGGACGACGGGGTCGCGGTCCAGGACTGGTACCCGGACGCCGACGGGGACGGCTACGGCGAGGAGGGGGCGGCGGCGGTGCAGGACTGCGCGATCCTCCCGGGTTACGCCCTCAACGACGACGACTGCGACGACACCGATCCGGACCTGGACGCGGCGGATGTGGACGGGGATCTGTGGACCACGTGCGATGGGGACTGCGACGACGAGGATCCGACCCTGAACCTGGACGACGAGGACCTGGACGGATCGACGTCCTGCGACGGGGACTGCGACGACCTGGATCCGGCCCTGAACCCGGACGACGTGGACGGGGACCTGTGGACGTCCTGTGACGGGGACTGCGACGACGGCGATCCCACGGCGAATCCGGACGCCCTCGAGGACTGCCTCGACGGCGTGGACAACGACTGCGACGGGGACGTGGACGGCGACGACCCGGAGTGCCAGGGC